>CAIXSY010000105.1 GCA_903922175.1 uncultured delta proteobacterium | reverse complement strand
GCGGCGGCCTCTGCTGCCGTCTGTTTCGTCCCGTCGCGGGTGATTTTATTAATTTCTTGCCTATTTTCACCTCAAGGAAAGTAGCTTTTCGAAAACAGGGTCTTTCCGGACAGGCTCTAACTAATCAGCTTTTGCCCTGACTCTTCGTGGTGAGACTCAAGCCCTCCCTGTCCACCTTCGCCAAGGCTACGGCGTGACAGGCATGGTGCAGGCCACGTCGAAGCTCTAGCGGCGACGGGCGACTTACAGCTAGTAATGTCTCGGTCGGGCTTGAGCCTGGCGCCTCGATTCAGACCAAAATCTAACCAATTTTCCAGGTTATGGTTTTGCTAGCCGAAATGAATCGAGTACGGTGCCATTATCCGCGATAGCTTGGAGATTGAGGCTGGAGCGACTGAGTCGTATTCCAACAAAGTGATAACGAGACTCGTATTTTGTGATCAGTGGGTGCGGTCCCAGTTGGGCATACAGATCGGCCCCTCCTCCGCCAGAAACGACGTAGAGTATCGAGGTGTGAGGATCTCCGGTGCTGCTGTAACGCGCGGTACGTTCATAGGCGTGGTCGTGTCCCGAAAAAACCGCATCGACGCCATGTTGTTCAAAAAGGGGGATGAGTTCCTCTTGGATTGTAGTCGTATCTCCATGAGGGCCGGCACTAAAAGGCGGATGGTGAAAAAAGACAATGCGCCAACGCTGCGATCGTGTCGTGCTCTTGGTGAGGTCAGCTTCGAGCCAGTGACGCTGAGTGCTATCGCTGGTGAGGGGGAGGGTGCTATCTAAGGCGACAACGTGCGCATTGCCGTAGTTGAAGGAGTAGTAGCGCTTCGTGGCGCTCTTTGAGCTTTCACTTGGTGGTAAGAATACGCTTAAATAATCATCAACGTGCATGGCGTCGTGATTTCCGATTGAGGGCATGAGTGGTATTCGCGGAAGAATACTAAGATAGGGCAGGAAGAAATTAGCCGTGTAGTCTTTTTCTTCTCCGGCCGGATATACCAGATCGCCGGTATGGATCAGTAGGTTGGGGCGCCACAACTGCATTTGAATCGCGACTCGGTACTGGGCGGTGCTGCCTGTGCCTGAGTCTCCGATGACGGCAAAGCGAATCGTTTTACCCACGCCGCGCCGAGGTGCTGTGCTGAAGGTTGACTGAGCTAGTCGCTGTCCTGAGGCATCAAGCACTCGATAGCTGTAACGCGTATCTGGAAGCAACGGGGAGAGATTGACAGAATGCTGCAATTCGTTCCTTGTTGGTCTTACGCGTCGCCAGGGAGCAGTAGAGCTATTGGCAAGGCGGTAGCTGAGAGTTGTAGTCTCGTCTATACTGGTATACCAGGCAATGCGTATGGAGTTCGACGTAGGGCTCTGAAGGTACGGCAAGCGCGCCAATTCCGCCGCAGTCGCAAGACAGGGCGCAGCGCAAAATAACAGGATAGCAGCAATTATAACGCCTTTGGATCTCATCTGTACTGTATTGTACTACATGAATAGCGGTTCCTGCTAGCATCGAAAGATGTCTAGCCTCCGCTCACGTGGCATACCTTCCTGAGATGGTGCCTGATCCCAGCACAAGAAACCCATACTTGACGAGCTGTTTTGAAAAATGCAGACCAATTAGTCGCCACCAACGATCCTCTTGGCCTCAATCCCAAACCGAGCCAGATACTTGCGCAAGCGATCGGAGTCATTAAACTGCGCGCGTTGGCGTCGTGTGACGGCAAACAAGGTTCGCCCGGCTTCGGCTATGGAGGCTGAGCTTTTGAGAGTGCGGATAACCTGGGCTAACTGCGGTCGCTCAAAGAGGTCGACGTTCTCCGGTAAAACGCCCGCGTTGTGGAGGATGCTGTCAACGGGCGTCTGCTCGCTACGTGCTGGGGTATCTGCTCCCCACGAGCTGTGCAGGCGTGCAATTTCGTGATTCACAATTTCGACGGTGATGCGCCCCTGCGGTGCAAGCGTTGCCATTCGCGTTACCGAGGCGTTAAGGTCTCGAAAATTGCCCAGCCATGATGCGCTCGGACTAAGGGCAAACTCAAGGTATGCTGTTTTGGCTTCTGAGCTAAAGGTAATTCTTCGCCCCGCGCGCTCCTCGAACTTGCGTAACTCAAACTCGAGATTTGGCTCGATATCCTCGGGGCGTTCGCTTAGAGACGGTAGGGTAAAACTCCAGGTGTTAATTCGCCGCAGGAGGTCTTCGCGAAAGCTTCCATCTGCTACCCCCTCAAGCAGATTTCGATTAGTCCCCGCAATCAGCTGAAAGTCACTCTGCTCTTCGTTGTCACTTCCGAGGGGGAAAAAGCGCTTCTCTTCCAACGCGCGAAGCAGCATGGCTTGTTCGTCAAGTCCCAACTCTCCTATCTCATCGAGAAACAGAAGCCCCTTGTGCGCCTTTTTAAGTAAGCCGTCGCGTTTGCCGACAGCGCCGGTAAAGGCTCCTTTGGCGTGTCCAAACAGGGCCGACATCGCCTGCTCGCCTCGAATCGTAGCACAGTTAAGATCGACGAATGAACCTTCGAGTCGATGCTGTGATTGTTTGAGTAGGTAGATCTGTTTAGCGAGATGTGACTTGCCAGCGCCGGTTGGACCGAGGAGTAGGATCGGCTCAGTGCTCGATCGGGCGACGAGCTCGATCTCGGCGATAAGATCGTTGAAGGCCCGGTTGCGCGTATTAATTCCAGCTTTAAGGATCTGCAGATCGTCGCCCAACTTCTGTTCGAATCGCTGTGCCAGCTTGTCATAGCGCGAGAGATCGAGGTCGATCACGGAGACTGACTCATGCTGCGCTTCTGCGCGTGGACTGGTCTGCACAAGCTTACCCGGAAAATGGCGTGTCTCCGTAAGCAGGAAGAGACAGATTTGGGCCACGTGAGTACCCGTGGTGAGGTGTACGTAATACTCCTCTTCTTCAGGATTAAAGGGGTAGTGGTTGCAAAAATCGAAGAGAAAGCTGTAAACCTCTTCAAAGTTCCATGGGTCGCGTATGTTCGCCTCACGCAGCACGACGCTCGTCTTGGCTTCGCTGCCTTCGATATCCTCCTTAATCATCCGCGCCAGCCGCAAAAAGCGTGGGCTATACCAGAGCTCAAGGCGCGATAATCCCAGTGCCTTATCCAGGGCCAATGAGACGGAGGGGCGCCAGGCCTTGTGGCGCTTTTCACTGAAGCCCCCCATAGCGTCGAGCTTACTGCCCAAAAATCCGAAAGCAACTTTGTTCATATATGTAATGATATATCTAGCTTTAAAAATATACCAGAAAGAATCTGAAGTTCTGCAAAAGTTAGCCATTACAGTTAGTTAGGTGTTGGCACGCATCGTGCTTTAGATAGTCTCGACAGTTTGCTGACGACTGGCTTCGGCAAGGCCGGGCGGCGAGGAGGGGCGGTCTTTGACCTATATCTCTATCTCGTTCCGCGTCGTAGCGACGGTCACCATTGTAGCTCAATCGGTAGAGCAATCGAGAAAGCTGCGCAGGCACAAAATATTCGTCGTCGTGAAGAGGTGGCGGCAACGCGCTCGTTGCTCAACACAGCGAAGATGATTGAGAATAACCCTGTGCTGATGCGTCTGAAGGAGTTGGAGGCGGTTGAGCGGATCAGCGATAAGGTTGGAAAGCTGACCGTCTATGACGGCCTGAAAGGTGTAATGAAGGGCATGGTATCATTGGAGGAGTAATGCCCGCTCCCCGCTCGATGCTCTTCGGTAACGATGGGCATCGAGCGGCCCCGAGGGGCGGAGATTTTATTGTAACTGCTCGCCCCTCATCGGCTAACGCTGACGTCAAACGTCTTACGCCGGACGTAAAACGTCGACGTTAGACATCCGGCGTTAGACCTTGGACGTCAGCGTCATTGGTTCTAGAAATGGTCATTTTGTTAAAAATATACGCACAGCTTGACGAGGGGGCGAGTAGTTACATTTTATTTTATACGTCACAAGAGAGAAAGATTATGAACAACATTATTGCAACGAGCGAAGCCAGCGGGATTCTTCCCGTGCCTGATTCGACGGTAAAGCCGATCACGGTCATCGGAACGGAGGCGATTCGCAATTCTTTTGATGAAAAGTGTTTGATCCAGGCGATCAATAGCCGTCTTGCTCCCGGCGTTACTGAACTCGTCCTTAATCCCGACGCCCATGCAGGATACGGTGCTCCCGTCGGCTGTGTGATGGTTTCGCCGACACATATCTATCCCGGCCCCGTCGGCGTCGATATTAAATGCTCGATGAGCTTACTGCAGATGGACCTGCCTGAGGCTGAGTTGAAAAGCCGGGAGATACGACGTGCTGTAATTAATGCCTTGCTTGAGCGCCTGCCTACCGGTGCTGGTAAGGGACAGCGCTCAGTTAAGAGATCGCGCCACGTAGACTATGTGAACGGACGACGTGTGGTGACTGAGGGGGCGTCACCGGCAGTGTGTGATGCCCTGGGCATCCCGCGCCACTGGCCACTGGCTTGTGAAGACGCCGCACACCTTGGTCACGACCAAACGCAAGACGCGCTACAGGTGCGTTTTGACCTGCATGAGCGCGAACGCGGAGCGGAGTTTCTGCATTCGAAGCTGCAGCAGCTCGGGTCTTATGGCGGAGGAAACCATTTTGGCGAAGCCAATGTCGTCCACGTAGAAAAAAGCGAAGCGCCTATCGCCGATGCCTTTGGTTTGGCCGATGGGAAGATAGCTTTCTTGTCGCACTGTGGCTCGCGTGGTTTCGGCTATTTTCTTGCCCAGCAGCAGTTTAGAACGTTGCAGGAGAGGTTTGCCACCTGGGGCATTCCGCTTCCTGGTGGGGACAAAGAGCTCGTCTATGCGCCTTTGGGAACAGTTGAAGCTGACAACTACCTTGACGATCTGGCGCTTGGCTGCAATTTTGCCACGCTCAATCACCTGCTGATTAACGCACTCGTGCTTGAAGCTTTCCAGCAGGTATTTCCTGGCGTGAAGGGAGATCTCGTGTACTTTATTAGCCACAATATCGCCCGCCAAGAGGTCGTCGGTAACAAGCTTAGTTGGGTACATCGTAAAGGCGCCACGCGTGCCTTTCCGGCGGGCCATTATGCGCTTAAAGGTGGCCGTTACGAAACGACTGGACATCCGATATTGCTGCCGGGAAACCCTGCTGCGGGCTCGGCTATTATGGTGGCGAACGAAGGTGCCGCTGTAAGCTGCTATAGCGTCAACCATGGGGCCGGGCGTGCCATGAGCCGTTCGCGTGCAACCAGAGAGCTTGTGCAAAAGGAGGTCGATGCGCAGCTCGAAAGGGGAGACATTCTTAGCAACTGCCGAACCTACCCGATCGATGAGGCGCCAGCCGCATACAAAGACTTCAAAGAGGTTCTGGCGTCAGTCGAGAAGGCTGGCCTGGCTCGGCCAGTAGCTATGCTTTCGGCACGCTTTGTGATGAAGGATGGGGACCAGGGCAATGGCGGGGCGGCGTAGGTTTTTGCAGAAGAGCCACAACAACTGCGGCGAGTTCGCGCTTCTCGTCGGTAGTTGGTGGGTCGAGAGCCATGCAGCCGTGGTCAAAGCGCCCTGCCTTAGCAACGGGATTATCTATCGAGGCTACCCTGTACTAGGGTGTTTTTCGTACCTTCGCGTTAAAAATAATTCTTGCGCCCTACCTCCAAAGATCCGGTGCAGGTCTCTCCGCTGGTTGTCCAGTGGTGAGAGGCCAGTAAGGAAAGCTCGGGATTGGGGATTGACAAGGGCTGCAACTAGCCTGATTAATAGACAGCTAAGTTCTTTTCTGCACATTTAGGTGACGGGATATGCTCGCCCCAACACTAAAAAAGGGTCTGCCTAATCCGAAGAATGGATCGGGCACTAAACTTGCTTCACGAGGTGACCCGCGTGCAGCGCCGCTCAACTGTGCTTATTCGGGACCAGATGTTTCTCCTTCCGCATCCCTAAGCGCGCGCGCTCCCCGCCGCTCTCGTGAGGAGCTTAGATATTTGAGGACTGTGGCGTTGATCTTCGCCCTGGATTCAGAAGTTGCGACACTTCCTACCTTTAATGGCTCTCCATTAAAGATCGCACAGGGCGATCTGCATATTCGAGTACAACGCTTACTTGCCCTCGTCTCGGCCCGCGCTCCTGAGCAGCTTAATTTAAAAAGGACCGATGCGGCCACCTGTTCAAGGCGTGTTCGAGATGGATTGGGTAGGGAGCTGGCGTTGGAGCTAGGCGAAGCTCCTCACCCTAAGCATCCTAGGCACTACGCCTTTTGTAATTTACTTAGAATATGGGCTAGGGAGGTTGAAAGTGATCGGTCTGCACAGAGGACCTCCGATAGCCAAAGCGCAAGTGCGACTAGGCCGGCATGGGTAGCTCGCTACGAGGCCGCCTGCGAATCGCTGGCGGTCGGGGAACGAGTGCGAGAAGAACGCACGCAGTCTATGACCTTTCACTCTCCCCGCGATTCGTTCAGAGGACATGGCTAGTTTCCTTGGTACTACAACTGCTTACCCAGTGGTTTGGGTAACTGCTCAATAACCCCGGGTAACAGGACCTTGCTTGAACTTGCACTTGAACGTTTAAGATTTAGGGTCCTTCGGAATTATTGAGTATTTACGTAGTCGTGGTCGAAGAGTGTGCTAAATCGGCTAGTTACCTCGATCTGGAACGTTAGACAAGCTCACCACAGGCCAGGAGCACGCGTACTGTAGTTTTACCCTGACTTGTCGAGCAATTGCACCTGTACCGCTTATACATATCCTCCCCAGCTTCCTGCGGCGCATGCTATACTAAGTACAGAGAGATCGCCGAAGCATCGTTTATCGATAGTTTGCCCAAGGAGTAGCCTATGCAGCGTCGAGAATTTATTAAGCTTTTGTCAGCCTCTCTTCCAGTTTTCGCGGCAGGCTGCGCCCTGAGCCGTATCGATCCGATGAGTGTTTTTATTCGCAGCGACATAATCGAGTCGCCTGAGCAGGAGCAGGAGATTGTCTCTCGGGCCAAGTTGGTGTGGACAGACGACAAGCGAGTCAGGGTAATTTACCTACGCGGCACACCCTATGAGCGTGGCTATCAACACGGCAAGCTTCTGCGTGAGGAGATTAACACTAATATCGGTTATCTTTACCAACAGGCACTGAATAAATTTAGACTTGAAGAGCTTTTCTCTGAAGCCTACGAACGTATGTCGCCATTTATTCCCGCTGCCTATCTCGAAGAGATGCATGGACTCGCACACGGAAGTAAGATGCCGCTCCATGTTATTCACGCAATTCATGCCTTGCCTGAGATCGGTGAGTGGGGTGGCAAAAGGCACATTAAGCAGGTCGTTAAGCGGATGATGGACGGGGAGCTCGGGACGAACTGCAGCAACTTCTGTCTGCAAAAAGGGGCAACCGCCGATGGACATACCTATACCGTACGTGTCCTGGATTGGGGGCTGCACCGAGTTTCTAAGCTGCATAAATATCCGCTGATTCAGGTGCATGTGCCCGACAACGGCCAGGCCTACGCCAATATTACCTGGGTTGGATTTATCGGAGCTATTTCGGGGATGAACGAAGAGGGGATCACGCTTGGTGAGATGGGTTACGGCGATCCCCCGGGCGAAACGATGCGCGGAGAGCCGATGCCATTCATGTTGCGTGACGTGCTCGCTCAGGCCAAAAACCTCAAGGATGTGCGCCAGATAATCCAGAGCAGTCCCGGCACCAATTCCTACGTTTTCATGATGAGTGACGGAAAGACTTCACAGGCCGAACTGTATGTGCGTGATCGTTCGCGCTTTTTGGTTTTTTCCCCCGGTCAGGCAATTAGCGATGGCAAGATTCAGCTTCCTGGAATAGAGAATATTCTCTATGGTGGACACTACCAGGATAAGATGATTGAGACCCTCGGAGCCGATCGTGGAAAGTTCACTCCTCAACTGTTGATGGACTCAGTAATTCCGGCGCTGGCGATGCCGTCTAATTTTCAAAATGTGATCTACGACGCCGCCGAGCGCAAATTCTGGGTGAGTAATGCCAAAAGCCCGACCGAGCGCGCTGCGGAGCAGCCGTATACCTACTTTGATCTTAAGAAGGGATTGGCTGAGTTTCGAGCGGGGTAGGACTTGGGAGGCTTTGCCTCAGTTTTCCCGTGCACGTGCATGCGCACGGTCCGTTTTGTGCTGTGTTTCGTGTATTCAGCAAGCTGGTTAATAAAGACCTAAAAACCTCCGTGTCGGCGTAGGGGATAATCAGTGAGAAGAAATCACCACGTACAGGGGCAACTGCTCCCACGACATTTATCCGCAGATGATCGCCGAGGTGTAGGCGCGGTCTTGGATACTGGACGGCACGTCCGTGGGCAGTTTGACGCCGAACACTTTCGCGTCATAGGTGGTCCAGCGCGGCAACCTCGGGGATGCGCACGATGCCGGGGTAGTAGGTAAATTCGTCCTGCCCGCGAGTCAGGCTAGGCCGGAGGCTCACATCAAAGCTGTTAACCCTGCTATTTTTGATCGGCAGCACATTGTATTTTTCAGCTGCCTTCCAAAAGAGATCTTGCAGCTCTTTGAGTTTCTTTGCTGCAGTGCCGAACTGGCCTAACTGGTAAACGGCCGCGCTTGCAGGCGAAAAGATAAACGGTTCAAATGGTTCGGCCAGCATTTGGTCGAGGTATTCCCGTGAGGCAACGCCGGTGGTGACGTGTGGATTGAAATTCTTGCCGGAACCCTTCGGAACAAACGCGGAAACGTAGCCGATTAAGAACGGGTCAATCATCGGATCGTTGGGAGTGGTGACGAAAGCTGAGGAGTCGCCGGTCTTCACTGTGTGCGAGGCTACTGCAGCGATCAGGTCGGCCTGTAGCTTGAGCAATTCCGGTGTCGGCTTGACCACAATGCCGGCAAGGCCAATTTCCTTGCTTGGGATGTAGTAGTATTTGAAAGCTTCAAGCTTCATCCCGGTTACGTTGGTGCGGGCCAGAACCTTGTTGGCAGCGGCATAGACTTTGTCGAGATCCGCCGTGCGGACGAAGCGCTGGATCATGGTGATGTGCGGACGGTGCGTCGCATCCAGGGCGAACCCCTTAGGAAAGACTTTGAGAAGTCGAGCATTGTTGGCCTCGGAATGCTGAAGCATCGTAGCGTCTGGCTCTAGGAGGATATCAATAGCAGTCACGTCATTGGCCTGGAATCCAAGATCCAGCGCTGCGGCCTCCGCCTTACAATCGCCGCTCGGCGGCACGCCCTTGGCGCGAACCGCAGCGAATTCGGCCTTGGCGGCATCGAGATCGGCGCTAAACGTGGGATCGGCATGTAAGCGCGCCACAGTTGCGGCGCCCATGAATCGGCCCCAAACTAGATCACTATACCAATGATGGTTACAGACCAAGCGGCTCTCGCCGAATGCTCGACCGCGGGCAAGAATCTCATCAGCACGATCCGGCGCAATCTCGCTTAAGATCAGCCCGAATCCCCAACCGAGGGCGGTGTGCCCCGAAGGGTAAGAAGGATCCTTTTCTAGAAAAGCTCGCGCTTCCGGAGCGGCGAGTGGTTGGCCATTCTGCTGGAAAGGACGCGCGCGTTTGTAGTAGTTCTTCGCGGCGTAGGTTGAAATACCGATATCGCTAAACGAGCGAGACAATAACGTATATAGATATGGGGCGTTCTCCTTGGTGATCTGTGCGTTAAGCGCGCACGAGAAATCATTCACAAAGTGCGGCAGTTTTAGATCGAAGTCGGACGCCGCCAACGCGAAGCGCGATGTGCTGCGCAAAGCGAACGTGCCACGGGAGATCTCCTCGTCGTGAGCAAAGGCAGCCGAGCCTGGGGCGGGTGGACGCGGAATAAGCGCGAGGCTGTTGGGGAGTGCCTTAGGATCTAGATAGCCTTGCAGCGCGCCCAACCCGAGCTCGGGATGAAACTCCGGAACCGTGCCGAGCTTAGTCCGGGCCTGGGAAGCTGTCGAGGTTTCGGATGAACAGCCGGTAACTTGGCTTAACGCCAAGACACCAAGCAATGCGACGCTGAGGAATATTCGATTATGGGGTGTGTTTTTCATAATTATGTCATTTCTTTATTTGATGGATTCGCTGGTTCGTCACTACCTTAAAATACCGTATATAACCTCACACCTGTCACCCAAGAGGAGGCCACGTGCTGCTGACTCGGTTGAATCCACTGAAGGTCCGGAGAGAGTCGTAGCGCTGGTGTAATTGCAATCTCATAATAGGCCTCAAGCCCTTGAGCATCTCCGAAGCTCAGACGTGAGGTCAGTCTGTTATCAGCAATCCAGGTGTAAAAGTAGCCCAGGCCAAACCCATCATTCTCACGGCAAGGAATTATGCCCTTACCGCCGATACCAGCACTCGCGAAATCTTTAATCGGATTAGCCTGACCATCGGAGAGACCGAAACGGGCAAATACTCCGACGCCTCTGTCTAGCTTTGGATCTGGTTGATAGAAATACTGGTCGGCATTCCAATATGCTGACCAAGAGCTATCGGCTTGCTTAACCGGTAATCCCGGGAAGATCAAATTCGCGGCTCGTTGATCCATGTCCGCATAGTGACTTGTGGAATAACTCGCCCCTAGAAGCTGGTGGCCCGTCTTGCTAAAAAAGTTGGTGGTGTACCGACCTTCTGCCACAAATGATGCTCCATTTTCAAAAAGAGTATCGAAACCGGCGGCGTCTGGCTTGCCATGCGGATCGACGACACCAGCAGAAATCAACAACTCTTTGCTCGGTGCTATGATTGCGGTCATGCCTAGTGTTGAGTAGGGGACGGTCAGCGTAACGACGGGATTAAAGTTAAAGGCCGGATTAAGGAACTGCTGGCTTCCTTTGCCGTGGGCAAACTCGTTCATGTCACCGGACGTGCTGGTTATGGTGGCGAACTTGCCGAGCGCTATTCCAAACTCCGGCGATAAAAACTGAGTGAAAGTTACCTGCGGCAGTAGGAAGCTATTAGTGCCTTCGGGAAATAAGTCGTTGGTATTGCTCCCCAGAACTGCCCCTGTTTTCTTGGTAAGTGGAGTACCGAAATTACCTTCTCCCATAACGCTGAAAAGGCCGCCGGGCCAAAGCCCCATCTTAGCCGTATCAAGATTCATGGTAGCTTCGCCGCGCCCCGAGTACTCCCATCCAGTATCAATTCCCCCGGCGACCACACTCTGTGCGACCTGCGTGAGATTTACATCGAAAGTTACGCCATTATTGGCCCATGCTTGTCTCGTACCACCCCAGTTACCAGTTAAAGTCGATCTGTCGGCAAGCTCGCCTCTGTAATCAGGCGTTTGGAGAATTTGGTTTGCATTCTGAACGGGGCCAATAGAGCTAGTACCGTCATCTGCTGCCCATGTAGGTCCAACGCTCACAATCTGCGACATAGCAATAATTGCGACGGTTGCGAGTACTGTTTTCATTGTCGTGTCCTTTAGGTAGTTAATTAGTACGCTTATTTTCGCGGCACGTAGGGATCCGGTTCACCCATGGGGATGAGAGGGGCATCTTTCGTGGTGGCATTGAACGCTCCCACTATTCTCAACATTGGAGTAACCACCCAGGTGTCTGCGGTGGGTTTTTCTTCACGCGGGTCCGTGCCATTGTCGCTGGTGAAAATTACGATGGTATTTTCTGCGATGCCGAGTCTGTCGACGGCATCAAGCATCTGCCCGACGTTGGAGTCCATCTCAGCCAGCATGTCGGCCCAATTACCATTGCCGGTCCTGCCCTTGAAGGCCGGATTCGGTTCAGTGGGTAGGTGAGGCTGGGTGAGCGACGCATATATGAAGAACGGTTTACCCGCCTTGGCCTGCCGCTCCATGAACGCGACTGGGCGTTTGGTGATTTCAACGTCTATGAGGCGGCGCTGCACAATATCGTAGTCGTTTAAGGCTACGCTCTTTTCACCCTTCTTGCCCTGCATGATCTTTTTCCGCGGCACGATATCCGGCGACCAACCTGGAGAGGATGACCACCTCGATTCATCCGTGGTGCGCGGGATGCCGTACCACTCGTCGAAGCCTTGATCGTTCGGCAGCCGTCCGTCATGGCTTCCAAGATGCCATTTGCCGTGCAATGCCGTCGCATAACCTGCGGCCGACAGTGGTTCTGCGATGGTAACTTCCCATTGCGTCAGCCCTTCAGGTACGCCACCAAGCGGCACGGCATAGGTGCCCGAACGAATGGAGAAGCGTCCCGTCATGAGACTGGAACGACTTGGTGTGCATTGCGTCTCCATGTTCATATTTAAGAAACGCGCGCCATCCTTGGCCAGCGAATCGATGCGTGGCGTGGGCGCGCCGCGTGTGACGCCGCCGCCGTAGCTGCCGATTTCGCCATAACCCAAGTTATCCACAAGAATGAAGAGGATGTTGGGCTTGCCAGCTGTCTTGTCCCCCGAAGCCTTGGCGAATGGGGAAGCCTCTGCGGAGGCTGGTTCCTTGCCTCGCCCTGAGCCTGCCTGCAGTGAGCTTGTCGAAGGGGCTGCCGCCTGAACGTTGGTCGCGACGCTATAAAGCGCCGTGGCCGCAGCCAGCACTGAGAAGCCGCAGTGCAGTAGTTTTTTTGTTATCATGGTTTGATTCCAGTTTGTCCTTTCACTGGTAAAAATGATTTTGATGGTCACTGGGTAGACATAAACTACGATGTTCCAGTGCGTCGTCGGTTCTTGAACTCCCAACTGATAACACGAAGGTGAAAGTAGCACTATTTACCTATAATTGCCCGCTTTTTTTTAAGGACTTACTCCAGTGGAGAGACTCGTGCTAACCCTGAGATTGGGGGTCGGGGTCCGTATTATTGAAGTCTTCTTTCTTCACCACCACCTCCCGCGGCAGGTCAGTGAAAACCGATTGGCCGGAGCCCCTGCGTCTTCCGAGCGCCTGGATAAGCTGATCGTATCGCTGTTGTGCCATACGCAGAGCAGTATCTCTTTCCTCCTCTGGAAGAGGTGGATTTAAGGCAAGTCACATCCGAAGATGCATCCCGAGGAACTCTGCCAAAATCTCCACCTCGCGGTCGATAACTTCAAGCCGGTTCCGGACACGCGAAAGATGGCGAATAAGGAGGGCCTCGCGGTCCTCGATTGACTGCTCATCAAAGCGCTGCTGAATCAGTGATTCGAGCACACTTTGTTGTGTTGCCCGGCTTCGGTAGGCTTCTATCTTTACTTGGTCGAGTACCGGTTTCGCTAGCCAGATAGTGATCCGCTTCCTGCCAATAAGTTTTCCGAACTGCTTTCGTTTCCGTCAATGACTTCCAACTATGCTTCCTACTACGCCCGGCCTTGCGGCCAGTGCTTTGGCGGGACAAGCTGCGGCCGGTGCTTCGTAGGACAAGTCGGTAGTGGTTTCCAACTGCGAGTGATGAGCCTCAATTGCCGCAACAGTTCGGCCGCCCGGACTCGCCAGGTTCTACAGTCATCTGAGGCTGTCTTGGTTTCTAAGAAGAAGCTGTTTTAGATCCTGCCTGTCGTGCAGCACGCGGAGCACTCTCACAACAGATCGAGTAGCGATATAGTATACCCGCACTGACTTGAACCCGGGGATGGGCCAGGAACGGAGGTGCTTGAGTTCGGCCGAGCGCAGCTTGCGCGGCGCTCCGATCCTCGGGAATTGGACGATTCGTTCCAGTGCCTTTTGGAGTGCGCTGGGGAAGCGGGTGGCTGCGCGCACGGCATCTTGTTCCAGCAGGTAGCGTACCTGGCGCAGGACGTCATCTCGCGCGACCGACTTTATAATTAGGCGGGTCATGCAGTCTTCTTTATCTTCCGCTGTGCGTGTTTCTTAACTAGTGCCTTGGCATCCGCCTTTAGGTCCTTCCAGAATCCGTCAGACACCTCGATATCACTAGAGTCGAGGCCCTCAAGCAGTAGAGACTCCAGGCGCGCGTCAGCTTCCTTGGCTTGCGCATCGCGGATGAGGGAGCGGAAGTATTCGCTCACGTTATCAAAGCCCTTCTTGCGCATCTGGGTGCTTATAAAGCGCTTCAACTGGTCGGGTATGGAAATGGTAACAGTACTCATAGAGGTATTCTCCACATGGTATGAGTCTAGTGTACCATGAATAAGAATAGATATGAATAGGTAAGAATATGAGTCTTTTCACTACGACTTTATCCGGCGAGATAGGCCTCCTTTTTTGAGTTTTTCGAATACTTTTAGACCGTCGGTTAGTTCACCTTTGTCAGCTTGCTTAGCCCCCCGGGCGATCTTCGCCTTTAACTCAGCTCGGCTGTGGTAGCATAATTTATAGGCTCACGCCTGTTTTATGCTCGCATTTCATGAAACTTGGCTATTTTTACAACGGTATCCTTCGGTCTCAATCACTTTCTACGGCACTTTTTGCGCGCCTGCTTCTGCTGCTTACGTCGACTTTTCTTCTTCTTTTTCATCTTTTGAGTAGGCTGGTCCGTTTTGTAAAAATCATCTTCATCGTTCTCAATAAATTCAGCGCTGGCAGAGGGATATTCATCAAAGCTAAGCCAATGCTGCATGCGGTCGTGTATCGGACAAGCGCGATGATCCTGAAGTACGGACGGGTATGAGCTGCTGACAACATCGTCTATACCATTCGCGGATTTTCAGATGGTATAGAACCTACTGAATTACTTAGAAATTTGTCTTCGTCGGTAGGCCCCTATACCATTTAGTGAATTATTTAACCGTCCAGTAGCCATGTTGCCAGATCTCTTCAAAGCTTAGCTCCAGGCTTCAACTCTGCTATTGTTGTTGGTGGTGCACCTGCTACGGGGCGCACCGATATTGCGGTAACGCGGGTAATTAGTCGAGTGCAGCTTGGCAGCTGATAGGCGTAAGTTTTACTTTATAGACAGACACTATTTCGTAACTAAATCAGTAAGTTAACAATTTCGGGGACTTGTTCGCCAGTTCATACCAGCTCATACAGCAACTCATTCTAGTTCCTGCTATCTCGGTCTTACGAGCCGCCACTGCGCCGACCGCCCGTGGCCAGTAAACTCGATAAGTCCCAATTTCTTAAGTTCATAGATATCATCACGCAACGTAGCTAGAGCCTGTCCGGAAAGACCCTGTTTTCGAAAAGCTACTTTTCTGGAGAACGAAAAGCGGCAAGAAATTAATAAATTGCCCCCAGCAGGACAAAGCTGACGGCAGGCGCCGCCGTCGCGGTCAGTTTTTCAAGTGAATGGATACACGACCGCCGTGAGTCAGCGAAGTTAGTTTAAATATTCGCCTTAAGCTGCGAGAGCCTGAGGCAGCTGCCGCGCCAGCGGCAGGCGTGCGAGCACCCAGAGATTATGCACAAGCACATTCCAGGCG
>CAIXSY010000104.1 GCA_903922175.1 uncultured delta proteobacterium | reverse complement strand
TAGCTGTAACATGGTGCAAAAAAAGGGTAGACCGAGCGCGGCGCTCCGGCCGCCCACGCTATTCGGAGGTCCGCCAAGACTTTTGGCGGACGGTATAACATATTGAATGTATGCACTTTAACAGCCTGCTACTAACAGGATATGAGATTAAAATATCTTATAGTATATTATATTATTTAGTTATATCTGTTTTAAGCTATTGAACTATTTTAAATAATATCATATAGACTATTATTATGAAGGATGAGGAAGACATAAAGCACCATCGGCGCTCTCAATTGGACCAAACATTCACAGAGTTAAAGGGGCGACTTCCGACTTGTCCAAAAAAGGGGTGGATTGCAGAAGTACGTTCCCTTCTTTTGATGACAACGGCTCAACTCGCTCGTCGAATCGGAGTTGCTCAGAGCGTAGCGAGCAATTTCGAAAGATCAGAAAGGGAAAAAGCAATTACACTGCAGTCGCTAGAAAAAATTGCGCATGCCCTCGAATGTGATTTGCATTACTTCCTTGTACCTAAGAAGGGTCTCGAAGCTGAGCTCTTTGAGAGAGCCGAGATACTTTACAACCAGAATGAAAAAAAATTGGAACATCATATGCGTCTTGAGGGACAAGGCGAAGGCAGCGTTAAGTCTGCGAGAAGGGCATATGAGATTTTGAAATTGTATAAGAATGTTTGGGCTAAGGAGTGAAGTTAGAATATCCCATCGGTGCGACACCACTCGATGCTCATGAACTTGATGGGCTCATTCCGTCGGTGCGTACCCAAGGTGAATTGAATGAGCTTGAAAAAGCGAACATAAGACTTGGGATTGAGTGGGCTGAAAAAAGCAGACTGTTACGACGGGAGCTGCTCACCTATTCTGGATTGTTTCGGCTCCACAAGGAACTTTTTGGAAAAGTATGGGAGTGGGCGGGTACGCAGAGAGTTTCGGAGAAGAATCTTGGTATTGCCTCACATCAGATAGCTCAGGAGCTTCCTAAATTATGCGAGGATGTCCAGTATTGGATAAAAAATAAAACCTATGCATGGGACGAGATCGGCGTTCGGTTTCACCATCGGTTGGTTTCGATACACCCCTTTGTTAATGGAAATGGACGACTGGCGCGAATAGCATGTGATCTCCTTCTCATTTACCATAAGCGCGATGCCTTCACGTGGGGGGTGGAAAACCTCATGGCCGAAGGTGACGTGAGAAAAAACTATATTGATGCCCTTCGGCAGGCTGACCGAGGGGATTACGCTCCTCTGATGATGTTGGTGAGAGTCTAGTGAATTGGGACTCGTACGATCCACGGGAATTACGTGGACGTGAAACGTTTACGAATTTTATATTCGGGACATTAGCCCTGAGCGAGGGAGCTTGCGACCGAGTCGAAGGGAGCCGAGTGCTGATGCCGTAAAGTTAGCTGACGTTGTGGCCGCTAACGTCTATTGCCTCATCAGGAGTTTCCCCCTTCGCTCGGCCTTGCGCCTTCGCTCGGCCTTCCCACTTCGCCTGGCCTTGCGGCCAGTGCTTCGTGGGACAAGTGCGGCCGAAGCTATGGCGAGACAGGCTGCGGTCGAAAGCTGCAGCTGCATCAGATGCAGTCAGCGGAAAGCTGCCAGCAGATCTCTCCCGTCTCGGCTCTCGCCGAGCCGAGGTCTGGAGGTTGGTGAAACACCTTGCGGCGAGAGACGGAGAAAACAGATTACAGATCAACGCTCGTCGGTCTGAGGCAGAGACTCGCTAGATCTCTCGCGCGCGATCCATCCCCAGCTGGGAATAGAACGGATCGAAGTTGAAGACGGCTTCAGTGAAGCAGTTCAGGGCAACTTCATTCTCGCGCTTGTTGAGCGCCTGTAACCCGGCATTGAGGCTCTCGTTGATCACCTCAATGTTGTGCGGGTTGAAGCGCGAATAGTGATCGGCGTTCTCCTTCTTACGGATCTCGTACTGCTGGAGGCTTGAAACCATGTTGGCCACAGCGCCGAGGATCTCACCCCGTTCGCGGGCAAGGATACCTTTGAGCGCCAGCGATCTTGGGCTGTCTTCAAGACCATCGGAGAGCTGTAAACACTCCTCTGCCGAAGCGTCATCACCGAGGCGAATGAAGAGGGCGGCCAACGTGTGGTACGAGGCAGCGGCACTCTCTTTATCGTTATTTTTCCAGTCATGATTAGGAAACAGATCTTCGACGTTGGCCGAGGCGATCAACGCTTTAAGGATGCGTGCGCGTGCCGCATCGCTTAAGTTACAGGTTTGGGCTGGTGCCTCTAGCGTAATCGCTGCGCGCTGCACGGGGGCGCCGGAGGTGAGCAGCTGGGTAATCAGGTGACTGATCGTCTCCGTGGTGCAGCCACTTTGCGGCAATTCCAGGTGCGCTACAAGCGAAGCTTTAACAGCGACGCACACGGCGGGTATGTTAGCTGAGTTGGTGATCGTGTGTAGGATCCCCTGTGCCGAACCTTTAGAAAGGGTTATTGATTCTGCGCCGCTTGTCACGGGAAACCAAGTTAACCCGCTGCCTTTATTACCTTCGGCAAGGATCTGTTGTAGTGAGGCACTTTGCCATGAGCAGCGTCCATCGATGAGCAGCAGTGTGCCTCCCGAAGCGGCTTTGATGGCTCGGCTAATAGCGTCACTAATATTGCTCAGCGCTGAGGAGATGAATTTGGCGCTGGCTGGAAAGCCTGCCGGCTGTCGAGCGGCGACGATGATCGCCTCAGTACCGGCCTGCTTATTGATCGAGCTTAAAGCCTCTAGGATCGCTGCGTCCGTGCTCTCGTTAGCCAACAAAATTATACTATTCATAGCCACCTCAATCAGTCCTTGATTGTCTTGTGAAGATTCCTTTTTCGGGCCCGACTTCAGCCTCTAGGATGTTAAGATGCAGGATCATGAAAAGAGGGATGCAGGAAAATGTAGGGAAACCCCTAGGGGAGCTCCTGTCCTGACGGATAGGAGCTGGCATAACTACCTGTAACTACTTGATTGTCTGGCAGGATAATACAGTTGAACCGGCCCGCGCATTCGCGCGGAAGAGACAAGACTAGTGCCGCCTGTCTGCTACCTGCCTTCTGTAATCTGCTTTCAGATAACTGGCAGCTTTCTGCTGACTGCATCTGATGCAGCTGCAGCCTTCGGCCACAGCCCACGGCTTTAGCCGTCTTGTCCCCCGTCTTGTCTTACGTAGCACTTGCCGCGAGGCAAGGCGAAGTAGGAAGCATCGGCCGCAGCCTGTCTCGCCATAGCTTCGGCCGCGAGGCCGAGCGAAGGCGGAAGGCCGAGCGAAGGGGAAAACTCCTGATGAGGCAATAGACGTTAGCGGCCACTACGTCAGCTAACTGGATGGCATCAGCATTCGGCTCCTTTCGACTCGGTCGCAAGCTCCCTCGCTCAGGGCTAATGTCCAGAATAGCCTGACACTCTCTGACCGACCCAAAGGCCATATGGAAGAATCTTTTCTGGTCAGCTTTCGTCCCGCGCCCACGCCCTTCC
>CAIXSY010000103.1 GCA_903922175.1 uncultured delta proteobacterium | reverse complement strand
GTTATTAAGCAGTTACATAGAAACTAACTAATTAGATACTTCTTGCCCGTTTGTTGCACAAAAGCAGTCGAACAAATAGGCGGGCAAGAAGTTTCTACCCCCGGAGGGACAACATAGCCAAACACATTTAAAGAAACAGAGTCAAACCGAAGGTTTGTCCAAAATGTCTTGAATGCTCGTATCTCATCGGAAGCTGTTGGTTATTCTCAAAATTTCAAATGTGTTTGGCTAGGCTTCACACTAAGTCTTAGGGGGATTCCATTTGGGGGCGTAGGTGTGCAAATCTACGAAAGTTAATATTGCATGAACGGGGTGTGGCCAGGTGGCTAAATATAAACTCAAATTATGGTTTTCAAACGCAGAGGCGACGCTCTCAAAGCTGAGCGTCTCGTGTTTATCTCCTCGCGCAGGTGGCTATCTCATCGCCATATTCGCTCTAATCACCTACGCCGTGGACTATTGGGAGCCCTCTTTTTTTATCTGGGACGAGGCCTACCATATCGCCAGCGCTGAGAAGTATTTAAACGGCACCTATTTTATGGAGCTTCACCCACCACTGGGGAAGCTCGTGATCGCAGCTGGGGAGGTTTTGCTTCGCGCCAACCCGCGCAATGATCACTTCCTCTCCGTACTTGCCAACGAAGACTATGCTGGCGAGTTTTCATTTGTCGGATACCGATTATTCCCGGTAGTTTTTGCGGTTCTCGCAGCGCTGCTATTGTATGAGCTATTCCTGCGATTATTCCACAGATGCGAGTGGGCCATCCTCCTGACCTTCCTCTATGTTTTCGACAATGCCTTAATCGTTCAAAGCCGCATCGCGGTGCTTGAGTCGACCCAGATCTGCTTCGTTATTGCAACCCTCCTTTGCGGGCTAGCGCTATGTCAAAGTGTCAGTCGCAAGGCGCAAATTCATTGGGCGGCGCGCCTAGGTTGCGCTTTTGCCTTAGCCCTTGCTACTAAGGTAACCTCACTCTTTCTGCTGCCCGGAGCAGGCGCACTGCTCTGGTGCTTGCGGCGCAAAAGGGCCGGAATACTTGGTCCATCCGTTGTCTGTGGGTCCGCGTTCTTCTTGGTCTATGCGGCAGTTTGGTATACCCATTTTTTCATTGCAACCTCCGTTAACCCAGAGCTAAAATCCATCGGATTCTTAGATACAAGGCCAGCGACGCAAGAGCTGCTCGTGCGCCACGAGAGCGACCAGATCGAGAACCTGCCGATCATGTACGCCGAAGCGCTTCACTTCTTCGCTAACTACAATCTGGGGCTGCCGGTGGTTAATTTGTGCGGCGGGTCAGAGATGGGAAGCCCTCCTTATTTTTGGCCGCTTGGGGCGCGTACTATTCCTTATCATGCGGAAGATGAAGACGAATACTACACCTCGCGCTATATCTATCTTCAGGTAAATCCGATGGTGTGGCTCTGTTCTCTCGTTGGGGTGCTCACCTCAAGCGCTCTACTTTTCGGCGCGGTCTGTTTTGGGTTGTGGAAGAAACTGCCTCACCGCGGAGCTCTTTTGATCTTTCTTATGCTTTATTGGGGCTATATGGGAGCTATGTTGGCAGTCCCGCGGGTAATGTATCTCTATCACTACCTCATTCCTCTTATTCTCGGCATGATTCTCTTTGCCACGGTACTCTCGCAGATTTCGCGGATCGGGCCTTTTGATTTCTCGCTAGACCGTCAAACTAAGTTCCTGCGTGTGGTGAGCATCCTTGTAATTACCTGCTTCATATTTTATAGTCCGCTCTCATACTACCAACGGTTATCGCGCAACGAAGTGGCTGCGCGTGCGTGGTTCCCCCTCTGGGACTTATACTGCCGGGGGTGCAGTAGAACTAAATTTTTGGCATTTCCGTTGAGCAATTAATAGCCCGACTTTGGTATGTATCGGAGAAGGCCTTAAGGGTGAGGTAGGTGCTCATGCACGAGGATAAAGATAGAGAGTTTTTGCCACGAGAGCTACTCGCAGCCTGCGAGGAGGTCGCGCTCGAGCTCCGCGCGGCGGAGATTCTTTCGCTTGAAATAGAAGGGAGACGGCGACAGGTTGCGCTTCACCTTTGGCGTGCATGGTACCTACTCGCCCAGATCTATGTCCAGGAGCAGGAGATCTCGCCACTACCTGAGTCTGTAACAAATAGTGTTGAGTTTACGGACGTGCCCTTTTGCTTAGGCGACGTTTCAACGGAGCAATGGCGCAAGGGACTTGTGGCACTCGAGAATTGGTACTCGACATCACTCACCGCAGGCTCGGAGCTTTCACTTAGGGAGGAGGAGCTTAACCAGCAGCTCGATATTCTAGCAAACAGCTTAACCCGTTGTCGTGCCCGACTAAAAAAGCGTTGCGGCGTCATCAACTGGTACCAGAAACGGGTGGTACATGTCGCCCTATCTCTCTTGGCGTTGTTTGTTGTCGGGGGAGCCGGCCTTCATCTGTTCTCACAGCACAATGCCGATTTTGAGGTCATACTGATTAGTCAGGGTTGGGGGGATCTGCGTTATGATAGGTCGGTTCAGGGAAATGAGCTACGCATCGGGGACGAGACGTTTAAGCAAGGACTGGGAACGCATGCGGTTTCTGAGATAATACTTAGCCCCAAAAAGAGCTTCAGCCGCCTTACCGGCGGCTGTGGAGTGGACCAGGAACAGGACGGCAAGGGGTCAATCGAGTGCAAAATTGAGGTCGAGGGTGAGGAGCTCTTTGATTCCGGGTCTCTCGCTGGGGGCGACCCGGTGAAGCGCTTTGATATTCCACTGAAAGGCCTTAAAGTGGTCCATCTTTTCGTTACCAACGACCATGACAATATTACAAGCGACCATGCGGACTGGGTTGATTTACAGTTTCATCCGTAGTCGCATATTTTTTCTCAATGAGAGGGCGGCAGCGCACGCCCGCTAAGCTACGATAGGCAGAACAAGAGCATGGACTCCCTTAAGCAGCTTCGTTGGTACTCGCTAGCCGTAGTGCTTTGTAGTGTCCTCGCTGGCGCAGCGTACTTATATCTTATCCCGCAAACGACGTCTCTGGTCATTGACGACCAGGAGCAAGACGTCCCCTCAATCCCATCTGACTTCTATCGTGAGTGGAATGTGGGAACGCTCTCCCTCGATCTGAAGTTTCAACTGCATAACATCTACCCGCGCCGCTTCTCCCTTTATGTTGACGCCTGCCTTAAAAAGCTACTGCTTAATGGGCACTACATCAGCGTCCCAAAGCTCGATTGTACAGATCTCCAAATTGCACCGATTGATATTGGGGAGTACCTACAACCTGGAGAGAATACCCTATCAACGAGTCTCAACAACAGAGGTGGGTGGGTCGGACTTATCCTCTTTCCATCTCTTAGCGATAGATTCATAGTCGCCATCGCGTTCCTCTTATTCGTGCTTCCCCTTCTATGTATAGCAATTCGCTTCCGTGGCGAGCTCAAGCCTCATTTTTGGGGTATGGCTGCGGTTCTCGGACTCGGAAGTTTATGGCGTTTTGCCTACGTAGTGAGCACGCCGCTCACGCTGAGGCAGCACGACATTGACGCTCACACCGAGTATATCTCTTGGGTCCTTCAGAACTGGAGCATCCCCGATTTCGCGGATGGTCAGGCCTTTTTTCACCCGCCCCTGTATTACTTTCTCTGTGCGCTCCTCATGAAGTTTTGCCTTGCTCTTGGGCTCTCGCAAGCTATGGAGCTGCCGATTACCCAGGTATTATCCTTTGTTATCTCCACGACAACATTGCTGGTAGTGGGAGCGATCTCGTGCGTAGCTCTCCCCGAGGTACGGAGGAGATGGCTCAGACTACTCTTTGTTGGCCTGATAGCATTCCTTCCGGGTGCAGTCTTTCAGTGTGCACGCATTCACAATGACCCACCCGCACAGCTGCTTATTTTCTGCAGTATTCTTAGTCTTGCGCAGTGGTGGCACGGGCACGGCAAACACTATTGGCTACGAGCAGTCCTTTTTACCGCATTGGCCTGCCTTACGAAGATGACCGCGGCGAGCATCCTCGGACCGCTTTTCATCCTCTGCCTTCTTAATGATCGAGAGAAGATTGGCGTAAAATTCCGCCAAGCGAGCACGGCGCTTATTATATTGGCAGTGAGCCTGGGTGGCTTTCTCTGGCTTCGTCATCTTGAGGGGCAAAAGTACGTCGTGGGAAATATCGAGAACAACAATCCTATTCTTTTCTCTAAAGATGATTTCTACAGCTTTACCGTCCTCAATCCCCTAAAGACGCTTGAATTTATTTATAACGATCCGTGGGCTGACAACGCGCGAAGACGTTTTATG
This sequence comes from uncultured delta proteobacterium, assembly GCA_903922175.1. Classification (GTDB taxonomy): domain Bacteria; phylum Bdellovibrionota_C; class UBA2361; order UBA2361; family CAIXSY01; genus CAIXSY01. Next base: position 5,012 of record CAIXSY010000103.1, on the reverse strand, counting down.
TGGGAATATACGCTGCGCTCGGCCCTTTTTGGAGAATACAAATTTCCAGCGCACATAGCATGGGCATCGAGCGGCATGTTGCTTGCCGCGTTGCAACTTCTACTGTTAGGAGTGTGGGGGCTGTACCGCGAGATAAAGTGCAATTGGCGAGAATCTGCCGTCTGGTGGAGTGTGCTTTTGTGCGGCTGCTTATCGAAGGTGCTTATTCGACTGGCACATGCGAACGGCGGACTAGCTGACTTCCGCTATACGGTATTTTTGGCCCTTCCGGTGGCTTATTTTGTAGTCAAGGGCGTTGAACATTCACGCCCAAACTTTAAGACCGTGGGCACGTATCTTTGCCTGCTTTTTACTACTCTTTGCGCGATTTTTTTAACGTATCTCTGGCACTAGAGCTCCGACATCGCCACGTATCCAAAGAAGGCAGTCGACATCCCCAGGAAAGCGAGCAACAGTAGGCAGGAGAGCGATTGAAGAACTCTGAGGGATCTTGCATTGCTATCGGCAATCCCATTTGCCAAACAGAGGCATGCCGGCAGGATGTGGAGAATGTAGCGAAAATCACTATTGGATGCGTACGGCATCTTAATCCGAAATCCAAGAAGTAGTGCCAACGAGCCTAAAATCATGAGCACATGAGGAAGCGCCCGGTCAATACGCCGAATACACGAGGCTACCGTAGAGAAAAGCAAAACTATTACCATAGGGAGTAGGAGATAGCTCATGCAGATAGCGATGAATGCCGCGTTACTCGAGGCGAAGGTGAACTCGCCGAATAGTGCGGATTTTAAGAAAAAATTCCAGAAGCACTGTCTGCCTAGTTCATCGGACCAAGAGCTCGTAAATGGCTGATTGAGAAATGTTGTCGGAACAAAACAGATAAAGTTCCTTGACGTATTGCCTACCATAAGGGAGGGGTTGATGGTGGCCGGCACATTCCCCACGAGCCAATCGGAATTTTCTTTAAATGCAGAATGGAGCTTCGATGCGAAGCTTGAGAAAATGCCAAGGCCAAGCAGAAAAATCGCTGTCAGGAGTACCCGACGCGACGCAATTAAAGGACCTGCAAAATATCTTCTCCATAAGAAGAGGAATAAAAAGATCGGGCTAATCACCATACCACTTGCCTTCGAAAATGCTGCGAGGCCCCCGATGAATGCACTTCGAAGCAGTGATCGCCCGGACCCGCTGTTAAACCAATTCGTTAGGCTGAACATAGCAGCGGCTATCAGTGGAGTACTCAGCGCGTCGTTACCGATGCGAATCGAATGGATTACGCCTGCCGGCCAAGCACAAAAAACAAGCAGCACGAGGACGCGCAAGAAGCTAGGTTTGAGCACAGCTTCAATCAAACGCGTGCCGAACACGAGAAACAAAAGTGATAGCATAAGAGAGAAACACTGCAATATAAACAGCTCCCCCCCAGACAGGAAGGTGCGCGCAAAGGCATAAAACGGCGCCGCCAGAAGATAGTAAAGTGGCGGCTGATGGTATTCCCAACCGTTGCCGGCGGGCGGCAGCGCCCATCGATCGGCGATGAATTTGATGTAATCAAAGTGTCCGCCCTCCATAAAGACGTCGTACGTTCGAATCTCGGGCGGCGTGTGGGCAAGGTAGAGCGCGCGCAAAGCGATTCCAAGGATCATGGCGCCCATCGCCGGCGCTGAGAGCTTCAATCGTGAGCTCAGTACCTGCAGGCCAAGAATCAGCAACACACCGATCATCAAGCTTGCGCTGCAACGGTCCGGGAGCCAGTTGAGATCTATGCCGGTCGCCCCCTCGTCGTGCTCAACCGTTATTTCAAAAGGATTATCACCAGCGACAAGTAATGACTCAACGGGAATCGGGAACCCACTCCAGGAACTACAACGCTGCTCCTCTGCTATCCTCGGAAAAAACACCTCCCTTCCATTTACAGTGAACTGCGCTACGCACTCATCAGGGGTTATCTGAAGGTCACGAGGCGAACCGTCAGATACTTGAATTTTTCCCTTGAGGATAAAATTGGTATCTTTCGGAAGGAGCTTCTTCCAAGGCAATGCCTGAACGGCAGTCGACGTGCCTTGGTAGACTATGGTTAGCTCTTTTAAATGACGAGAATCCACGAAAGACAGGCAGAGCAAGACAAACGCGATGCTTGCGGTAAGAGCTTTCACCTCGCCAAGGCGTACACGGTATCGGGATAATAAAGCTCGCATGGTGTCACTTCTCAAGTGGCATCGGGCGAATGTGTCGACTGTCTCTCGTAGAACGCTGCCGACGTACAAAACTAACACCACACATCATGCATGAATATTCGAACGAAGGCATCAGATTAAACTCCCACACGCTTGATCATCTCGGTTTAGACTAGTTAGGTTAGGCTCTCTACCGTGCCATAGGGACGCTTCCCATATTCCGCTGCCTGGCGTTTTAAATCAATACAGATGTTCTGCCAAGCACTACCTACCTTCGAGTCGCGAGACCTGGTTATTTGGCGAAAGCTATGATTAAGTCGACTCATCGGCCTTAGGCAGAGCCTCACCGTTATCGGTCACCAGTAGCTATGAGAGATGTTCGTTTCAGCTCTACGGATGTGCTAAAAGCGTGGCTTTGCTCATGTCTTATCGCATTTACTCTTACTGCCGGACTGTACGGGGTACACCTCCTAGAGCTTTTGCAGATTCAATCACGTACTATTGCCGATGCTAACGATGTCACGAAGAGCGATGCGCGAAAGTTCGACAACGGCGAGGCAGTTCGTATTGCCAGAGAGGGCAGCTTTCGCTTTGAGGTAACATTCGCATCCCCGCTCCTTCCTTATCACGTCTATGATATTTACGTCGACGATCAGTTGACAGGCTTATCAGTTAACAACCATCAGGTTGATCTTGGGGATCAACAGAATGTATGGGGACACCCGCTTACACTTCCAATTAGCCAGTGGTTTACGGCAGGTAACAACGTCGTTCGGGCCGAAGTCAAAAACTTGGGTGGCCCAGTCAACTTTCAGATCCTTCCTTCGAGGCTCGATCCGATCCGCAAAGCTTTATTTTGCGTTCTAGGGCTGCTCGGTGTGGCGGCCATTGCAGCTGTCTGTTACACGTTCCGGCTGTCTGTAGGATGGTCCTGTGTCTGTTTGTTCCCCCTACTGGCGATGCTTTTACGTCTGCTGTATGTAATCGCGACCCCTTGGTGGATTCGGCAACACGATCTTGAAGGGCACATCGAGTACATCTATTTTGTGGCTCAAAAGTGGATAGTTCCGCCATACGATCTAGGTTGGCAGACATATCAGCCGCCTTTGTATTACTTTCTCTCGGCGTATTGGCTAAAACTCATGGGAGAGCTTCTTCCGTTAAGCGTTGCCCATCGCGAGGAAACTCTCCAGGGATTGTCGCTCCTGTTGGGGAACCTCTCCGTTATCTTCGGAATGGGGATAGGGCTACTGCTTTGGGGGAGCAGCGCTTCTCCAGCTCGGATGATTACCTACAGCATTGTCGCCACCCTTGTCCCAGCCGACATTTTTCTTAGCGCTCGGATAAATAACGACGTCCCAGCTTATACGATAAGCCTGGCAATGATAGCGGCTCTCGTGCACTGGTGGCGGTCACCGTCAACCTTCGGCTGGATAATACTGTCATTACTGCTTAGTTTGGCGTTACTCTGCAAATACACCTTGATTATCTTTGTAGTGCCGATCTTCGGGGTCTTGGTTTTTCAAAGTTGCCTAACGTGGAAACGTAAAGCCGTCTTGGCAGCGTTAGCTGTGCTTTGCTGCGGCATGCTCTGTGGAGGTTATGCTTACCAACGCATAAGTCAGAGGCAACCTTCTTTAATCGGCAACATAGAGCAAAATCCGAGCCTCTTGTTTTCCGAGGACACAGCAGCGAGCTTCTTGGTGTTTAACCCTTTAAAAGTTCTTGAGCTTATGTACAATGACCCCTGGGACGATGCTTTGCGGCGAAGGTTCATGTGGGAATACAGCTTTCGTTCAGCCCTTTACGGTGAGTGGAGATTTCCTGCAGCATGGACATGGTTAACTTCAGGCTTCCTACTAACAGGCATGCAGCTGTTTCTTATTATGCTCTTTGGGGCATATGCTGATTCCAAACAGCGCATCTACCCGAGTTTCCCGATATGGCTGCTTTTTCTTTCTAGCATAATATTTAAGGTCGCGATAAGGGCGTCTTACTCTAATGGGGGACTGAGCGATTTTCGGTACACCGTATTTTTAGTAATTCCACTGGCATATTTCTTAGCCCAGGGCTACGAGCATGTGCCGTCGGTGTTTAAGCCGGTGGCTGTGTACTTGTCTCTGTTGTTTGCGAGCCTTAGCATGGGATTTCAATTATACATCTTTCTTGACGGAGCATAGTCTGTAGGAAACACATTGAAATAAAAGGAACTTTTATATGCGCACCGCAAGGCTAGCCCCTGGCATACTGAGGCCAAGGAGCTGTTAATTAGCCTCGCCGAAGGGTTTAAGCCCTGGGCAATTGCTTGGCCATGCCTGCATGAATTCGTGGCGATCGCTACCCATCCGAAGATCTTTACCCCTCCCAGCACCCTCGATCAGGCCCTGGCCCAGATTCGAGCATGGTCCGCATCACCCGTTTTGAGTCTATTGAGCGAGGACGGCAATTTTATGGAGAAATGGGAGGAGGTGCTGCGCAGATCTAAAGTAGCAGGTGCCATGGCACATGATGCAAAGATAGCAGCTCTTTGCATCGCCCATGGTGTCTCAGTGCTCTATTCGGCGGACAGAGATTTTAGCCGATTTGGAGAATTGAAAGTTGAGAATCCGTTAGGGCGCAAGAATTATTTTCAACGCGAAGGTACGAATTAACGAAGAAATTCAAATTGTTACCTTCGCAACTTCGTTCCTTCGCGTTAAAATAAAATTCATGGAGTTTCGCGAGATTACGCCGAACATTCTTACGCCCTACCGAAATCATTGACTATTTGACAATGACTAAGATTTAGGGTGACCGTTCACGCCCCCTGTCATCCCGAGGAGCGCTAGCGACGAG
>CAIXSY010000102.1 GCA_903922175.1 uncultured delta proteobacterium | reverse complement strand
GCTCCCTGTCGGGTCGTTCTTTTCTCATCCTTTCTTCTTAGCAACGAACTTATGTCTCCGAAATGCCCTTATTAATCAAGTAAAACGCCACTTCTAAGCTATTTCTAGGTGTTTTTTACCCACTGGAAACCGTGAAGACCCTATCTTTCTTTTACCCCTAATCCGATGAATATGGGTTGTATCTCTGCTTCAGATTACCGAACACTTATTCCATTCGTGCCCGCAGTCTCAGCTTCATAAAGATAGCGCCAAGCTGGAATGATTTTGATTCCGTGAGGAACAGTTGCTCCTGTTGGCAGATCTTGAGCAACCAGGATCTTTTCGCCGGATTTTAAACTAGTCAGTGCCTGAACTTCACGCTCATAGGTGCTCTGATTTGCCAGTGACCAGCAGACATTAATGAAGCGCCGTGGCCGATCTCGCGAATCGACTAAATCGATCTCGGCCGGAGACGAGAGATAGCCTAGCTCCGGATTTGCTCGCCTCTCGCTTAGGAAAACCGCATTCTCGAGCTTATGTCCCATGTCCGCTTGTTGATCAGCAATAAACGTATAGCCAATCGACCAATCGATGAGATGCATTTTTTTGGGGTTAATTGCTCTCTTGCGTAAAGATCTCTCCGCTAGTGGCAATAAAAAGATTAGATAGGAGTCCTGTAAAATATCAAGATATTTGTGTAACGTATCTTTCCCAACCTTTAGGCCGCGCGACTTAAAATCGTTATATATTTTCGCTACGTTTATTAATGAGGCAGGATTAGAAAGACAGTGACGAAGCAGCTCTTTCATTACCAGGGGGTTTGAAAGGTGATGGCGATCGATCAGATCTTTATATAACACCAGGTCGTTATATTCGCGTAAGATCAGAGTCCTGACGGCTTCCTCCGCTAGGACCACCTCTGGAAGTCCTCCGATTTTAAGATAATTCTCCAGTTCACTATAAAGTTTCTGCTCTGAGCGCGTTGAAAATGTTTCCACAGAAACATTTCTGAACTGAAGAAATTCGCGGAAGGAAAGCGGAAAGACCTCTATCGGGAGACTTCGTCCACGTAGCTCAGAGGCGACTTCCCGGGCCAGAAAGTGGGAGGAAGAACCGGTAACGACCATAGTGCATTTTTTGTCTGTATCGTAGAGCCGACGGCATACGCGTTCCCACCCGGGGGCGTTTTGGATCTCATCGAAGAAATAGTACACCGGTTTTTCTTGCAAGTCTGGAAAAAGTTCGGCATGAGCTTGAGGAATTAGTGCGAATTCGCCTTCGCGAATTGGCCAGATCCGGTCATCTTCAAAATTAAGGTAGACGATCTGTTGCCGACTTACGCCTGAGTCGAGTAACTTTTTGATCCTCTGAAATAGCAGGAATGTTTTTCCGACTCGACGGACTCCGATTAGTGAAATAATTTTTCCCGCCGCGAAGGGGATCGGCTGCTCACGCGGACTAAACTGCGGCAATGGCTCGCTTTGCTGAGATCTTAAAAGGTACTTAATTTGATCCTTGTTCATGAGGATCAATATAGCATAATTGAACCCCATGGGTAAGGACCAAAAAGAACAATTACCGAGCTACCAGGCTAGCTACTTGAATCGAATAGAAAAACTATTACAGCGCGAGCATAAACACCAATGCCCAATTAGAACGAGAATTGGACTTGCCGGGAGGGTGGGGGGCGAGGATATGCCCCCATTGTGTGTGGGTTTATAATACCAGGAGGTAACTACTCGACTAACGCTGACGCTAAACGTCGACGTCAGACGTCGACTCGACGGTGCTCGCCGGAGCCCGGCGTTAGACCTAGGACGTCAGCGTCGTGGTTCTCAAAAATGGTCATTTTGTTAGGGTTATATGCGCAGCTTAACGAGGGGGCGAGTAGTTACCAAAAAACAACACTCGCGATGTCTATTTTTCCATCAAGGACAACTCGGCCGTACTTCTCTCTTTTCGTGATTTCTATATGCATTGCGATATTTAGGGATTCCGTACCTACCCTATCGTTTCACTATACTTTACTGTCTTTCTTCTTAGGTTCCGTCCCATAGCACCACAGCCTCCCGATATACATCCTTATTTCAGGACGGGACCTTTCTTAAGAATCGCCAATCGCTCCCCGATATTCTTCTCATACCCGCGCTCAGACGGCTCATAGAACTTACTGCCTTTGAGCTGATCCGGCAGGTACTGCACATCCGGGGCATAGCCAGCTTCGAAATCATGCGGATAGGCGTATTCGTCGCCGTAGCCAAGCTGCTCCATCAACTTCGTCGGGGCGTTACGCAGATGCAACGGGACACCGATCTTGGGGTGCTGGCGAATCGCCGCAATGGCGGCATGCATGGCTTTGTAGCTGCGGTTCGATTTCGGCGCCGTGGCCAGATAGGTGATGCACTGGGCGATCGGGATCTTGCCTTCAGGAACTCCCAAACGTTCAAAGGCTTCGTGGGTTGCCACGGCGAGCTGCAACGCGCGCGGATCGGAATTGCCGATATCTTCGCTGGCGAAGATCATCATCCGCCGAATAATAAAGCGCGGATCTTCGCCCGACTCTATCATCCGAAACCCCCAGTAGAGCGCCGCGTCGGCATCTGAGCCGCGCATACTCTTGATGAAGGCCGAGACCATGTTGTAGTGCTCCTCACCGGAGCAGTCATAAAAGAGCGTCTTGGCATCCTTAAGATAGGCTTTGAGTTCATCCTCGGTTATCGGGCTTGCCTCCCCTACTTTCCTGATTCCACTCAGGGTAAGGCTTTCGATAAGGTTGAGAAGCTTGCGTGCATCTCCTCCACTCACCTCACCCAATATCTTTTTTGCGAGCTCGGCGAAATTAAGTCCCTTCTTGGCACTCGCCTCTTCAGCGATTTTAATCAACCCCGGCGTCGACAGACTCGGCAGAACAACCACCTTCATGCGCGAGAGCAAGGCACTGGTCAGTGAAAACGAAGGATTCTCGGTGGTCGCGCCGATCAGCGAGATCGTTCCGTTTTCAACGTGCGGCAGAAAAGCATCTTGCTGCGCCTTGTTGAAGCGGTGGATCTCGTCGACAAACAAGATCGTTGGCAGCGTCGCCAGTTTGGCCTCGGCCACGATCTCACGCACCTCCTTAACCCCACCCAGGACGGCGGAGAATTCAATGAAGCGACACTTAAATGACCTACCGATAAGTTTGCCAAGCGTGGTCTTACCGCAGCCCGGTGGCCCCCACAGCACCAGCGAAGGCGCCCTTCCCGTACCCGATTTGAACTGCATTACAAGCTTCGGATCGAGCGCCTCTATCCCCTGGAAATGATCCCAGGTTGCCGGTCGAAGCTCCTCGGCAAGCGGTCGCTGCCCGGGCGGATGCGGGGTGTCTTCGAATAGTGGGAGGTTTTCGTGCGCCATACATTTGTCGCTATGCTTTGCATAGTGACAACTCCTCCAACATCAAACAAGCATACAAAAAACCATCCCGGAACTGTACGAGCGAGAAGGATTCATCCGGGGCATGCATACGATCCTCGGGTAGTCCAAACCCTACCAACAGCGGTTCGGCACCAAGTGCTTCTACCAACGATACCACAATTGGGATCGAGCCGGGACACCACAGATACACGGGTTTGTGCTGATAGGCTGCCTCAAGCACGCGCGCCGCACGTTTGAGCAACCCTGAGTGTGGATTTACCGCAAGTGCGCGGTGAACTCCACCTTTTTCGTCAATAACCAAACGGAGTCCCTCTGGAGCATGCGCCCGCAGATGCTCCTCAATCAGCGCCAGCGAACGAACTGGGTCCTGGCCGGCCACGATGCGAGAAGTTATCTTGGCCTCGGCCTTAGCCGGAATGATCGTTTTTTGCCCCGGACCGCCATGCCCAGAGTGGATCCCGTTTACCTCAATCGTGGGACGAAAGGCGAGGCGCTCTTCAGGCGTAAATCCACGCTCCCCACCGAGCGCTTTAATCCCGAAATCTGCCTCGTATTTTTCCTGATCGAACGGTGCGCTGCGAAGCAGGCGACGCGTCTCCTCATCCAGCGGCGTAATCGTGTCACAGAACCCTTTGACAGCGATGCTGCCATCAGGGTTGTGAATCGTGGCTAATAGGCGCGCCAATGCCATCGCTGGGTTCGGTGCAATTCCACCATGAAGTCCGGAATGCAGGTCAAAATTCGCCCCGAAGAGCTTTACCGAAAGATGGATAATACCGCGTAGCCCCATGGTAATGGCGGGGATGCCGGGCGCATAGGCCTCCGAATCATCGACGAGGAGCACGTCGGCGCGTAGGCGCTTGCGCCACTCTTCGGTCTGCAAACTATCGAAGAGCCCACTGCTCCCCGACTCCTCCTCGCCTTCAATAATCACCTTGAGCGGTGCGCTAAACGTACCAGCTTGCAATACTGTCTCCAACCCAGCCAGGAATGCCATAGTCTGACCTTTATTGTCTAAGGCACCACGCCCATACAATCGTCCATCTCGCACCTCGGGCTCAAATGGAGGATTAGTCCACTCTGCCAACGGGTCAGCCGGCTGCACGTCGTAGTGACCGTAAAAGAGTAGCGTTGGAAGCGTAGCGTCCCCGGCACGCTCGGCAAACACCAATGGCTGCCCTGAAGATGGAAAGACTTGAGCTTTTAGTCCCATACGCTCCAGATAAGCCCGCATCCACTCGGCCCCTCGCTGGCAATCCGGCGCATAGGCGGGATCGGAGCTAATGCTCGGAATCCGCACATACTCCTTCCAAGACTCAACAAAACGGGCCTTTCCCGCTTCAAAAAGACTCAGATAATCTGAACGTTGCATAGACATGCCTCCCTTGCGCTGTGGCGATACTCGTCGTAAAACTATCTAAACATCAGATCGCTCTAAAAGCCATCTGAGAAATGTTAGCTTGCCCACATACTATCGGAGTCATAAGGTAATGAAACGCATTCTTTCCTCACTTATCTGCCTCGTTCTTATCGCCGGCGTCAGCTTGCTTGCCGGATGCTCAAAAACAGCCGCTACAAAAAAAGGGAACGGCGAATTAAGTGAAGCCGAACTTAACGCCCAGCGCGAGGGCCGCTTCGGCGAGGGCAGCATCCCAACTGCCGAGGGCGAAGGTGTTTTCCGCGATATTCATTTTGATTTTGACTCATCGACGATCAAAGAAGAGGCTCGCCTTGACGCGGACTTTAATGCCCAGGTGCTTAAAGATCACCCCACCTGGAAGATCACCCTCGAGGGCCACTGCGATGAACGCGGCACGAGTGAATACAACATGGCACTTGGACTCTCGCGCGCTAAGGCCGTCCAAGACGTGCTGCTTTCGTTCGGCATCACCCAGTCACGCTTCGATGTGATTAGCTATGGAGCCGAGGTCCCCCTCGATCCGGCCCACAATGAAGCCGCCTGGGCCAAAAATCGGCGCGTGCACCTCTCGCCGTATGCTTCTGAGAAGACTCACTAGCCAGCAGCACGATGACAAAGCTCATCGATTCGATTCAGCTTCCTCAGGGTTTACAAAAACTCACGCCGGCTGAGTTGGCGCAGGTCGTACAGGAGCTGCGCGATGAGTTGATCGACAGCATCTCAGCCTCAGGCGGACATTTTGCCTCAAGCCTTGGGGCAGCCGAGATCAGCGTTGCCCTACACCATAGCTTTGCCACACCTGATGACCGCATCCTTTGGGATGTTGGCCATCAAGGTTATATCCACAAGATGCTCACCGGGCGACGCAGCCGCATGCCGAGCATACGCAAGAAAGATGGTCTCTCCGGATTCTTGAAACGCAACGAGAGCGAGTATGACGTCTTCGGTGCCGGTCATGCGGGAACGAGCGTGTCCGCGGCTGTTGGCATCCGCGTCGCCCTGCCCGAAGATCGCTTCGTTGTCAGCGTCATTGGCGATGGGTCGCTAACAGCCGGTATGGTCTTCGAGGCCTTGAACCACGCCGGCTCGCTCGGCCTCAAGAAGTTCATTGTGGTCTTAAACGACAATGAGATGTCCATCTCTCCGAACGTCGGAGCGATCAGCTGGCTTTTTTCGCGTGCAATTACTTCGCGTGTCTCCAATTTTGCGCGGCGTAATTTCAAAAACCTATACCACAAGGGCTACGTCCCCGAATTAGTATATAAGGCCATTGATCGCGCCGAAGAGGCCACGGCCGGATTTCTCGCCGGTCCAGCGATGCTCTTCGAATCCTTCGGGTTCCGCTATATCGGTCCGGTCGATGGCCACGATATTCGCTCACTCATCGCCGCTTTCGAACATGCCAAGGATCAAGACGTCCCCGTGCTGATTCACGCTGCCACCGTCAAGGGTAAGGGATACGAGCCGGCGGAAGACGACCCCATCACCTGGCACGGGGTAACACCGTTCGACCGTGTGCGCGCACAATTTCACTCGTCCAAGGCTGGCGCACCGAAAAAGGCTCCCTCGTATACGACGGTCTTTGCAAATACCATAGTACGCTGCGCTAAGAGCAACCCACGTATTAAGGCGATTACTGCAGCTATGGCTGGCGGGACAGGCCTGGATAAGTTTCAAGCTGAGCTTCCGCAATCCTTTTTTGATGTCGGCATCTGCGAACAGCACGCAGTGACCTTTGCTGCCGGACTGGCCTGCGAAGGGATGCGGCCGGTATGCGCCATCTACTCCACCTTCCTGCAGCGAGCGTTCGATCAGGTCCTGCACGATGTTTGCATCCAGAACCTGCCGGTTGTCTTCTGCATCGACCGCGCCGGTGTTGTGGGCAACGACGGCGAGACGCACCAGGGAGTTTTTGATATCTCGTATCTGCGATCATTGCCCAATATGGTACTCATGTCGCCCAAAGATGAAAATGAATTGCAGCACATGCTCCACACCGCACTGCTGCACAATGGCCCCGTGGCCTTGCGTTACCCCCGCGGCAACGGTATCGGTGTAACACTCGATAGCGAACTTAAGGAGCTTCCAATAGGTCGGGCCGAGGTGCTCTGCCGAGGGAACGACGCCCTCTGTCTTGCCTTTGGACCGCTAGCATCAAGCGCCGTTGCGCTGGCCAGTCACCTTCAAAGAGATTTTGGGATAACACTTACGGTAATCAACGCGCGCTACACTAAGCCGCTTGATCGCGAGCTTCTTGCCGCCGAGCTTCCAAACTATCCCCTCGCCTTCACGCTTGAGGACCATGCCCTCCAAGGAGGGTTCGGCTCAGCCGTGCTTGAGCTTATCAGCGACGAAGGCCTCGTCCTGCCCTCTGCGTTGCATCGCTTTGGCGTCGGCGACTTCTTCCTGCCTCATGCCAGCCAGGAAGAGCAGCACGCCTTGTGCGGCTACGACATGGCCAGCATAAGCCAATTTCTTGTGCGCCGCTGCGCCAAGCGCTTGGTGGCGGGGTGCTAGACCCTTGCCAGAAAGTTAAGACCAACATGTTGGCATTGACCCTTGAAACGTGTACTAAATGAGTTGTATTTTCGAAGCGAGATTCTAAATTAGCCATCACTCTTCCTATCCGATTCAGCAGGATCTTAGAGTACCCTTGGCGCGATGGGCCCTTGGCCCTCATGCCATACTCCGGATTAGGCAAAAGAGATTAGCCGCCAGACGGTCAAGCGAACTTAGGGCGACAGCGCTCTGGCTTAGGCTTAGGTCCAAAATGGCCT
>CAIXSY010000101.1 GCA_903922175.1 uncultured delta proteobacterium | reverse complement strand
TGGTACTCCGTGAGAAACATGTAGCGAGCTTTACCCACACTTAATGAGCAATTACCTAATGAGCAGTTACTGCGGAACCTTAATCAGTCACCACTTATATATCCCGAATGGTTTACATCCTCAATCGTCCTGAGCTACCATTTTGACGGTGAAGGGGACTGATTCGAAAGAAAAATGGCTCGGTAGGCCGTTATCTGCACTCGGGGTGATTCTCCTCGTAGGAGCTCTTGCGCGTCTGGTCCTCAACCTGACACTGCAGGGGCCGATGCTCTGGCCGGACTCTGAGCATTATTTTCATTCCGCCTCCGCCATCGCTCTCAATTTTGATTTTACCGCGCACCGCGCCTTTCATACCCCGCTCTATGCCCTCTTTCTCGCTTTCCTCCTAGTCCTCGGCAATTGGGGCAGTGCCTGCGGCGAGCTTGTGCTTGCCACACAGCAACTTTTAGGCGTGGCCTCGGCGGTTCTGGTATACCTTATCGCGCGTAGGTCGTTCGGCCAAAGGATCGCGTTCGTGAGTGGGCTGCTCGTTGCCTTAGACGTGACGCAGCTCTTCTACGAGGCTACACTTCTCACGGAAACGCTTTACACGTTCATCCTTCTGTTGATCATCTATGTACTTACTGCCCAAGATGCCGTGCGTGGTCTGCGCTTAGCAGCTCTTAGCGGATTGTTGTGTGCCCTGCTTACGTTGACCCGTCCGGTGGCCCAGTTTTATTTCATAATTCCGGCACTTTTTCTGGTCATTCGAGAGGCGCCACTTTCGCGCAAGGTGCTGTCGTTTTTGTTGGTGGTTGGCGTGTGTTGGATGGTGCTTCTTCCTTGGTGCCTACAAAATAGGGCTTATCACGGCTTTTTTGGAGTTAGCAAAGGCGCTGGAATCAACCTCTTTCTGCGCGCGGTGCAGATGGATAATCTGCCCTATACGGGATCGAATGGTCGAGCTACCGAGGCTTATGAGTATTTTAAAAGCCGCGCACCGCTTGGTAATAGAGCTTACTTCGATGTCTATCACAACCTAACGAAGAGCATGCACTCTGAATCTCGTGCTGATAAGCTCATGCTTCATATCGCCGCCTCGGCGATTGCTCGTCAGCCTGCACCTTACGTCGCACATGTGTTGCGTGATCTTTGCCTTTTTTTTCTGGCACCTGAGCCGGGACCGCGCTATTGCGATGAGAGCCCCCAAGGGCAAATTATCTGCGTTGCCCCAGGGCGAGGACTCTCGCATGCGCCATTTCCGAATCACTCCGTTCCCCGTCGGAGCCGGCTTAAAGAGGCAGTTGTCTATTTCTCACAGTGGGCGATGTTGCCCATGGGATTGTTGAGCCTGCTTGCCTTCGGCGCAATCGGAGCAGCGCTTCTGACAGGTGGAGGGCCACGATTAGTCGTGGCGCTTTTCGGAGGCACCATGCTCTACCATGCGCTGCTTGTGGCGCTGTTCAACGTGCCTGAAGATCGCTATCGTCTGCCGCTCAACGGGTTAATTATTATCTTGGCCTTTGAATTTTGCCGTCGAATATGGTGCGCAGCGCGGGTCAGGAACCGGAATTAACGACCGCAGCGGCTTTGGCCGCCTCACGTCGTCGAATGAGGCGCGCTCCGAGGCGTTGCCCCGGCAACTCAATCAGCAGGTAGGTCAGGGTGGAGATCCCTATTGCACACAAGAAAACAACGCTAATCCTGACTAGGATCGCATAGGCGCCGAGGTGTGCAATCGGGGTGTGTAGGGCCAGCCAGATCATAAGATGCGCGGAGAGGCGGATGGCGATAACCTGGGTCAGGTAGACGCTGTAACTAATTTTTCCGAAATAGGTCAGAAGGGGAGTGCTGAGCCAGCGCCAGGGATGGAGCGATAACCCATAGGTGAGCATCAAAAAGGCGATCCCGTACGCAACATGGCGTGGAAGAAACGGAATGTTAAAAAAAGGTAATCCGGCGATAAGAAATATAGAGAACGCTTGAAGGGACAGAGCAAACGCACGCGTTGCTCCGACGGTTGTGCGCCGCTCTGCGCAATCTCTGAGAAGAAAAAAAAGTACTATCCCTAAACAGAAGATGGGCATTTGATTAAAGAACCACTGAAAGAGGAACTCCATCCATAGGCGCTGGTCTGAGATAAGGGGGTGGGTGGCCATGACGTACGAGACCGTTCCACTGGCCAAAAGTGCACCAAAGGTTAGCCACAGTGCGGCGCGAAGGCTGCGGATATAATAGAAGAGGAGGGGTACGCAAAGATAGAAGAACATCTCAACGGTGACACTCCAACCGACGGGTACAATGCTGTTGATCCAGTAGGGACTAAAGCCGTTTACGAAAAAAATATTGGAGATGATATTGCCTGGAGTGATGCCAATCTGGTTGTGCTCGCCGAGCGACCATCGCGGACCAAAGCCGTAGAGCCATAGGTAGAATACCATTGCGCAGTAAAAGAGTGGCGCAATTCGGAAGAAGCGTCTGACAAAAAAGCTGCGCATCGAGAAACCTTCTCGCTGGCTGCGGATGTGGAGCGTCATGAAGATCGTAAAGGCGCTGATCACATAGAATAACTGCACACCACGCGCACCCTGCTCATTCAGTGTTACAACCCACGCCGGCAGGCCTTTGCTGCTGCGTTGCACGGTATGAAAGACGAGGACCATGAGCGCTGCGATGCCGCGCAGGGCATCGACGTAGGCGATACGGTCATCGGTAGCGGTGACAGGGGGTGATTCCTTGGTGGGTGCAGGAAGACTCATTGTATAAGCATGAGCTAAATCATCGTCCGGACCTTTGAACAGCAGCAAAAGGGTACGTAGTTTCTCTATTCTGCCCTCACTAGCAGTTGCCCGTCAACACGCTGATAGGCGGCTCGGTGGGGGTGCGGTATACTAAAAGCTAGCGAGGCGCTGCCTCAGACCGACGAGCGTTGATCTGTAATCTGCTTTCAGGGATCAGCTGTCGGAGATCCGCTTTCAGAGATCTGCTGACTGCATCTGATGCAGCTGCAGCTTTCGGCCGCAGCCCACGGCCTTATCCGCCTTGTCCTACGTAGCACTTGCCGCGCTTGCCCCCGTAGCTCCGGCCGCACTTGTCCCACGAAGCACTGGCCGCAAGGCCAGGCGAAGTGGGAAGGCCGGGCGAAGGGGGAAGGCAAGGTGAAGTAGGAAGCCTCGACCGCGGCCTGTCTCGCCATAGCTTCGGCCGCAGCCTGTCTCGCCATAGCGTCGGCCGCGAGGCCGAGCGAAGGCGGAAGGTCGAGCGAAGGGGAAAACTCCTGATGAGGCAATAGACGTTCAGTGGTTGTGGGCTACGGAGGATTTGGAGGTGCCGTCTGTGGCGGAGGGGTTGTCGCTTATCGTGGTAGTGACGGCGCCATGCTTTGGCATTTCGACCTCAAACGATTTTCCAAGCGCGAGCACTTTTACGCACGCTTGCATTCGGTATTTTCGTCGCCCGCTGTCGCTGATGTCGATGGCGATGGAAAGATGGAGGTAGGCTTTGGGGCATTCGACCGCAATATATATCTGCTCAACGCTGATGGCACCTTACGCTGGTATTATCACGCTGCCGATACCGTGTGGTCCTCCCCAGCATTCGCGGATGTCAATGCTGACGGGAAACTTGAGATGATTATCGGCAGCGACATGACACAGAATCTCAATATGCCTAGCTAAGGGCCTGAAATCTCAGAACAAATCTCGCATGTCGTTTGTCGCAAATGGCAACAGCACATATTTCCCCAAACTGTCCATAACATGGGTATGACAGATACACTAGCTATAGTAGGGACTCGACCTAACGCAGGATTAACGAGCCAAGAGAGGAGCAGCGATTTCTTGAACCTCAGCAGAGCTCAAGGTTCTGAGCCCACCATGTGTGGCCGTTTTTTGGTGGATAGCAATGAGGCTTTAAAGGTACTCGAACAGTGTCGGGTTACCATCGATTCAAAGAACGGAAAGATCTGCGACGGAAACACTACGAAGACGTTTGATCAAAAAAAATCCTCGGTCAGACTCCTGAGCGATCCACAAGACCCGAGCAGTGTTATGATCCAAGTCGTGCAACACGGCCCAAGGTTTGATACTGTAACGAGTTACGCTGTTCACAAGCCTTATCAGCAGAACGACCCTAATAGTGGCGTCTCCTTTGCCGGAAGCTATTGCCTCAGAAACGGAGAACACCTCTTCTTTGTTCCACATACACAAGAAATGCCAAGTACCGTTCCAGTCGGCGTAAGGCAGCTTGTGAAACATTACTACAAGGATCTCGAACGTCTTGACCTGGGAGGGGAGGTCAAGCTTGAGGGGCAGAGTTTTGCACGTTCCCCCGGCGGCGAGCTGTATTTTCAAAGTAGTGACAATCCACCACGTTGGAGTAATCTGAGGGACGCCAATGTTTATCAACTCGGGCTATCGACGATCACGCCTTTTTCGGTTGTCGGGAGGCAAACAGGTCAGGTAGCGCACGCAAGTTCGGTGGCATCTGATGAACGGCCCTGGATGCAACGAGTAGCCGATCGGTGGGTCGAAGCCATGGAGGCACAGGCACAGTCTACAAGCGCATCCAAAAAAGAAACTCGTTGGCGAGTTGAAGCACAAGCTCCGGAGCTTGTCCTTGATCCTAGCTATGCTAACGACAGGCGTGAATATCCGCGTGAATATCCCATCGGCTTTACGCTTTCATTTTCAGGACCACTACCGGAGAATGGCGCGCAATTAAAAGCTGTAGGAAAAGAGCTTATACATAACAATCCGCTGGCCCATATTGTTCGGGGCGTCAGCGCGGCATTACAGGGTACGAGGAATGGCGATCATCGAGAAGCTTCGCCACAGCCTTCTCAAAATGAAGCTATTCTTGCAAAATCAGAGAGTAGGGCACTCGTGGAATGATCTTCCGGAAAAGTCAGGTGGCTTTTTGACTAAAACCCAAACAGCCCCCCTTTCTTCCCGCCCCTTTTCCCACTGAGGACGTCGTTGAGCAGCTTTTCCGCCTTCTCTTCAACCAGCTTTCCTCCGGCACCTTGAAGCAGTTTCTCCACATTGGGCAGGATCAGCACTTTTGGAGGGGTGCCTTTGAGAGTTAACGGCACGACAAGCTGTCCGTTGGCATCAAGCACCTTTTTAATCTCTTTGGTGCGTGAGGCTAAGCCGGCAGAGAATGCTTTGCTAAACGATATCGTCGCGTTCAGATTAAGTGAGCTATCGAACCCGACACGCCCGTCACTATCAAGCGAGAATATGCTGCTGAGCATTTTGAGGTTTTCGGTTGTCAGCGCCGCGCCTCCAATTACAAAGTCTCCGGAGAGCGATTGAATGGCTGTATTTTTAGATGCGAGAACCGCCTGCTGATCAGCGGGGGCAGGGGGGACACGAGAGCCCTGAAGGAACGGGATCTCATTAATCACTTTAAGCACATCAGCGGCGATATTTACCCCGTTAAGGAGGCAGTTTTCTGCCAAAACCTTGGCGTCTCCCTTTAGGCTTTGCATTAATGCTGGCCCCAAGTTACCGTTGATGTTGGCCTCGATATTCGAAAGCGTTCCACTTACCATCTGTGCCAACGGTGGTTTGAGCGCCGTGAGGGCCTGCTCAATCTTAATGCCCCTGAGGGTTATCGTTGAATTGAAGGCTTGAGGGCCACTTAGTGCGACCTCAGCTTTGGCGGCGACGCTGCCAGAGAATGCTTCAAGCGTAAGGGAGTTGAGCTTGGCCTGAGTCCCCTCAAGTCCAGCATCGAAGGAGATCTTTACAGGGGCACCATTGAGCTTCAGAGTCACGGCGCTACTCTTTGCCCCCTGAGCCGTTGTCGTGGCGTCAATGTTAAGCAGTCCCGAGAGGTCACTGACCTGCAGGTCAGCCGCCTTGGCGGCAACAGCCGTTAGGCCAATGCTGCCGCTTACCTTATATGCTCCAGGCTTAACTTGGCCTGCAATGGCAGGCTTAACTACGCCGCCAAGGCCGAATGAACGCACCTGGGGGGCCATGTCGAGGAGCGGGTCAAGTGAGGTAAGTTTTATCCCCGTTGAATCAATACCGAATTCCCCGGAGCCATTTTTGGTGTCGAAATTAGCTTTGAGTGTAATCTCGTTTCCGAGTAGATCGATCTCTAGTTTGGGAAGATTAAATTTGCCATCGGCTAGGTTGAAGGTGCTGCCTGCTGCGTGGAGCTTGAGTGGGGCTTTATTGAGCAGGCTCGCCGTAATCAGCAGATCTTGAATCGTGGCGATGTTATCTTTGAATACGACTGTGCTGGCGAGATTGATCTTCGAGAGCTGGTACTCTTTCTTTGCTTCCTCATCTTTGAAGATTACCTGCGCCTCAAGAATTTCAAAGCGGTCGAGGTTGAGTTTTAACGCCGCGGGGAGTGGGGCGGGTTGTGAGGCTGGTGCGGGAGCAGCGGCAGGCTTTGGCGCAGTAGCGGGAGCTACTGTTTTTGGCTTGGGTAGGCCTTCGATCTGTATTCCGTCCTTGGTCTTGATAAGGGTAAGAACTGGCTTATCAATAGAGAGTTTTTCAATATCGAGCGAGCCGGTGAGAAGCGGCAGCAGCTTGACGTGGAGGAGTAGGTTCTTCAACGTGAAGGACTCGCTGGAGGAGTTACCCTCAAGGCGTAGTTTGCCGATGTGAATCTTAGCGTCGGGGAATACTGATGTCTCAATTTCACCTAACGTTACCGTGCTGCCAAGGGCCTGTGACGCGGCACGCTCAATGTCAGGCTTGTACTGAGCGACTAGTTTACCAACATTTGTCGCAGCATAGACAAACAGCGCTGCAAGAATGATCAGGATGACGGCAACGCCGATTAAAAGCTTTTTCATAGTTGGCAACCCCACTTTTTAACGTAACTACGTAAAAATAAGGCGAATTGGTGCACTCCGCAAGGGGGAGGTGAAAAGTCACGCCTTAGGCAAATTGCGGGTCGAACCTAATCGGGGTATACTTTGACGAAACAAATTTAGAACATAAGGATGCTATGTCCCTTCCCATCACCCGCGAGCAAGCGTTGCAACTTGTCCATCAGTACAATACTGAGCCCAGCGATCTGAACCACTACCGCGAAAGCGAGGCCATCATGGGGGCCTTGGCTGAGAGAGTTGGGGAGGATGCGGCCTACTGGAGCATGCTCGGATTGCTGCACGACATCGACTGGGGGCTAACTAAGGACGATTCTAAGCTGCATCTGACTAAGGCCCCAGATATCTTGAGGCAGGCTGGATTTGACGAGCAATTCATCCAGGTGATCTTATCACACGGCTACGGTTGGGATTGTGCCGGACTGCAAGACATGCGCCGGTCTCAAAAAATAGAGTTTGCTCTTGCTTCTGCAGAGACGGTTACGGGCCTCATTTATGCCTATGCTCTGATGCGCAGAGGGATTGAGGGCATGGAGGTTTCGGGCCTCAAAAAAAAGATGAAGGACAAACGTTTCTCCGCAGCGATAAACCGTGAGGTGATCATGGAATGCGAGAAGATCGGCTTGCCCCTGGATGAGTTTCTTGCGCTGGCGATTAAGGCCATGCAAGGAATTGCGCATGAGATTGGGCTTGGGGCTTTGGCCACGAAAGACTAGCGAGGCTCTGCAATGTAGCGAACGAGCAGTAATGTTTCATTCATCTTAACCACGGCGTGCTCCGAGCGGGCGATGATTTCTAATGAACCGTGATCATCGATAACCTTATGCAATGACGGAAGATCATGCTCGTAGACGAAGATATAGGCATTAGACCTTGGTGTCTGATCCAAACGGTCGATGCGACGAGCCAGATAAAAGCTCACCCCGTAAAATTCGTTTTGATACGAGTATAGCTTGGCCTCATTGGGCAGAGCTGGGCTTATTTTTTGGCAGAAATCTTTCGGCGAGAGGGCGTTGTTAAGCGGGCCAACTACGCAAAGGTTGATCGCCAAAAAAGCCGTTGCTATAAATAGGAGAAGCGGTGCAAAGAGTGTTTTTGCTGAGTTACCAAGCTGATGCAAGCGCGGTGAGGCGAAGAAGACAAGCAGCATAATGCCTGGGGCAAATAGCACTGTACTGAGCCCATCGCCATGCTGTCCATAGAGCATCTCTATGTATGCCTTCCACCCCGTAAAAGGCGGGCCGAAGGGCCTTATAAAGACAAGAGCGCCGCAGAGTGCTAGGAGTGAACCGAGAAAGCTACTTAAGATTAGAGCGGCCCATCTAAATATGGACAAACTGGCACCCGAAAGGCGCAGGAGCATCTCTGCTCCAAAAAAGCAGATAAATGGATATGCGGGGAGCACGTAGACGCTGCGTTTGCTTGACGGGATGCAGAAGAAGAGGAAGATGATTACGGCGCAGAGAAAAAAATACTGACTGAGTGCAGAAGACTTGCGCCACTTTCCGATTAGACTCTGCCTGTCCCAGTTCCACGGAGAAAACGTACCGATAGTAATCGGTAGCCAAAACAAGCTCCAGGGGATCAGGCCGGCGAAAGTCGTCACTATTAGATAAAAAGCTCCGTGTTTGTGCGGCTCATCTTCCATCGTGCTCGTAAATCGAGCGACGTTCTCATAATAGATCTTTGCTGAAAAAGCATCGCCTCCATGATACCAGGCCAGGATGTACCAGATGGATGCCAGTAGCAGCACCGGCACTCCGACGATGGCGCAACGCGCAACGATGCGCCTAACAGGCTCGCGCTTTATGAAGAGAAAGATGGTGAATATGAATAATGGCAGGGCTATCCCGATCGGCCCCTTGCTCAACACCGCGCCGCAGCTGCATAGGATGCTGACACAGATCAAGGGAGCCGTCGATTTACTGCCCAAAGGTTTGGCGTTGCTCGCTTCCCACCAAGCATAAAGACTAAGAAGTGCTCCGCTTAAACAGGCACTCAAAAGTAGATCCACGCGCGCGACGAGCGCCGTTCGTGCCCATTCAATTGTGGTCACCAAAAGAGCGCTGCTGACAAAGGCAGTTGGCCCGTCGGTACGCCGCCGCACGAAGAGATAGAAGCAGAGGGCAAAGATGAGCGAGGCAATAGCTGAAGGGAGACGCGAAGTTAATTCAGTTACCTCTTCGCCAGGTAGGGAAAAAAGCGCCATGAACCAGTGCGTCAACGGCGGCTTGGAGGGCACCCCGGCGGCGTATCCCACGGGCAATATCCAGTCTCCACTGCGTACTATAGATTGGGCCACAAGAGCCTCACGCGGCTCTCCGCGTGTGGAAAATTGTTGAACGCCGAGGCCGATGAAGGTGACAGCGATAATCAGCAGCGTCAGCAGAAGCGGGAAGATTAATTTTTTGTTTTGAAGGGGCATATGTTGCAACTGATCAGGATTTTTTTTGGATCCGAGGCTCGTGCAAAGCCTAGAACTTAAGTAATTGCTCAAAAAGTGTGGGCAAGTTCACTTAGCCTTATCCGTAATCGTTCACGGGTCGTAACTGCTTGATAGCACAGCAGAAGAATACAGTTACGCGAAGGGCACGAAAAAGGACACGGAAGCCACGAAATAAATTGCTGAGTATTCACCTGGAGTTAGCTCCAGGTGAATACTCAGCAATTTATTTCGTGTCCTTCGCGTCATGTTTCGTGGCTTTCGTGTAACTGGATTCCTTCCGCTAGTTCAATTAGTTAGACCCCGTGAACGGTTACCATTATCCTTAGCCTTTTTCTTAATACTTATTAAGGTTTAAGGCGGAAGGCGAAGGCTAAGGCCAATGAGCACCACTGCCCGGGGTTTTTGAGCAATTACCACTCTTACGCCCGATCTTGGGGCATCCCCCACAGCTCTAATTTGCTAGCATAATCACGTGGACTGTATCCGTTATTTGTGCGTGGTGCCAGAGCAGGTAGCCGATGCGTGCAAAAAAGGGCTGGCCTAAAGCGGCGCCCCGTCGCGAAACTCATCGTTTGAATTGATCATACTGCCATTACTGGCCTGATCGTGGATAAGCCGACGGACCTCCATGCAACTTGCCACTGTGGCATTAAGTAGCTGTTCGATAGCTCCAAAATCTAAGCCCAGACGGGACTGGTCTGTACTCTCGGCAGGCTGTGCTTCGTTGAAATCCATGGCAGATCCGATGGAATCTTTGCTCGTTGACTGCAAGATCGACATGTTAGCCTGAGCAGTAACCGCATTAAGCATACCAGTTGCCACACGCACGCTAGCCAGAGCCTCTTCCAGCATGCCCAAACAAACAGGAAAGAGCTTCTCTTGGCTTTCCTGTGGAATAACTTCAGATACGAGCTCTGATAACTTACTGAAAGAACTCTGTAAATGGATGAAATTTGTGGGGTCTGGAGACCGTTTGAGTGCCGCCGATGAGTCCATTTCTAACCTCCGTGTGTAATTATTCGAAATCAGTCCTAGCCGATCCGCCCAACCTCCTGTCGAGCGACTGAAAAGCATAGCACAATATACTGAAAATAGTCGTAAAAAGTCTACCGCAGCCAGAAGAAATACCCCAATGCTTGTAATATCAAGTGGTTATCGCTACTAGTGGTAACTGCTCATTAAGTGTGGGCTGAACGTAATGATTGTTTTACACGAAGATCCAAATATAGATTAACTTGTGGTAACTAGTCAGCACGCTGCGTAATAGGTCAGATTTTGGCCTGAATCGAGGCATGTTGGATTTGGTCGACTGAGACATTACTAGCTGTAAGTCGCAAGGAGGCCAAATCAAACATAACGAAGAGTCATGGCAAAATCTGACCTGTTACAACTTGTGCGGGAAAGCTTTGTGACCCGTTGGCAGAATTTGAGGCTTCGCATAGAGCCCCACAGCGCAGCCGTAGGGACTATCTATTTTGGTTGCGGCCGCCAGGCTGCGCTATGGTCGTCCGTGATAAACATTTAGCGAGTTTTACCCACACCTATTGAGCAATTACTATCTTAGTCAGTAAGCAGAGTTGTCAGCGATGCTTGGACGAATGCGAGGCATGCTTTTTATGTTGCTTGATAGCCGCCGAAGAGCTGCTCTTTGATGTCAACTTTGGCCGTAGGATTGATAGAAGCTCTTTCTGCATGATCGTTGCAGACTTGGATACTCGCGCCGAAGCAAGTGCGTCTCTACGGCGTAGTAGCTCAGCATTGGTCTCTTGAGCCGACACTGTTGTCTCACTGTAGAGCACAACCTGACTCAAAGTCTTAAGGCTAAGCTGCTTATGCCTGATGGCTGCCGCTTCAATAAAGAACTTTGGATCGGTTTTAATCAGCGCCACCAGTGTGCTCATTAGTTGTGCATGCCGACTCCACGGTGAGCCAAGTGGGACGAGTGCCAGGGCGACGTGCAGGGCATTCGGGTCCTTCTTTTGCATGCGCTGTTTGATGAGGAGTATCTCGGTAGTAGACGGCGTGAGCTGTTCAGAGGGATTGGGGATCGTCTTGAGAAGATGCAAGAGTTGGGCGGCGGTGGATGTCGTGCCGCGATCGATATACACCTGCCAAGCAGTAAGTAGTTTGTCCTCTCCCCAGCGTGAGGGGGTGAGCGCTATTCCCACGAGGAGCCTGTTAATCGGTAGAGCAAGGCCTTTAAGGCCAGAAGAGGTAATGACGGACACAAATGCATACTGCGGTGCGATGAGACGCCAGCCAAAGTCAGTACGCTGGGCCTCGATCGCCTGCTTAACGGTATGGCGCACCTGTTTTTCTAATTTCCAGCCATTCTCAATGCGAGTAAGGCTGCCGACCACTTGGTAAAGTACCTGCGAGCGGGCGCTTTCGGGGGTGCCTTGTTTAAGATCTACTACGCGTACCGATTCGATGACTGAAATGCTTTCCGACGTTCCAAGTTTCTTGGGACAGAGCACGGCTTTCGCCAACCAGGTGGAGCCGTTGAGGAATTCACCGCGGCGGTCGCGCAGCACAAAATCTTCGATCAGTTTTCTAGGATCGGAGAAAGCCTGTTCCTGGATGATGCCACAGGACGGGCTGGTGAGGCGGCGTTTGTGTAGGGCGGAGCATCCGCAGCTGAGGCAAATGATAGCGAAAAAAAAGGCGACTAACTTAAGCAGTTTCATAGAAGTCCTCGCTTGAATGGAGAAGCGGGGGCAGTCTACTGCTAATCGGAACAAGACTCCAGCCTTCTAAGGATAACGGTCGAAAAATTCTATCGGCTGGCGGTAATTACCATATTGTTGCCTTTGTTGCTTTCGGCGATCTGGCCATCCTTATCAACTATCACGAAGAGGTACCTCTCTTTGGTCTTAATCGTATTTTTGAAGGTAAGTTTAGTTATAGTTTTAGAAGCTCCGGCGCCCAGTCCCCCAGAGATCGTTATGTTCTTGAGAACTCGGTCCTTATTGTCCAATAGTTTGTTGGCTGAGGCCACTATACTGACCTTGAAGATTGAAGCTTGGGCGTTACCGTTGTTTTTAAGTTGCGCGTCCAGAGTACAGCTGCTTCTTGTGCAGCTAACTCTCTTTTTTATGCTAATCGTCAGGTCTGCTTGCGCAGGAACCGGGGTTGGCGTTGGGGTTGGAGAGGGGGTTGGGATAGCGACAGCTGTCTCTGCGGTAGCTGTGTTGTTGGCGCTGTTTGGGTCGGATTGCATACCAAGGGCTCCGAAGGTGAGGCTTATCTGACCCACCTGTGTTGGTACAATCGTAAGCTGGAGCGCGACGCTCTGGCCAACCGTCAGTCTTCCCAGTGAACAGGTGACTATTAGGCCCAGAGAGGTACATGAACCCTGTGCGCTAGTGACGCCTTGGTAGGTGCTGTTGCTTGGCCGGGTGAAGGTAGCTGTCACCTCATCAGCGACTCCGGGACCGGTATTTACCACCGTCGCTTGATAGTTCAATCTGACACCTGGCTGGGCCGGATCGGCTTCTTCGACAACAGTAGTAGCCAGGTCGGCGTGCTCAATCGTCCATCCCAGGTCTTCAAACAGTCCAAGCATTATCGGGCCCGGTGAGTGCATAGACTCACCAGAAGAAAGCGACCAGGTCATCATCGCGTTCTCGGAGTTATTGTAGATATCGTCTAGGTGAGCAATGCTTGAACCGGACGACCAGCTGGCTGGTGCATAAAGTTTGGCTGCGGTCCCATGGTTGGCCGCGGTAGCATGACTTCCACTAAAGTAAATACTATTACTTGTAAGTTGTGTTGCCAAAGCACCAGACGGTGTCGAAAAACCTATCAGCTGCTGTACGCTATTGTTGTAAACATAGTAATCGTAAACACTATAATGCCCACCCCAACCGTCCCCCCAGGATCCAAGCCCGCTAGAGATATCGAAGGAAGAGATCATTCCCAGCCCGTGGCCGATCTCGTGTAGCAACACGGTAAGAAAATCGGTCAGATTGTTTGGAGTGTTACCGTCGAGGCCATAATACCAGGCCGCCGATGAATTCATGGCCAGGTATATATCTGAGTTCCCAGGATCGAGGTCGCTGCCATGGAGACTATTCGCCAAGGCAACGGGATAAAGTGCTTGGCTGAGAGGAGCACCACTAAAACCGTAGAAGTAGTTGGTTGCACCACCGTGCCCCAATATGCCTGAATAGAGATTGGTGCCTAAGCAGAGATCGATTCTAATCGGCACGGCTGAGGTGATCAGCTCCGACCAGATCTCGATTGCTCGATCGACCGCTAGCTGAGCTTGGGCCGGCCAGCTACTGGCGCACGTATCACCCCATAGCCCACTTGAGACGTAGTTGACCTGGAAGATGCTGGAAGCGATGCGAGGGCGTGAGAGTCGGACCGGCGCAGGTACGCGTAACGTAGAGATCCTGTTATCGTGCCGCAGAGCTATACCGCCATGAGCCTCGACTACGCCGGAGTCGGCGCGAAGCTCTAGCGCAAGAGATGTGGCAAACAGCAGAAGAAGACTGAGTAGCAATTCGTTTTTACGCATGCACTGTTTACCTTTCCATCTGTAGTCCAGTTAGCTCACGACCGCGCGCGGGCTGTAGGTTGGTTATCGGCGGGGTTTGCTATGGGGAGAAGGGCAAAAGTATCTGCTCATAAAGCCCGGGTAAATCTGATCTTAGTCTTGGTTCTGGTCATGGTCCTAAATCCTGGTCCTTGTCAAATAGTCAATAATTTTGGCCATGAACATGACAATGACTTAAGACCAGAACCAAGACCATGACTAGGATTTCGCTTCTTTCACCCGGGGTTAATGAGCAGATACCTTCGCGTCACGTAACCAGCCAAAATTATTACATGTTTTAACTCCATTGATGCTAGCGTAAGTAAGTATTATACTCCATTAATAATGGAGTAATGTTATGGCGATAAGCAAAATAGCCCTACGTGAAGTTCTTCAGGATCAGCGAAGAATGTTTAGCGCGCTCACCAGAGGAGTTAGCAGGACGCTGCTTGTGGAAATGCAAGCACTGCGTGCAACCCCGCAGGTAGTTGTCATTACAGGACTTCGTCGCTCAGGAAAGTCTACATTATTGGCACAGCTGGGAGATTCACTTGGCGAACAAAGTTTTTATTACTGCAACTTCGAAGATGAGCGTCTAGGTGATTTCGACCTAAATAGTTTTGCCTTACTAGAGGAGGTTTTGCTTGAGCTGTACGGCGCGCGTAATATTTTTCTTTTAGATGAAGTTCAAGTGGTGGAAGGCTGGGAACGTTTCGTGCGTCGTGCTCAAGATTCGGGAGTGAAGTTTTTTATTACCGGATCGAATGCAAGCCTGCCAAGCAAGGAGTTTGGGTCAAAGCTTACAGGAAGACACCATAGTCTAGATCTATTCCCTTTTTCTTTCGAAGAATTTTTGCGTTTCAGAGGCGTTAGCCTCGATGTAATGTCAGGAGCGCAGATTCGCGCCACACTCGCAAGGCTTTTCCAGGAGTTTCTTGCTCAGGGAGGCATTCCCTTAGCGCTTCAATATCCAGAATCTAGCATCTTATCAGAGTTGTATCGGGATGTGATTTATAGAGATATAGTGGTGCGTTATAAGCTCGACTCTGAGAAGCCCGTAAAAAAGCTGGCCTTCTATCTTTTTAACAATCCAGCCACGTTGCAATCATATTCTAAGCTAAAGCAGCTTATTCAAGTTGGCAGTATCACGACCATAAAAAACTATTTGCAGTACTTAGAATCTGCCTGGCTATGCTTCGAGCTTGAATTATATGACATGTCGGTGAAGCGGCAGCAGCTGTCGCCCAAAAAGATTTTGTGTATAGATTCAGGTTTTATTTCTAAATTAGCGATAGCAGCACAAAGCAAGCAAGGCAGAATTTTCGAGAATGTTATTTTTCTCGAGCTTCGGCGAAAATACAGCGAAATTTATTATTACCTAACGGCCAAAGACGAAGAGGTGGATTTTTGCATTCCTCGGGCTGGCCTCTTTGTTCAGGTGTGTTTGGACTTATCAGGTGTGGAAACTAGACACAGAGAAATCAAGTCCCTCGAAGGAGCACTCGCTGAAAACCCTGAATATCGTGGGGTTATAATCACCCTAGATAATGACAACGAGGCGGAGATTTCAAATCCGAAGATCAAAATACTAACGGCAGGAGAGTGTTTTAGGTATCCCAAATTCGAGTGGTGAAAGGTAACTACTCGCCCCCTCGTAGCGTGGAGTAGAAAGATTCCCCCGGCGAGGGAGCGTATATTGAGGGCGACGACGATGATGGCCGGACGTAGACCGTAGCTGGAGTGCGTAAAAAGGCAGTCCAATACCGCCTAAGGTTTTTTCCTAGGGCAGCCGATAATACGACTGAGTGATGCCCGGAAGTTGGCTAATGCCGGGATGGGGAGAAAACTATGAAGATTACGCCGAAGCTGCTCGTGCTGAGCGTGCTCTTATGTGTCTGTGTAGCAGCGCAAGCGCCACTATCTTTGGCGGAGTGCGCCAAGACAACTGTCTTTGTTGGAGCGATTAAGAAGACATTCTTTGACCCGATCGGGCCATTAACCTATGCCAATATCGCGCCACCGGTCATGCCGCAAACTAATCCTCCCCTTGACTGGGGGGTATACGATGAGTGCACGCCGATAGAGGCAGGCGCTACAGTATCGCTGTCTTCGGCTTCGTATTCGACTACCCAAGTGGTGCAGAGTGGGGTTAGTCAGGGGTACAATTTTTCGGCGTGGTATCCGCCTACTGGGGAAGACTGCAGGACACCCATAATTTAGCCTGTTCGCAATAGTGCTTAATAGTTCGTGTTAGAACACACCAAGTACACGGGGCGTACTTTTGGTGGGTGTCCTTGATCTTTCTACGGGGGACAAGTCGGAGGACACGTCGCGCGCCGCTAGTTGGTGTTGCAGCAGCGGCTCAATTGCTTGAAGGCGAACAAATCCCTCCTTGGTTGGCGCGCACTGCTTAGCTATCCGAAGTTCTTCAGGTGTTGCGTTCTCTGTAGCATTTAAGTCTACGCTGAATTTTGTTACATGAAATCAGCATGTTAGATACACTCTATGTAATTGCTCATTAAGTGTGGGTAATTCGAAATCTTGAACTTGCACTTGAACTGTTCCCGATTCCTGCTCCTGCCCCTTATCCTCTTGATTGGAATAGGAAAAGGAGCGG
>CAIXSY010000100.1 GCA_903922175.1 uncultured delta proteobacterium | reverse complement strand
GCCGTTCAGTTAGCTGACGTTTTGGCCGCTAACGTCTACTGCCTGATCAGGAGTTACGGCTAAGGCCGTCGGCTGCGGCCGCAACTGATGCTGCAGCTGAATCTGATGCAGACAGCTGATAGCTGATAGCTGACTGCAGATCTCAGATAGCAGATTACAGGATGCTCGACTCTCTCTTCCGCGCGAATGCGCGGCTCGGTTCAACGGGAACGTTTACGTGACGTGCAGGTGCACGGGAAATACAAAGAATCACTTTATATCTCGGCTGATTACCCCACCTGGCGAACGTTATTTACCCACACTTTTCCGCGAAGAGCCAAAATAAACAATGATGCCCTTAAAAAGAACGGTCATGCCTCAAACGGCATCTTCCCGTTTTGTACGCTTGAACAACTTTCGTAGATGTGATAAACAATGCAGTTATTGTACCCAGTAGGCTCTCCCTAGGTTATTATTGGTTCCTAACTAGTTGTTTTATTTGGCATTCTAGCTCTTTCTTACACAAGAAAGCGTTTCGTTATTGGTGCCGATGGGTATAGAATGAGGACAGCGCTTCGCGCTGTCCTGGATTATTTACTTGGTGCAGCAAGTGATCGCCCTAGGAACAACTACAACGAGAGCTCCAGCCAAACCGCAGATCGCCGGGGGGACTAGTCTTTTTGATAAACTGAAAGCTGGTGAGGCACATAGAGCTAAGTATCTATTGCCAAATGCAGTACTAGCCCCACTATCGGAAGCTACCCGTGACCAGTTCCGCGCCATAGAACCGCTCGATCTCCGTCCAGCGATAGACATCACAGCAGCACTTCCGAAAAAATTTCCCGCAGCATGGTATAACACACCGGAGCTTGCAGCGCAGCGTCGCCGAGAGACTAGCCAGCTTGATGTAGGTCTTGAACAACATCGCCCTACTGGTCCTACTGGAGATTTGCCCAGAGGTGCATTTGTTCCGACACAAAGTCGTTTTTTACCAGGCTTAGAGAAACTCATTCCTCCATTAGTAGTGCCGAAAGCGCCCGTAGGTCAGGTACTATATTACAACGAAAAAAATTTCCGCTACGTTGAAATTGATTTTGCTTTGGATGGCCATTTAATAGTTAATAGCCCTAGCAGCGTAACCTTTTAGCGCAACCGTCACTCACCCTATCGAAGTGAGCCCAAATTGTTATCCCCCGTCGCTTGTAGTGTCGCGATAGAAGATTTTTTTAACTATATTATCTAGGCACGTTGTAGCAGTGGAGGTGCACAAAAGCGACCAATACCACTAAGCAAGTGAGCTAAGTGGGTATTTTGCTCGTCAATGATTCTTATAACGTGTGAACACCTGGGAGCGCGGACGTCTCGTCCGCAATTGATACGTGCTGGGATAGAATCTGTGAGGTACGGCAGAGTCTTTGCGGACGAAACGTCCGCGCTCCCAGGTTGAAGACAGCCGCCGAATCCCTACTTAGCTTACTTGCTTAGCGGCATTGGGGAAATCCCCCTCCGCGTCCTCCGCGATTCTAACTGCTTTCGCGAGCCGCCACTGCAACGACGCGCCCAAAATGTGCTGAATAGTTACCTTTGATTTAGGCTTAAACGTCCAAGTCGATGTCGAAGAGCGCAAGGCCACGACCAAGCAAGAGTTTAAGCCTAACTAAAAAACCTCCCCACTGCCACCAGCCCGCAGCCCGCTAATTCGAATCAGCCCTCCTCAATTTCTCCTGCTAGCTACCTGAATTTTCTCCGAACGGCCTTGCCTAGTTTCCGGGCATCCGGAAACTAGGCAAGGCCGTTCGCCTGTGCTAGGCTCTCCCGATGATCCAATTTCACCTCCTCCAAGACGACAAGGGCCGCCGCGAAAAAGCTATTGATTTTCTCAAAAAGCACTCGCCTTTTTCAGTCATTGACAGCGGACAGAAGGTCGCCGAAGCCGGCTTCGTCTCTGAATGCGCCAAAACTCCCAGCGGAGTCCACGGCATCGTGCGCGAAGGCGAACTGTCGCTTGCCGTGCGCCTTACCTTCTTGAATGCGCAGGAGATCGAGGGCACCTGCACGTGCAGCTCGGCTGAAGACATGCAGGAGCAGTGGTGCCAGCACGCCGTTGCCGTCTTTTGGCGCGCAGCCGACCTCGGATTTTTTGAGCCACAAAGCGGCTTCGAATCCAGCGAAGCTACCTACCGCATGAGCACGAGCACTCCAGCTGATATTGCGGCCGTAATCTCAGAGATCGGCTCACCAACGGGCAAGGCAGCTCCCGAGGTCCATTTTCTGCCACAGGTAAAGATCGTCCTTGAAACTTCGAGCGACAGACTCGGGGTCAAACTTTTCTTCGATGGCGAGGAACAGACGCCAACTATTTTTGAAGGCCTCAAACGCCAATCAAACAGGGCACTCGACAATATCTTGCTGCGCCTGCTCGACGACGAGGGCATGTGGGACGAAACCAAAAACCTGTGGTACATCAACTCCAGCAAGGGCATCGAGATGGCTCTTGGGCTGATCAGCGAGTACCGCGAGGTGCGCGCCTTCGACGGTGGCAAGAGCGTCACCTTGGCGCATGATATCCTCGACGCCAAGCTGCATATTCGCTGGGGGCGAAGCTCCGCTGAGTTGGAGATGTCCTGGATTCTACCCGACGGCTCACTGCGCCCGAAAGACAGCGAACTCTTGGGCACGGGGCCATTTTGGACGGTGATCAACAACTGCATCTACCGCATTTCAGCGAGTGCCGCACGGATCGCTTCGATCTTTTCTTACAATCCAACCATCACTCTAAGCCGCACCCAGGTCGGCCCGCTCCTCGAAGCGCTAACAACGACGCTTACCGATTCGACACATTTCGTTGTCGAAAATCCTGAGGCTCAGCCGGAAACCGTAATCAAGCAGCCAACACCGGTTCTACGACTAGAGCGCAATGAGGTTGTCAGCGAACACTTTAGTTCGCGTCAAGGAATGGAGATCTACGGGGCGCTCGAGTTCGTCTACCCGCAGCCACCATCGGATAAGAATTTAGTCTACCTACCCGACCGAGTTAAGGAGCGTGAATACTCCGACTTTCTCAAGTCGCGCGGCTTCGAGTATGTCGCCGCCCGCAAGGGATACTATATCAGCGGCGACAATGCTCTCGAACTCGTCCATAGCGGCGATGAGGTCTTCCGTGAACATTGGCGAGTAACCGGCCTCGACAGCATTCGTAAAGGGATCCGCTTCGTCGACCTTTCGCTTAATGTGGCCCTCTCAACCGCCCAGAGCGATGAAGACGGACCAGCCAAGCGCGGTCGCATCGATTGGTTCGACTGTCACATCTCCCTCGTTCAGAACAACGCCAATGTGCCGATCAGCACGCTCTTCAAGAACAATCGATCCGATAATGATCGCTGGATATTTCTTGCCAACGGTGCCTATGCCCGTGTTCCAGGCGGGACGCTGCATAACCTGAAGACGACTTTAGGAATGCTCGACTCAAACTTTAAGCTCTCGAACACGATAAAAACGTGCCTGAGCGCGGCCCAGGCCATCGGATTGAGCCGGATCAGCGACGATCAGGTTAAGCTGTCGCTCGATCAACGGCTGCGAGAGCTTTCTAAGAAACTTGATAATTTTGATACGATTGAGCAGATCTCGACGAGTAAGCACTTCCTCGGAGAGCTGCGCAGCTACCAGCGCGAGGGTTTGAGCTGGCTCAACTTCCTCCACAGCCTTGAGCTTGGTGGTATTTTGGCAGACGAGATGGGTCTCGGTAAAACGGTTCAGGCCCTGGCCCTCATCCAGCACCTCAAAGATCGCAAGGGAAAGAGTGGTGGACTAACCAAGCCAGCCTTAATTATAGCTCCGACGTCGGTGATCACCAACTGGGCTTATGAAGCTAAGCGTTTCACCCCTAAGCTTAACATCCTCCTTCTCCACGGAGCCGGGCGAAAGACGCACTTCTCGGAGATCGAGAAGTACGACATCGTGATCACCTCCTATGCCCTCTTGCGTATCGATCGCTTTGATCTGGAACGCTACGAATTCAGCTATCTGATCCTTGATGAAGCGCAAAACATCAAAAACCCAGAGGCCGCCACTACCAAGGCTGCTAAGGCCATGCAGGCTAAGCACCGCTTGGCTCTAACCGGAACGCCGACCGAGAACCGCCCGCAAGAGCTGTGGTCGATATTCGATTTCCTTATGCCGGGCTACCTTGGCTCGCTCGAATTCTTCAAGGCCTATATAGAAAAGCCGATCCTCGAGGGCGACCCGGACGTGCGCGGCCTCAAACTGCTCAACAACAAAACGAGGCCGTTCATCCTCCGCCGTCGGAAACACGAGGTGGAAAAAGATCTGCCGCCGAAGGTCGAGTCCGTGCTCCATGTCGAGATGACCGACTCGCAGCGTCAGCTCTACTCCAGCATCCTCGAAGAGGTACGCCCGCGTATCTTCGATGCCATCTCGAAAAAGGGTATTCGTGGAGCGAGCATCTCGATCCTTGCCGCTCTGCTAAGGCTGCGCCAGGTGTGCAACCACCCCAATTCGATCGATTCGATCAAGGCTGTCCCCGGCTATGATTCCGGGAAGTTTAACTTGATGAAGGATCTGATCACCGAAGCTCTCGAGAACGGACACAAGATCCTTCTCTTCAGCCAGTTCCGTGAGATGCTCTCGATTATTCGACGTTGGCTCGATGAGAGCGCCGTGTCGTACCTCTATCTTGATGGCGCAACCAAAAACCGCCAAGAGTTGATCGACCGCTTTAATAATAACGTCGATTCGCGACTCTTCCTGATCAGCCTCAAGGCAGGCGGTACGGGATTGAACTTGGCCTCCGCCGATACCGTGATCATCTACGATCCGTGGTGGAACCCTGCGGTCGAAAGCCAGGCGGTCGACCGGGCACACCGCATCGGACAGCACCGCACAGTCTCCGTCTATCGGCTCGTGACAGAAAACTCTGTCGAGCAGAAGATTATGGACCTCAAGGCCAAGAAGGCCAAGATCGTCGATGCCTTGATCAATGCCGAAGATAGCCTCTCCGTGCTCAAACTCTCGAAGGCGGATCTCGAACAGATCTTTAGTCCGCTTCCTGCAGAAGAGTAAGGCTATGCGTCTTTTCATAGCGCTCACACTCGATGAGGAGCTGCTTCAAGAGATCCGCTCTCTTCAAGCAGCCCTCAAAGGGTACACCGACCAAGGACTGCGCCTTATGCCGGAGGACAAGCTGCATCTGACGTTGAAGTTCTTGGGCGAGGTCAAAGAGGAACAGGTAGCCGCTGTCGAGGCTGCACTCGAAAAGGTGGCAACGGCCTCATCCCCCTTCACCCTTCAGTTAAACGGGACCGGCTGCTTCCCCGAGTCGGGCGATGTGCGTGTCGTTTGGGCAGGGATCTCCCCGCAGCTAGCTTTGTCTGATTGCGTAGAGCGCATTGAATCCAGCCTCGCCTCCCTCGGGTTTGCGCGTGAAACAGGTCCCTTTGTGCCACACATCACCGTGGCACGTATCCGCGGGCTAGAAGATAGTACGCGCCTACGCTGCACGACAGCTCGGGGCTCGATTAGTCCCTGTTCGCAGGATGTGACGAGCATAAAACTGATGCGTTCCGATCCGCGCGCCGATGGCACGCACTATGTATTACAGCGCGAGTATCCGCTGGGCAATAGGTGAACCTAAAAAGAACAGTTCAACTGCTCCTCAGTTGTAACCGATCACGGAGAGCCGATTGGTGCTTACTTCCCCTTAGCCTTGGACTTTAACTTCCGCGTGGCATTGGCCTTGAGAACATTTCCTTGGAGATGAACAGTACTCTAAGAAAAAGTAACTAGGCCATCGCCAAGCGGGAGGTCAAGGCCAAGTCTAAGGACTTACGCGCTGCACTCCCCGTGAACGCATACTTCACTACCACGTAAACGTTTACCCTTAGCTGCCGTTTTTAGGGTGAAGCTTATTTCGGTATACTCGCAGCTCATCCACCCCAACCTTAGAAGTCTGAAAATTCTGCTGTGTTATGGCTGGGCTTTGCACCCCAGCTCCAAACTTTTGCGGACAGATAAATACTCGCGCTTCATCCCAAAGGTTACCGACGATAAAAGAATTCAGGAGCGCAGCGCCTCCTTCAACGATACACGAAAGGATCTTTCGGCGCTGGAGAGCGGCTAATGCGTTTTCGAGAGTGTGTTCACCAAACTCAATCTGCTCAAAGACAAGGTTTTCTGAGCCCTTCTCTCCCCGCCGCTCACTAAAAATAAGCGTTTTGACCGCACCATCAAAGAGGTGCAGATGCCGCGGCAAACGCAGCCTTCGATCGAAAACTATGCGCAGAGGATCCGGGCCCGCAACGTGACGCACGGTGAGCTGAGGATCATCGAGAAGGGCCGTCGTTGTTCCCACCATAATCGCCGATTCCTGACTGCGCCACTGATGCACAAGCTGGCGTGAGGCTTCACAGCTAATCCATTTAGAACTGCGATCCTCTCGGGCGACAAAACCATCCTCGGTTTGGGCCCACTTAAGGATCAGGTAGGGACGAGCACTGCCATGAAAGGTAAAAAAACGGCGGTTAAATTCCAAGCATTCGGCCTCGAGAACGCCGCAGGTAACCTCTACACCGGCCTCCTTGAGCTGGGCAATCCCCTTGCCTGCCACCTCCTTGAAAATATCGCTACATCCGACTACTACCCGTGAAATTCTGTGTTTAAGTATCAGCTCCGTGCAGGGCGGGGTTTTACCGAAATGGCAACACGGCTCAAGACTTACATAGAGCGAGGAATGCGCAAGCAGTGCCTTGTCACGCACGGAGTCAATCGCAAATACCTCAGCATGCGGCCCCCCATAGGCATGGTGAAAGCCCTCGCCGATAATTTCACCGTTGCACGTGACCACCGCGCCGACCATCGGGTTGGGGGCAACATGCCCAAGCCCGCCTTGGGCGAGGGCGAGACAACGCTGGATCATCTTTTGGTCGAACTCAAGTGAGGTTTGTGATGCCACCTACCGTCCGCAAAACGTTTTGACATAATAAGCGCATGATGGCGGACGGAGGTCTACCCTTTTTTTGCACTATGTTACAGCTATTGATAACTCCACAAAAAGGGTAGACCTAGCCCACCTTCGGTGCGAGAACATTTCATGCTAGTGATTGTGCATATGTATCATGCTACATCCACCAATGCCAAGCGCTGTAGCTGGTTTGTAGTTCCTGCTTCCGCTGTGTTATGACAGCTCTATACCCTCAGACCAGCGGCTAGTTTGAGCGATTCTGGACTCGTTGACATCGACAGAGGCCTGATTACAGGTAACTGACGTTCACGCCTCCTGTCGAAGTGCGCCCAAATGTCATCCCGAGGAGCTCTACCCTTTTCCAGCGCCTCTGCACCGAATCAGCCATCACCTCAAAAAGGGTAGAGCTCCTCGGGATGACGAGGGGCGCGAACGGTTACGATTACACATCCACGGAAATCTATGCCCAGTAATTCTAGTCCTTTGAAACTTTTCACATATTGTCCCCAGTGCGGGAACCCTGGTTTTTCGGCAGACACCGAAAAATCATTAAAATGTGGCGACTGTGGTTTTCGGTTCTTCATTAACATGACCGCCACGGTCGTTGCCCTTATCAGAAATGAAGAAAATGAGCTGCTTTTTACCGTACGGAAACACGATCCGGCTTCAGGGATGCTTGACCTCCCCGGCGGATTTGTGGATCTTGGGGAGACAGCTGAGCAGGCAATCGTCAGAGAAATTAAAGAGGAGCTAAACCTTAACATCAGTAAACTTGGGTTCATCGGAACCTTTCCCAACTCCTACCTGTTTGAAACCGTAGAATACAGCACCCTTAATCTTGCCTTTAACTGCACGGTTGAATCGTTCCAGGGATTGCAGGCAGCTGACGATGTCTCAGGGTATGTTTTTCGGGATCCTGCTCATGTGCAGCATAAAGAGATTGGACTGGAGTCGATCCGGAATATTGTTACTCATCTCTTATCGACAGACAATTGATAACGGCACATTAACATCGAGGATCGGCGCCACTCGATAGTCAACATCATCCACGTGACAGCTGTGAGGCGTCACATTACTGGTGACCGGATTATTGAAGTAAAATAGGCCTGCTACTCTATGCAGCATGTTGATCTGTGTTCTCTGGCCCCAGGCTTGTCTCCTTTCGCAGGCATCATAAGCCATATTGAAATGATCGAGCTCGGGGGTCATCCTTCCTGTAATCCGAAGACCATCGAGGAGATTCTGGTCAGGCGAGCGGCTGATTGACCATGAACCACCGTGCTCTCCTTGAACGGTCAATGAAAGAATCTCAACTCTGTTCAGGTGGCGACGGCAATCTGTTAAGGCACAGGAGCGATCGCACTGCGCTCTGGGGATCGCCCCGATATTGGGAATTGAGGTTAGCACTCTATAGGTGCCGCTCCTCCTGACAACTCCTTGGCCACGATGATTTCTTGTCACTTCAACCATCGCGTTTGCGCCAAAACTGACGGAGTAGTTCCGTGGGGCAGCGCTGTAGGCCCGCTCTACGGTGTGGCGATTCCAGGTGTTTGCTATACAGGTGAGGTCTATTCCGCGCGGCCTATTTAAACCCCAATGGCAGATGTTATAGCTCCCCTGGGTAGGACACTCAAAATCCGTCTGCAGCGCGTTCCTCGGCAGGCACCCTCGAGCAATGAGGTCCTCGCGCAGCCACTGCTCAAGCGAAAGTGCTCGTTGAGGCATGAGCAGCTGAGCAGCTATTAAACATGCCAGTATGAGGAGTGCCTTAGCGTTAGCCATCGGCGGATAGATCGGCTATGGCTCTAATATACTAAAGGGAACAGGGCAAAAAATCGGTCGGCCCCCCTGGGTGTTCATGCCCCCCTGCCCCTGCTTTCTCTCTCACCCCCCTGCTTTCCCTGCTTTCTCTCACACACCGCGCGCTGCAACTTACTGAAGCCATTCGTTAATTTTCACGCTGTCATTGAGGTAAAAGCAAGGGGATTCACTGCTGTTTGGCTCTCGTGGCAGCATGGACACACAAACCGGAATATCCCCTCTACCTCTTTACTAGGAGTAGCTAAAACTTCCTCAATTACAAATCTGATCTCTATCTCATTTCTTACGACCTGAAGCTCTTCATCCGAAAATCGTCGTCCCATCCTGAGCACCTCCTCCGTGCTTAGTGCGTAGGACGTTTAACGGCTCCACTCAGATTCAGATTTTCCGCCTACGGTTCAAGGGCGGGGTACGCGGGGTAGTAATTTTCAATCTTGGAGCCAGGCGGGGTAGCTCAAAGCTACTCATCCCGCTGGCGGGTCCAGGTGCTAATGCCACACTTCTTCGGGATCCCTCCATAACTCGGGGAGAATCAGGTGATCGGATCGCTTATTGGACCCGCCTTCGCTAGTCGACTTACTTTTCCGCTACTCCTGATTTGGAATTACGCGCAGACCTGTGATTACGGTAAAAGAGGTAAGCTAGACCGACCGGGGCAATAAAAATGGACCATAACCAGCACATCGTCATAGTAATGAACTTGACCACAAGTAGCATTATGGCATTTACAAGAAACTGGTTTTCTCCAAATATAAAACCAATCACGCTTTCATAAACGAATCGCGAATACGGATATAGAAACGTGCTGACTACGATCCAGATTAGAAACCTAAACTCAAGGTGCCCGCTAACGCCTCCTGCTCCAAAAAACAACAAGGCGGCCAGCGCGAGTCCGAATATAAACTGCCTCTGATAATAGCCCTTAGGAAGCCCACCAAAAATTTGAGAAACAATCGGATTCATTTTACCCCTATGAAACGTAGTGATTCGAAATATCTTCCCTACATCTCTGCTTATATAGCCTATAATCCCCGTGAATGGTTATCGCACATCTCCAGTATCATTCGTCCGTAAATTCAATTTATTCACTTTATACTTTACCCGTTTACTTGACAAGATCATAGGCTTCTCCCCGTGCCCCTTGCCCCCCTTGCCTTCTCTCACACACCGCGCGCAGCAACTCGCTGGAGCCACTCGTCAATTTTCGCGCCGTCACTGAGGTAAAAGCAAAGGAGGGTGCCCGCTTGGTGCGTTCCCGAGCCGATAACGGAAGTGCTGCGGAGTAGCGTCCGGCGTTTCGATGCAGCGCCAGAAAGACCTCCTGGAAAAGATCGTCACAGGCATGTGCCTCAATTCCACAACGCAACAGATAGCTGTAAATTCGAGCGCGAAAGTGCTGCACGAACTCGGGAAACGCCGCCGAATCGCCGCGCTGATGCCGCGGCAGAAGATCGCGCATAGCGCGCTCCTCAACGCTGAGCGAAGCCGCTACCGCCTCCTCCTCGATGGAGGCTCTCGCAGCTATTTTGTCGGCTTCATTATCAACCATTAAAACCACATCCGCGTATGGCTGAGCGTCATACATATCTAGAAGTACGACGCTGGTGAGGGGAAGGTTTCAAAATTCTAACTAGTCAGCACTTTTTGGAGATATAGAGCTAAAGGATCGATGACGCCGATGTCGGACGACTAACGCCGGACGTCTGACGTCTACGTGCACTTAGACGTCAGCGTCATCGAGTCCTTCCTCTGAACTCAGTATTTCCCCAACCTTCTCAGCAACTTAGTTAGATGCCCCAGAACCACCATTCTGTTCGTCTAATTCTCCTAACGCGCAAAGGCACATCCTGGACAATGGACAGCATAAGATCTATGTAGCCGAGGTAACTGCTCAATAGCCCCGGGCAAGTATTTGTCATAGTCTTGGTTTTGGTCATGGTCCTAAATCCTGGTCATAGTCAACTGGTCAATGATTTTGGCCAAGGACACGACAAGGACTTAAGGCCAGAACCAAGACCAGGACCAAGACCAGGACTAGGATCAAGGTTCTTTTGCCCGGACTTAATAAGCACTTACGATACTGTCCTGTTACCCACGTACCTAACTTTGTTTTTAGAACGCTATGACGAGCGATGAACACCTGGCCCGATTCAAGACCCTTGAGGAGGCTACGCTTCATTTCGCCCAGCATTTCGCAGAATGTTCGCACAAAGGTGAGCATGAGGGGGCTAAGGCGGCGCTGCGCGAGATCTTACGCCTCTATCCGCCCGCCGGACCGGCGCTGGAGACTTTTCAGCTGCGCCAGGGGCGGCCGGTTATCGTCAGCGGTATGTTCATCGGGCAGATCTACACCCAAAAAGGAACGACCCTCGATCTGAGTAACGTTTTTCGCAGCCCTGCCTTCGTCGCTCCCTCGGGCGATCGCTTTGATCAGGTTTACCTGCGCACGGTCTCGGGGAACATCTACCGCATCGCTCACTCCTCCAGCGAAGGTACGTTCCATCTGGCCGACGCCAAAGCGCGGCGTAAGTTCGCCTTCGCCCCATCTTTTCCAGCCAAGTATTCGGTGACTCTCGGAGCTCCTTTTTCAGGTGATGTGATCCAAACCGGCGGACCGATGCTGCGCCGCACCTCTCCTGTTTCAGAGGTGGTTTTGGTGTGCAGCAGCCGCCGTTACGATCTCGATACCCTGCACAGCTTCGCGCAAGAGGAGAGCTCCGTGGTCGATGAGTACGACAACGTCCTCGGCTCCAAAGGGATTACCCTCGGCGTGGAACCATCCGGCATGGTCATCCTGAGCGGCACAAACCAGATTGGGCACACTATCCGCCGCGCCTCACTCAGAGAGCTTTTTGAGTCGAATGATCCGGCCGAGGGAATAGGAGTGATAACGCACGTCTTTCTGCGCACCGGCTCAGGCAACATCTACCGCATTGAGAAGGACGTGCCCATCCGCGGGCAAGCGACGATAGTTGATATGCGTGTCTCACTGCGTAACTCCAACACCGCGGCACGTGTTTACACCTTAGCGGAACTTACGACCGTGATCGTCGAAGAGGGAGCCCCCTTTCGCCTTGGCGCCGCCGTGACCTCGCCCCTGCGTGAGATCATCGCCTACAACAGCGCCGGGCGCTTTAAGACTGAAGATCTAGACACGATGAGCAAGAGCGCCGTGTCGACGATCGTCGACGACTTTAAGCGTGAGATGGGGGAACTGCTACGAAGAGGGTAATGAGCGAAGAGCCCTTCTGTAATCCGCTATCTCCGTCTCTCGCAGCAACGTTTTTCACCAACCTCCAGACCTCGGCTCGGCGAGAGCCGAGACGGGAGAGATCTGCAGCTTTCAGCTTTCTGCTTTCTGCTGACTGAATCAGCTGCAGCTACGGCCGCAGCCGCATCGCAAGTGGTGCCTACTGGCATTCAGTATCGGTTAGAACAGCACCACAGGGTCCGATCGCGGGTGTCTGCGCCCTGACTTCATTCTTCTTGGCATCAAAGGCCCGAACGAGTCCGCGAAAGGCGACAAGCAGAACAAGGGTGAAGATGGCTAGTGCTAGCACGTACTCGACGAAGGCCACACCTCGTTCAAGATGCTTATCCCTCTTCATCCTGTGCCAACCTCTTTGAGCCATAGCTATCCATGAACGAGATCAACTAACAAACTTAGCCGTAGGACTGCCTCCCCATGAGCCGTATGAGGAAGAAGCGCTGCGCTTGAATGACCACATTGTCACGCGGATTATTTTTAAAGTCTAGGAGGTAATGCCAATAGTTGCTAAATGCCACATCAGGAACAAGCTTATCCAATGGGGGATCGCGCCCAAACTCGAAACCGGGCTCCCCTGCTTTCAAATACGACAACGGCATCATCACAAAGATCATCGGTGGATAGGGTCCGAAAGCTGCACTCGGCTGATCATCTGGTCCAGCACCTCTAAAGGCTGTAAAGAGTCTAGTAATGGCATCGTCACCAGCACCACCTGCACCCACGGGGATGTATATTACGCTGATAAGTTTGTTAGGGCCGCCAGGATTAACAAGGGTCTGCACTCGATCTTGAATCAATGTAACTTCAGGATCTGTCCTCGGTGCCTGGTGTAGAACAAGGACGATGTGGTTACCGACAGCAGCTTTGTTCGTACAAGATCTGCCATAGAGATCTGTTGCAGTGACAGGACTACTAACACTCGGGCAGTCGCTCATAGAGAGAGTAGGATCTCCGAATGGAAACTGTAACGTTGCCGCCCACCCCGGCGCTAGATCAAAAAAGCCGGGACGGGTGAAAGCTTGGGAGGTGCCGATGTAATAATCCAGCAGCCCGACGATGTCAGCACTCAATTCTGTTGGTACGAGAGCATCTGGGTCTGGCTTGCCTGCACCACAATCGCCCGCTCCTACATAAGGACACCGCTGCACCGATCCCAGGGTGGCCACAGCCTCTGTTGCCAGCAACCCCTCATCAGTAAGACCGCCACCGCCGGGCCAGATATAGCGTTGGCCCAACTCATCCAATCCGGGGCCGGGACCCGCATAATCTCGGAAGCTAGTCCTATAGAATGATGGGGATGAGAAATCAGGACTTTCAAAGTTTGCATTGTCGCCAAGCCCCGGAACCATCGGCACATCACGCACCATCGGCACATCAAGCAATCCTGCTGTAGGAACGGCAGGATCAAAGCCTCCGTACATATGGTGGCACATACGCAGCTGGGTGGCGCGAATTATTTCAAGATCGGTAGGTGTAGGTAATGGTAATGGTAATGGTAATGGGTTAAGCGGCTGATTACCACCTGGAATATCCGTGTGATAAAACACCATCGGCTGTTGGACAATTTTATCGGTGCGAAGGGTCTCACCCCGATGAAACATAGTCACCGGTTTATTGATTATTCCGGCTCCTGTTCCCTCATTTTGTGGATTTACCGCCAAGACCTCCACACTTCGTGCGACATCAGTCGGATCACTCTGCAACTCACCATC
The DNA here is from genome assembly GCA_903922175.1 of uncultured delta proteobacterium. Taxonomy (GTDB): domain Bacteria; phylum Bdellovibrionota_C; class UBA2361; order UBA2361; family CAIXSY01; genus CAIXSY01. The sequence continues at coordinate 5,110 of CAIXSY010000100.1, read as the reverse complement.
TCGCGCAGCAAGCTCCAAAAGGGTCTGCACGAAGAGGTTACGAACTAGTATCGCCGGGTTCATGCAGGCGACAGCGAGATTCTTACGCTCTGTTTCCGAGTTAACTGCAGCTGGTGGCACTGGTGGTGGTACTAGTGCTGGCACTAGACTATCCACAGAGACATTCGGGATGCTTCTCCCTCCACCCAAATCTACCGCTGCACTAGCCGTACTAAAAGGCCGATACCCCACCAACGCAGCATTGCGATCCGAAAACGGCAACGGATCGCGCGCACTAAGATACGGATCAGAACCACTTCTCCGAGCAATCGGATCGGCATAGAGAAACTGAAAACGCGGCCGAGTCCAATCCGTCGTCATCTGCGGTGCAATGGCGATGCTAAGCATCATCTCCCCCGGCGGAACGGTGGTTGCGGCGCCCCTTCTAATGGGTAAACGCTCAATCGAGCTAACTCGCGCGCTATAGCTGGTTCCCCAGGCAGTCGTGCCCTCATACGTAATGCTGCAGCCAACGATATTGCCACGAGCAAGAGCTATGTTCTTTGTAGAAAATACATTCGCCGGAAATTCGGCGCGTGTAGCAGGGTTCAGATCCGGCTCGCCAACGAACATGCAATCCTTATCGCCGGGCAGATTACAGCCATCCCCAGTTAAACTAGAGAAATCGTATAAGCCTCCTGCAGGACTTCCATCCGTCGTCGGGATCACCAGCTTGGCGTCTGTCACCTTAAGTCGCCCATCTTGATATGACTCGTATCTCTTTACCAACGCATTTATCCGCGTACGAAAACCATCAGCAGCCTGTCTCTGCAGCATGGTTGGATAAAGCGAAGAAACATCGAGACAGATCTTATCAACATTCCCCTGAAGTCTGGCCGAGTCCCTGCGCTCGCGCACCTTCTGAAAGGAGTAGACCATCATGGCAACCCCGAGGCCGAGAAGGAACGTGGCCACAATCGGCATAATCACACCGCGCTCACGCTGTCGGCTAGGCGTCTCTAGAGAATATATAGCAAGACCAAATTCTGTGCGCATAACACAACCCACCCTATAAAGCCTGCCTCTTAGACGACCAATCATAGATCCGACTCCGCGTTGATACTCAGGGTACGCACGAATTTGCGCCCTGGTGAAGCACCCGATCCGAACAACGCCCTGCCGAGATCAAAAAAGCCGAAATTGGCCACATAGGTGCAGCGGATGAAGATCAGACTCTGAGGCAGATCCGTCAGTGATGCTAGCCATGGATCATCTACACCAGGGAGGAAGTGCTGTTGGGGTGGGATGGTACCACAGTCTCTCGCGGACGAGCTATCACAGGTGATACCACTATTACAAAGTCCGGCTCCATGCTGACAAACCCATGGGGTAAGAATGCGGCACCCGAGGCACCCCGCTTCGTTGTCGCAGGGATAGCGCACGTTAAGGTTACCCACCCGAGCGCGCATGTACTGATGAACAGCCACTAAAGCGTAGAGGTAGCTCTTGGGGAGATCACCGATCTTCGCCCCGGGAAAGGTAGCGGCATAGCTGAATTCAGTTAGCCTCGTCGCAGCCTCGTCGTACAAGATCGTGCTATCATCTGGGCCGTGATAAAAAAGCTGCGCTAGTCGAGCCTCATCCGCCGCTAAAAGGGTCCCTTTATGGTAATCGTCCAGAAGCTTAACTGAAGCGGCATCAACTGCAGTAACTTCATACGGATCAGGCATCGATCTCGTCGCCGCGAAACGCAGCGCCTGCCCCACCGAAATGGCAAGGCTAGTTCGCGCATTGAGCGAAATAATGATCCAAAAAACATATGACATGATCGCCAAGAGAATTGTGATCAGCAGAGAGATCTCAACCAATGTGGCGCCACTCTGGTTAAGCGCCCAAGGCGGCGAGAATGAACGGATAGCACCTAACCATCCCCCAACTCGCCGCTTCCCCTGCTTTCGGTCGTACATCTTCTTCTGACCCTCCTTCACCCGGGCTACACTTGCACTACCTACGGAACCGGGCTTGAGACCTCAATCGGCGGTCCTGGATTGGCCGTTTTAGTAGCCGCGGCGATATTTGCCGGAATCATAGGCTTCGTCGAGCTATAGGCTACGGAAAATACCTCTCCATCGATTACCCCGCCATCACCGTATCCCTCAACTACCTCGGCGACATAACCATCAACACGCGAGTTCTCGTCCGCACCTAAAGCCCCCTTGAGGATAGTCTCTCCTTTACAATCATATGTCTCTTCCTGCCGCTCTCCAGTTGTCGGGTTGCTAACTTGCGCTCCGAGGATGGTGGGAGTACCAATTTTACCGACCTGCCCCTCCACTCTAACGAAAAACACTCGGATATCACCGACCTCCTTGCATCTTCCGCTTAAGGCCAGATCATGAGGGACGTACGCGCTTTGTATATAGGCGCCAACCTGTGCCGCAAAAGTGTTGTCAGCGATGTTGCTGGCCGCAGGAATTTCGGCAACAATACCAGCGTTGCTTGTGCTGGCAGCCGCCGCTGCGGCAGGCTGAGCGAGCACCAACAGAGGCTGGAGAGGTTGCATCCGTCCTAACTGCATTATGTCCTGCACAAGCAGCTCCTCGTCAACCTCCTTGTAGCGCCTCACATAGAACACAAGACTTGCCACGACGACCCCGATTAATCCCATGGCGATAGCAAACTCCACCACGGTGGCCGCCGTTTGAAAGAAGGTCGATCTACATTTCGGCGTAGTTTTTTTGTTCGAGTCGGGCTGTATATTATCTGGCATAACACTACCTGTGGCTAGAAAAAAATCTGCACGTGTACCGATAAGAATATCTGTAATGATATCTATCTAAGAGAGTATATGGGATCTGTAGAAAAAACATGGCAACACACAACCTAAGAGAACTAATAGAGATAACCTTCGACAACCTCTCCGGCTATTCACCAAATCTTCAAAAGAACGTAGGTTGTTACTATTTCATCATTATAGCAGCGAACAGAACACTATCATAGCAAACAATGCGTTGTTTTTACAGGGAATTTAAAGGGGTTTATCAGAGACTCCCTATGCGATCCAATCCCAGCTCGATCCCTCACGCACAAGGCCCCTGGCCATGTCTATTAGCTGGGAACGATCCTCCTTGTTAGCATAATCAAGGATATCCCATTGCTCGCTTGTGAGCTCATCAGCCAATCCCGTGCGCACCTTTTCACAGACACCGAAACACGCCAGCCATGAGCGCTGCTCCGGGGAAGCCAGGTCAGCCACCCCCTCCTTGGAAACATAGCTAACAACGCCGAAAGCGGCATCTTTGCCACAGCCACTGACAGAAAGTAGCAGTGCGCTGACTTGAAGCGGGTCACAGCCATAGATCTCTAAGCCCACTGCGCCGATATCTCGCCCCGAGGCGAGCTCTTCAAGTGCCCCACGCGCCTGTTCGAGATCGCCAGTGGCGATCAGGATAGCGAGGCCTGCCCGACCACTAAAACCGGCCAGCATCCCCCTTCCTGGACCGAAACTCTCACTTCGCCCGCCAATGAAAAAGCCGATCTGCGCGCGCAATAACGCGTCATCAATAATCGGGCGCCAGATGCGCTCAAACTCTCTAGTCGCAAGTTTACGACATACGGCATGGATCACGCTGACCGCAGCAATGACATCGCTTCGGACCAGACCAAGTGCCACACGCAAGTTGCTTACCGGGTTTCCTGAACCGAGGACTGGATCACTGGCCGCAGCGAAAAGAAGGCGCCGAAGGCCTATTACCATCCCCTCAGGAACGGGGTTGATTTGACCGGATCTGCTAAAAACATAGTTCGAAATACGCCACACAAACCACGGAACAGGCTTGAGTTTCTCTACCACCTCGCGCGCCCTGTGCCAGGTTTCTAGAGCATTGGGGACCTCTTTAACCTTGGCCTGGATGTGGCTTTCGGCCTCGTCGAGAGAACGCCCAAGCTCAGAGCTAAAACGCTCAGAATCGCGATCTTCCGTTGGCTCAGAGACGAGCTCACTCGCCTTACGATGATTCGTCCGAGACTTAGTCTCGGAACCCTCTGTTTTGTTATCTTTCTGGTCTTTCACCATATTTATACCGGCAAGTTAACGTATCTCATACGACCGTATCATTCAGCAACCTTTCAATTTTCTTGTTGCTTTTATCAATATTTTTATATAGTTATGGTCTAGGTTATAAATTAATAAATCCCGCAATCGACAAGTTGCGTCATATGATATTGATATCTGTGATGTTAATTACGAGCCATTACCCTAACTACTTGTCTTTGTTAGAGAAGTAAGTTAGTAGTGGGAACAGAGTAGCGCGGTAGTTTTTTGATAACAAACGATAGAGAGATTATGGGCAACAAACGTTACTGTCTTACCAAGGCTGATTTAGCGGATGCTATCTACGCAACCCTTCCTGTCGACAAACAGAAGGCAGCCCAGATTGTTGAAGATTACATCGAGCTGATTAAAGACGGCCTGGCCGATGATGGAAAGGTTATGCTTTCCGGCTTTGGCTCATATGAAGTTAAGTTCAAACCGCCGCGTCGTGGGCGCAATCCACAGACCGGTGAGTCGATCATCCTGCGTGCGCGCAGAGTGGTTAAATTTAAGCCAAGTCAGCTTCTACGCAAGGCGATCAACGGCCAGCCCGTTGAGGCCGGCGATGAAGACGATATGAGCGAGTAGTAGCGGCGAAGCCGCTAGCCCTTATAGCCGCAATTCTTCACCCAGGATTTCTGGGCAATTACGGAAAACGCTGAGGCTATCGATTAGGGCGGGAGTTCTAGTAACCGTCCCCGTGTAATTGCTCATTAACCCCGGGTAATCCTGAATCTTGAACGTGAACTTGAACTGTTGAACCGACCCGCGCATTCGAGCGAAAGAGAGGGTCCTGCATCCTGTAATCAGCTATCTGAGATCTGCAGTCAGCTATCAGCGACCTGCGATCAGCTTTCTGCTGACCGCATCAGCTGCGGCCGCAGCCGACGGCCTTAGCCGTCTTGTCCTACGTAGAGCCTGTCCGGAAACAGCGAAAGCGCGATAGGACGGGAGAAATAAGTGAAATAGTAGAGTAGTATACGTGGCCAATTTCGAGGTTAAGCCCGAAAGAGGCACGCTATAATAGCGCCGACTAGT
>CAIXSY010000099.1 GCA_903922175.1 uncultured delta proteobacterium | reverse complement strand
TCACAGACTCTCAATTACCCTATTCATTCCTGAAAGTCAGCGCGTTTCTTCAAAAACACCCCTGTTCGGTAAGGGGCGAGCTTAGCTCGCCTTTTCTCACTTCGTGAGAAAAGGCGGCTAGTTACATCGACCAGGACCACGTGCACGATATTTTTTCCCCGCACTTAATGAGCAATTACTGTTCGTAGCTGATCAAGAGGTCCGGGGGGAGATGTTTTTCCCGTGCACCAGTCGCCAGCAGACGTCAAGGAGCCTCCTGTGCTACTAGCCATGCCTATGCTTTTGTAGTAAGGTTTTCCCGTACTTTTAGTGAAAAGGGGTTGATTAGGATGAAGCGTCATTTTGTAGTATTCGTGGCAGTGGCAATTGTTTCAATTCTCGGCTTCGGAGATTCAGCGCAGGCCTTTGGACCGTGCCTGAAGAAGATGCCCAAAGAGGTTTCTTATATCCCCAAGCTTGCGCAGTGCGGTGGTAAGGCTGCCGTTGTTGTTGCGGGGAGTTTTTACAATTCATTTAGTATCGTGGCCAGAGATTGCGCTAATGGCGATCGCGATCCATGTCACCGCCAGATCGGAGGCTGTGGAACGAATGCCAGCAGCCCCTTCAAAGTTCAAAAGATAATTAATGCTTCGGTTGTTCCGCTTGGAGCCGGTCCTAAAGTCGAAGCCGTGCCTGCGAACATTCATTGCCTCAAAGAAGCTGGTGACTCGTTGGTATATAAACTTTTGGTTCGTCGCATAACTATTAAGCTGCGTAACCCAGCACGTAACCCCAACGATATTGCCAAAATCTGTTTACCGAGCCGTGCCAAGGCGATTAATCCGATTGAGATACGCCGGGTAGGCGCGGCGCGTGGTATCAACGATTCACTTGGAATAACCCGCGCGTGTTATACGCAGGGGTATCTCAATTGTCCGTTCTACAAGAGTCACCTCTGCGATGGACGATAGTATTGGTGAAAGATGTTTCGCGCCTCGGTCTCCGTCGTTTGACGAAGGTGACAGTGAGCGAGGTAGTGACGGTTGCCACAAGCGGGAAGTTTTTTCACTTGGCGTTGAACGCCTGCTTGGCCGTGGCCTTATCCTCTTCGACCTCGACTTTGACGTATAAGTCCAAACCTAAGGGTAAATGGCCAAGGCCACGCAAGAGTTCAACGCCAAGTTCATGAAAAGAACTCAATGTTTTAAGTAAAAAAACTTTCCAGTCGAGGGAGTGCATGCAATCTCACCTCATTCCCTGTGGGGGCCTTGCATTTTTCTCAGTTTCCAGGATAATCCCCGTCGATGCGGGAGTAGCTCAATTGGTAGAGCATCAGCCTTCCAAGCTGAGGGTCGCGGGTCCGAGTCCCGTCGCCCGCTCCATTTAGCCCTTCTAGCTCAGGGGTAGAGCACCCCCTTGGTAAGGGGGAGGCCTCGGGTTCAAATCCCGAGAAGGGCTCCATTTTGGACACGGCCAAGCACCGGGTCGTGTCGTGATCGTCCGTCAACGTCTGTATTCCGTCTGAACGTACAGTCCGCCCTCATTCGGGCGAGGAGCGCACCATGGCAAAGGCAAAGTTCGAGCGTAACAAGCCCCACGTCAACATCGGCACCATCGGTCACGTCGACCATGGCAAGACCACCCTCACCGCTGCGATCACGCTCGTGCTGCACAACCGCGGTGGCAATACCGAGTTCACCGCGTTCGACATGATCGACAAGGCGCC
>CAIXSY010000098.1 GCA_903922175.1 uncultured delta proteobacterium | reverse complement strand
TTACGGCGATCATGGAGATGGTCGAGTTGTACTCAACGAGGGCCGCGCCACGCTCGGAGCGGAGGTTTAGGGGATAAGGACGTATCGCCATACAAAAACCCTCTTTTTCAAAGACCTGAGTGAAAAACCGGCGACAAAAGATTTATAACTTCTGTGCCTTCTATATTATCGGCACGTATTTCGAGAACTTTAGCGTTTTTTATAAATTCATAATTGGCGGTTAAGTAGCTAATATTACTTGCCTATTGCCGAATCAAGAATGTTCTACTTACCAATCTTTGCTAATGAAAAACAGCACTTAGGCCGACATGCAAAATAAGGTCTAAGAGCTAAAATGTTGCCTACTTTTTGGTTAGTCCATGTTTCGCGCGCAGCACAAAAATATCAAACCGAGCCGGTTAGCTCTGGTGCGTGAGGTCTTGCGTGACCCACGTGTGGCCGCATGCGTAATTCCTACGCTGGCAATCGTCGTGAGCCTCTCGCTGATCGTGTGCTTGGTTGCCTATCCTCACGGATATATTGCTAATCAGGGCCCCCGATCGGCTAGCTATGTCCAATGGGATCTCGACCTTGTGGGACCCGGCGATGTACGCATGTTGGAGCATCTAAAAACAGTGCCAGGTGTTATAAATGTGTGTTTAAAGGAACAAGGAACACCTCGAAAAATTTGGCGCGAGCATTACGTAGTGTTTGATTACGACTTGATGCCTAGTCCACCAGAAGATCAGAGCCAGATCTGCGTCAGCCCGCTTCCCGATGGAGCACAGCAGCTTTCAGCATCATTTTCACTCAGCAGTGGAATTGAAGATAAGACTGCCGCCGATAAGGCATTTTCCTATCGCTTCCAATCGCGGGCTGGCACTGGAGAGGCAACCGCCATCATCCACCTTCCGTTGAATGCAGCCGCGGCTGAATCGGTGGGGGTGGAAGCAAAGATTATCAACTCATTCGGTAAGAGTGCCCCCTCTTCCTCCCGAGTCCAAATGGATCGGCGCACCGGTGACGACGGGCGCATCGAAATAGTGTTTTTCCTTGCTAATGGCCTGGCCTCTGATGAAGCGCTTGATGTGACATTAAGTTGGAAGCTCGAAAAAGATAATTAACAACATTGCACTTATGTCTCTTTTCGACAGTTTACCCGATACCTGGCCGCTCTTTGTCAAGGAAGCACTGCGGCACTACGACCGCACTCTTCCCTCGGGCATAACCTTTCACACTACGGCACGCAAATTAAAAGTTATCAGCGACTGTTTGGCGCTGGCGAAAGAGGATGAAATCTCGGCTCGTGACCTGGAACTTCTTTTAATAGCTGCGACATTTACCGACTTTGGATACCTAGAGAAAAAGCTTTCTCTCACCCCAACTGCCGTCTTGGGCGCAAGTGACGCCGCACGCACGATGAGCGAGAGCGGCCAGTACACAGACGATGAGATCTCTCTTGTTCGACAAGCCATCAACGACACGAGGTACATAACCATTCAAGGTGTGCCGCCGACGCAGAGAGCATCTACTAGATTGTCTCCCTACCTTCTTGACGCGCACGAGGCCTGGCGCGCTGACGGGGAATTCTCACAGCTCGTTGACAAGTTAAGTAATGAACTCGGTTTGAAAACCGAAGTAGTATACGCACCTCTTGAGGTTTCTTTGGAGGCTCATCGCTTTCAAACTCGCCAGGCAAATGAGCGTTGGGAAGCCAAAAAGCAAGAAAACATTCTTTGGCTCAGAGAGCGGATTAAAAGCGTACAGAAGAAAAAGGTTAGCAATGCGAAATGGTTAGCATCTCGGACCATCCTTTGCCTTGCTGCGATCCTCGTTCTTCCGTATCTCATTAAGGCTCCCTATTTTCGCGGCTTTGAACTTGCTGCTAGTACCTTTTGGTTTCGATTCCGCGGGGCTACACCACCAAACAATAATGTTCTTGTCGCTGTGCTAGACGATACTGCTGCCGATGCACTTAAGCTTGATGCCAACCAAGCCTTCCCTCGAACTATTCAAAGTGAGGTTATCGACCGCCTTCAAGACTACGGCGCGAGATTGATTGTACTTGATATAAACTTCACTCCAGCGGCCGCGACCGATGAAATTAACGACCAACTTGCGGAAAGTCTAGCTAAAAGAAATGTAATCATAGCCACCCAAAGAACTCCAGCAGACGAGAAACATGGAATACGCGAGCAGATTAGTAAGCCCGATTCGCGTTTCAGCTCAGTAGCAGAGGTCGGCAATGATGTCCTCGGAAAAGATGACTCGGTTGTTCGAAGATTTCCGCAATTTGATACGCTGGTGGAAGCGCCACCACCTCTGTATCGCATAGCGGCCGAAAGAATGGGAGTAAAGAAGTTCCCAGCCCAACGCGATCTGATTAACTACTACGGAGAAAGAGATGCGATTGCCTACACTTCCTATGAAGAAATCCTAGAGGGACAACGAGAGAAGCTCGAACCAATGATCAGGGGCAATGTCGTTTTTGTCGGCTATTGTCTTTCTAACGGAGGGTTCAGAAACGCACCCGACTATTATCTCGCCTCATACGGCAATCTTTACTGCGGAGTGCACATTCACGCCACTGCCGCTGCCAACGCCATCGAGCAACGCTGGATACACCGCCTCGATAAGCCCTTAGAGCAAGTTATTTTAAGTTTGGCAATTATGATTTTAGGGGTGCTCATCCTGTTCATTCCTAGTCAGGCGTTTAATACCAAGAGAGCTCGAAGCTGGGCGACGGTTGTCATCGGTTTGGGTTCAGTATTTGCAGTACTCGTAGGCAGCTACGCGATGTTTCTCCACTATTACTTTATTCCGCCTGTCACCGTAGTTTTTATTTTGGTGGTGATTAGCATCCTAGCTTTCCTCATCGTACTTGATGAATGGTCGTCACGCGAGCGAAGGATTGAAGGAGGATTAGATCCCGAGGTGGTGCGCCGCCTAAGTCAAGGCGAAACACTTCTTCCAATGCCGGGGCCCGTGGTGGCTATACTCTGGGATATGGAAAAATCCTCCGTGCATGCTCATGCCGCCGACGATAAATACATGTTAGTGCTTAAGTCACTCCTTAATAGAACAGCGATGAACATTGCGCGCGCTCATGGCGGAGTTCGATATGCCGACACTGGCGACGGCGCCGGAGCGGTATTTGGTAGGCTCTTTAAAGGCAACAATCCCCACGCTGCAGCGTTAAAGGCTGCAGAAGAGATTGAGCAATGCATTGAGAGGCTGCGCCGCAGTAGCCTTTTCCCATCTAACAACGTTCGAATTGGAGCTATTATTGACAAGGCTGTCGAGGGACTCATCGCCTCGTCGTGCGATGAGGAGTACGGTTTACACGGTTCGTTCCCTAGTAATCTTGCAAGACTAGATGGCATTATTAAAGCGTTTGGGCGCACACGGCTACTTGGCAGTCGACGTGGTGAAAGGCTTAAGCGACCAAAGCTTCCGTTTAAGCTAATCTATGTCGGAGAAATTCTCATTCCCAAAGACGAAGACAGAATGGGTCCGATGAATGTATACGCACTCTGTAATCGAGATTTCGCGGCCACTAATGGGAAAGAGTGGCAGGAGTGGTATCGTGCGCTACGCGCCTTTCGGCGTCGACACTGGGACAAAGCGCATAAGCTCTTTAGTGCACTCTCTGAGGGAGATTATTTTCTCTCAAGTATTGCAGCCTACTACGTTCACGAAATAGAGAGGCTCACTAAGTCACCCCCGGATGATGATTGGCGTGGAGTGTTGCTGTTCTCAAAATAGAGGCAGCGAAGCCGTACCTAGGTCTCCCCCTTAAGCGGCACAGAATAGACGAGAAGTACCCTAATGTCCTATTTTCGACATGCGAAAAATAGTAGGAAGGAAAAACATCGCTGCTCGTTCGAACCTTTTAAAAGGGTTCTGGGCATTGCGCCCCCTACTCATTGAGTTTGTCCCCATACGCAGTGTTTAATGGGCACGAGAGGCGCCTGAATTAAGTGCCATTAGTGTGTATTACGGTATAAAAACATGTGCTATTCGGTCTCAATTGGCCTCGCTAACTCCCTTAAAGTAGACCGCCTTAAGTAACGATATACTACTAAAGAGCTTACTAAACGGTTCAAGCTATATGAATGAGGGGCTGTCGCATGCATTGGTAAAAGACGATGAAGAGCGTTATCCAATGTTTCTGCAAAACGTTCTTGTTCGACTTGAAAACGAGCTAGATCCGGCGCTCTATTATCACAATATTTTGCATACGAGAGATGTCATTAAAGAGGCTACACGCCTAGCACGTGAAGACAAGTGCAGCGTGCGCGATCAGCACCTAGTGCTCATTGCTGCCGCTTTCCACGATGTAGGTTTTCTAACTACGAGAAAGGGCCACGAAGAAGAAGGCGCTCTCTATGTAATCCAGTGCTTGGAGGCCGAAGGTTGTTTTAGCGCAGAAGAAATTCTGCTTGTGGCCCAGATGATACGTGACACCTGCCTGGTCCCGAGAGGGCAGACTATGATACAAGTGTGCCGAAGTCCTCTTTCCGCGTACATCCTTGATGCTGATTTAGCTAACTTCGGCAGGAGCGACTTTCGCGAGAAGACAGAACTTGTAAGACGTGAGCTTAGCTTGCCTGTTACTAAAGCGTTCTACGAAGGTGTTACCCGATTAGTCGCCGCCCACCAATGGCAATCGCGCCCAGCGCGCGAGCAGTGGGCCAAAGAGCAAGAGAACAATTTAGCTGCCCTGCACGCAGAGCTTGCTATCTGGAAGTGACTAGACCCCACCTATGCAAAGGCAGACTGCTTCCCGCAGTCCCCTAAGATTCACCTTTTTCTGCTTCTCCCACTTTTGGTATGCTGGCCAGGTCTTCCATAGGTGATCATCAACAAGCTTGAATGTCTCATCCCACCATTTCAAAGCCAGCACTGTGCCGAATTCTAGGCGTAGAAGCTCTGATTTTTCACGAAAATCGACCCGGCCAAAGTGCGCCATATCAGCGTCAAGCAGGTATGGAGAGAGTCTAGTGTTGGCCACCTGAACGGTCTCGCCGCCTACCACTACAAGCTTGGTATCTTTAATACTTTGGACGACTAGCGCGATCTCCTCTGAAGTAAAACAATTCTCTGCGCGCATAGCCTCTTCGGCGAAGCGTGCGCCTGCTTGTTCATGCTCTGTGGGGGACACAAGATAGCCTGCATCGTGGAAAGCGGCAGCAACCAAGATAAGCTCTAAGTCGCGTGCACAGCAGGAGTCATCCTTAGCAAGAGTGATAGCATCGTTTATCACGCTACGGGTATGCTGCAAATTGTGGTAGCGAAGCGATGCAAGCTCTTTTTCTAACTTCACCAGTATGGCTTCAATAAATTTGGGCAAGGGATGATTTATCAAGGAGCTGTCGGCTGTTGTCATAAATTATGCCTTATAAATATCTTTCACCCTACTCTACCCCCTCCCGGAGGGTTTGACCCTGGGCAGAGTATAACAATTCTACCATGTTTGCCTATTCCGGCAAGGTGGCTCTCACATCATGTGGGAACACCCTGCGCTTCCTTAGCTAAAGAGTCGATTCTCCGTGCGCCAAGAGCGATCACTCCCGATGCTATAGCCCAATGAAGCATCGCAAGAGCCGTAAGGGTCATTACTATATGAAGTACAATAGAACCTTCGCCAATGCTATATATCTCTACAGTGAATTCCAGCGCAAAGATGAAGTTGAACAGTGCTCTATGGGCAACCCAAATGACTGTCGTTGATAGCATTGCAATTAGAATTGATATGCATGATAAGTCATCTTCCGTGCGATGTCCGTCGTCCTGTGGCACAAAGGTACCCGCCACAACTCCAATTGCAGAGGCGCTAAAAAGAAAAGGGATCACAAAAAGTGTCCCGATGAGAGATACGGCATTCGACGCCTCGTTGCTCCGCGCTACCAAATATGTAAAGGGAATAATAAATACACAGCTGTGTGCAAAGCAGCAGCGCGCGTAGTCTGTGAGAATAGAATGAAACGTGCGTGGGCATACTCGCATAAGCCATAGGGTCGCTCCCCCTCGTTGAAGAGCCGAGGCGGAGATAATAGAGCAGAAAAGCATAATAAAACATAATACCTCGGCTGAAGTTGAAACCTGTAGTCCCGCTGCAATCGGATTGATCATCGCCGAGGTAGCCTGAACCCACATTTTAGTCGTGAACAAACCCTGACGAAGCCCGAAGTTGGCCGCAGTATATAACGCCTCTCTTGAAGTCATTGCCAACTCGGACATAATCTCTATCGCTGCGACCTCGGCAACAAGCACTATAATACAAAATTTGACGGCCATCGGCGATCGACAGAGATCCACTATATACTTTGATGCAACGGGGGAAAATCGCGAGAGAAGGTACGAAAAGAGGTGCCGTGTAAGAGCACGGTCCGGATCTCTGGTGACATTCGAAAGGCGGTAGAGCATGTTAAATAGTCTGTAACTGAAAACCGAAGTCAAAGACAATAAAGCGATGGAGTAGCAGCCAAATATAAGCCATGCACTAGTGTCGCCTGTTAAAGCGGCGCGTGCTGCCACGCACCACGGCAAATAACTGGTTGATCTTTCAGTTACTATGAAAGTCTGAATCCCGGGCATTCCGCCCAGAAATGAGTCGAGTAGGGCTGCGATGGCACTTATGCCAAAGCAAAGGTTACAGAAAACGGGATAGCGCGCATGCAGTTTAAGCCAGCTTTCAGCTAAAAATGCCATAAATATGACGAGAGAGGAAACAGCCACTACGAAGATGGCAATTACGCCTATCAATCTAAGGCACACCAGCGGGTTGAAAATCCCCAAGCCCGTGCAGCAAATAGCGGCTATAGTCATGGAGATAAAAAGCCCCAGACAGTAAAAAACTGCCGCTGCATTGAGGCTCAAGCCGAATAAAAAACCATTAAGGGGGGCAATCATAAGCCGTGCCCCATACTCAAATTTAAAAAGAGCTGAGCGAAACGCTCCCACGTATATGGGAACCCAGGCGAGAGTTATGATAAATAGGAGAGTCAATGAAGCGTCTGTTCCGAAAAGACCGGAGAGGTAACGTAGTCCTATGACTAGGAGCATGGGGATGCAAACTAACATGAAAACGAGCCTAACAATTAGTGTTTCTCGCGCCACGGGCCCCGCACGATCACAAAAGAGCGCGTTGTAGTGCTCTCTAAAGAGCATGCTTGGCATAAGAGATATAATCTGTAAAGCGCGCAGCGATTTACTCATATATCTGCCTGTGTTGGATCCGGCGTGCTTGTAAGTTCGAAAAATACCTTTTCTAGCGAGCTTGACTTGTTTGCTTCGGTACGGATCAAGCGTGGGTCACCGACTGCGCATAACGTGCCGTGGTGAATGACGGCTACTCTTGTCGCAGATTCCTCTGCAAACGAAAGACTATGCGTCGATAAAAATATGGTGTGCCCTGTTTGTGCCAGTGTGGCAAGAAGCGCTTTCATTCTTATGACACCTAGCGGATCAAGGCCTACTAGAGGTTCATCTAAAATAAGAACCCGCGGCTTATGCGCTAGGGCAAGGCAGATCGAAAGCCGCTGTTTCATGCCGCGAGAGAAACCATGCACGAGACGGTTTCTATCGCGTGCTAGATCTTGAGCCTCCAAAAGTTCTGTAGCCTCACTATCCGTAAGGTAAACTCCATAGAGCCGGGCGCTAAATTTTACGGTTTCCTGTGCGGTTAGACGAGGAAACAGTTCGGGCTGGTCAGGCGCGTATCCAAAAAGCCTCCTTGCAGAGGGATTCGACGGACAGATCTCCTCTCCGTCGATATAGACTGCACCCGAGCACGGAGCCAAAAGTCCTGTCATGAGTTTAATCGTCGTGGTTTTCCCGGCTCCATTAACGCCGAGAAAGACCAAAACCTCACCATCCTCAACTGAAAGGCTAAGGTCATTAACCGCAGTTATTGTTCCATAGCGCCGAGTGAGGTGATCAAGAATAATCATTGTCAAACCTCTCCAAGGATAACGCGGAAGGCTTTTTCGCCGCTCTGCGGTGGGTTAGTTGGCGTAGCTGGATATTTTGTTTTGGGGATACGCTTTGACGTTTCATCATCGAAGACAATTATGGAGGTTTGCTCGGCGGCAAGAGCCTGAAGCCTTGCTACCCGTTCAGCTGTTTCGCCCGTGGCTACAAGGCGGGGGGCCGCTGGTGGACCAAAGAGAAGAGAGTTTAATTGTCCCGAGGCTACTCCGATAGAAAATGACATTGTGGCGTCTTGTTTGTTTTTCAGCATGAGCGCTATCTCGGTAGCAGTTTCTATTGCTTTTTCTGCGCAAAGCTCGCACTTGTCGGGTATGCCCCAGGAGGCCAGAAGCGTGTCGATAGAGCTCGAATACACCACACCGCCACGTGCTGAGACTATTTCGGCGGCAGCATTTTGTACCTGCGTCAGGGCGTCAGGTGAATCTTTAATGTTCGCCCATCGGACCTGAATAATGCTTCCCACGCCAGTGGATTTCCCTGGTCGTTTGGGCGAACGCCTAGGGAGACAGGAGCCTATCATAGTTAACGCACTCTTAATTTCTCCTTTGACCGCCTTTAATACGCGGAGGATTATGACCCAAGGAAAAAGACCCGTGAATATAGCAAGCGGGAAGAAAAAGTCGAAGCGAAACAATATCAGTGATACACCCAGCCACGCGCTGCAGATTAGACCAAAAGCAGCAATCGCCCACTTGCCTTCTAGAAACCACATAGCGAATGTGGTAACACCCAAGATGGCAAGAATTAGAAGGCTTTCCGTCTCAAAAGGAAGCCGCCGAATAGCTCTGCCATCGATAAGGTTAGCAATGGCTGTAGCGCACAGTTCAAGGATTGACATTTCAATACCGGAGTCAGAGAAGCGAAATGAGGAAAAAAGACCGTCGCTACTGTCGTTTGCACGTGCGACTCCAATAACTACGATTTTATCCTTGAAAGTTGAGCCCGCTGGTTTGGCTAGGACTTCGCTTGATTTAAGTGGCACGATTGTGCCGGGTGCGCCGTAGTACTTTACATAGGAGCGGTAGTGCGGGTCGGGCTGCGTAAGTCTGGCGATAGCAGAGATCGCTTGAGATAGTGATGGATAAACTTTACTATTAAGTTCTCGTTCTCCATGAAACTCTGCAATTGGCCCGTTTAGCGCCCCAAAGCGCAGGTGCGCAACAGATCTAGCGCTTGTACTAAAGATTGGAAGAGAAGTTACCGCCTGCCAATTGTAGGATTTGTTCGTGCTCGTCGGTAAGTATTTGGATGTTACAGCAAGGATAGTTGGAACTTTGGCTATAGCTGCGGAAAGCCGTTGGTCTATATCTGGCTGTGACTCCTTTGAAAGATAGAGATTTAGCACTACAGCCTTGGCACCCTCTTCGGCTACTCGCTCAAGGAGTTCTGCCTCTTGCTCTCTCTGCCTTACTAGTTTCTGCCTAGCATCGTCTCTTGGAGTGGTCGAGGGGGAAAGCTCTATTATCGTTACCCCGCTAGGTGTCACGATCCTCGATGTGTCATTGATGACTCCGGCAATCCCGATAAAACTTGCCAAACGGCCAGACTCAACCCTAGGGGCGTAGACGCTGAAAAGAGACCACTGTAAAGCCACCAGGATGACGCTCATAATAAGCGCGTGCACCATGCGCTTTTGCTTAGTAATCCGTGGCCGCTGTTTATCATCCTCCATCATGACGTGTCCTACATGGATCTTCCCCATCAGGTTTTTCGGTAATGGAGCGGGTAAACTTTAATGAGGTACAGGACAATTGATGGCGTGTGACATTATGGTCAGATGACAACCTAGAACGACATTCTGTAACGGCAGAAGTGGCCAAAGGGTGGCGATTCTGACCTAAATCGGAGTGCCCTGAACAGGAACGAGCACCTGCTACCTCCAGGAACCAGAAGGTCCCTGGAGACGGACACATAAGTAGCTATTCTTAAGCCGATGTTCGTCGAAGTTACCACCATTATAGACCTGCCTAGCTCATTTAATGCTACGTTAAACCTAATGGTAAATACATATTACATTATGATAATATTTTATTATTGTAGTAACACATTATGCTATACTGTAAGGACAGGCGTCTAATTTGGGAGTATGTAAAATGACGGATAAAAAACCAAAGTCTCTATCTATTAGTCATAGGGCGCTAATCGCAACGCGCAGGACGACAGCTAACAAGCTTGCAAAGTCTCCCAAGAGAACAGTGACTCTTCGCATACCTATAGAGCTAAATGAGTGGTTAAACGAGTACCAGCATCTTTCCTACCCGAAGCGACTTACCAAAGGCGGTTTAGTTGTTGAAGGGCTTATTCTCGCTTACCTATGCCGTGGGCGGCCAGGCGAGAAGGTTTTAAGCGAAAATGAGGTAATTGAGGCAGGCTAGAAAATTGAGCATATGAGCGTCGTGGTTGTACTTAAAATTCTTTTCTTTGGGATGAAAATATTCGTCATAGTACTTTTACTTCTTAGTGCAGTGTACTTCGCCATTAGCTTGTTAAGCCTTGCCATAGTGGGCCCCCCTGCCCTTCTACTTTTTGGGCTTAGTAAAGCAGTTCAGCTTATTCAAGTAGCCTTGCAATGGGTGTTGGTTCGGATTGGGGTCGGCGAGGTTAAAAATACCTGCTCTAACAATGAGCGTAATGACTTCAGTAGTGCCCACAAACACTCAACCGCAGAAACCGATCACAACGTGGATGATTTTGATCCTTACACAATACTTGGTGTAGCAAGAGGATCGTCAAATTCGGAAATTCTACGTGCCTATCGCCTGAGGATGGTAGAAAATCATCCCGACAAAGTTGCTCATCTTGACCCCGTTTTTTCCAAACTTGCACATGACAGGACTCTCCTTCTGCAGCGAGCATACGAGGCGTTGGTGAAGGCAGCGTAAAAATAAAGTACGCACCTGCACAGCTTCCGGTTGGTTTACTTTCCTAAGAATAAACCGCATCACTGTCACATCGACAAATCCCAGGATAGCTCCCCAGGATAACCACCCAGGATAGCTCCCCAGGATGTGATCCCACCTCTGTTAGCAAATTATAGGCTATTTCTACCCCTACAAAACGACAACCTTTGTGGAGGATCGAAACGATGAAACGTATATCTGATAAAGTAGTAGCTTCAATCAGTACAGCCCTAGTAACCGTAATTTATTCAGTTCCCGCCTATGCACAGGAGGTAGCAGCAATGCCATGGGAGACCCCTCTGAGGAAGCTTCTTGCAAGCCTCCAAGGCACAACCGCTCAAATAGTGATTATTCTAGCCATTATTCTTGCGGGCCTAGCCTTTGCAATAGGAGAAGCGGGCTCCTTCTTTCGTCGCTGCTCATGTGCAGTGTTCGGTGGAGCACTTGCCATTGGAGCGAGCACATGGGCACCAACGTTTTTTGGCTGGTAGAGACTAGGAGATCTGATTGTGGAAGGATTTGATGTGGTTATCCATAGGTCTCTTACTCAGCCCATCCTGCTTGGCGGGGCACCCAGGGAGTTTGCGATCTTAAACGTGACTTTTGGGGCGGCACTTGTTTTTGGCTTACAGTCTATTCTTGCCATCCCTGTGATTATGGGGATGCACGCCGCAGCTGTAGTGCTCGCCAAGCACGACCCATATTTTCTTGACACTTTCAAACGCCACATAAATCAAAAACCATACTACGACGTGTAAGATATGCTTGATATTCGAGAACATCGAAAAAACCCCGATCGCCTAAGCGATGTTCTTCCATGGGCAGCGCTAGCGGCGCCAGACGTAGTGCTGAACAAAGATGGCTCATTTCAGACAACTGTGCGCTATCGTGGCCCGGATCTCGACTCTTCAACAGAAGAAGAGCTGTTGGTCAAAGCCGCCCATATAAACAACGTCCTAAGACGCCTTGGCTCATCTTGGGCGATTTATGCAGAGGCAAGTAGAGACATAGCGCAGCCGTACCCCGACTCAGAGTTTAGCGATCCGGTAAGTGCCCTAATCGATGAAGAAAGACGGATAGCCTTTGGCAAGAATAGTCACTTCGAGTCCTCGTATTACCTAACTCTTCTTTACCTTCCCCCCGGAGACCGCACCACAAAGCTTACGAACCTCTTTCTTCGCTCCGACTCATCCAAGGAAAGTATTAATTACGAGGCCGTCCTCGAAACTTTCCGGACTGACGTAGCTAGAGTTTTTGATCTCATGGAGCGAATTTTCCCTGAGGTTGAACTCTTGCAGGGCGATTCGCTTCTTACCTACCTACACTCCACTATTTCCCCCAAACATCACCGAGTGTGCATGCCTGAAATTCCGGTCTATTTGGACGCAATATTGCCAGATACCCCCCTGCTATCAGGCTTCGCACCTAAGTTAGGGGATCATCACATGTCTGTAGTTGGCATTATGTCGTTTCCTGGCTCTTCTAGCCCTGGAATTCTTGATGCCCTAAACCATCTGCCGATCTCATACCGCTGGGTCGCTCGCTTTATATGCCTCGACAAGGTTGACGCCAAAAAAGAGCTTGAAGGCTATCAGAGAAAATGGTTTGCAAAGCGCAAAGGGTTAGTAGCTCTCATTAAGGAGCTTATCACAAAGCAAGAGTCCTCTGTAAGTGATACCGACGCTATACAGAAGGCTCTGGACGCAGAACATGCCTTAGTGGAACTTGGTAGTGATGAGATTGCCTACGGCTATTTTACCGCCTCCATAGTGCTTCTTCACACTGATGCAACGATGCTTGCTAGTTTAACCAGTGAAGTAGAGCGTGTCATAAACTCCGCCGGGTTTACATGTAGAAGGGAGACTGTAAATGCCGTGGATGCTTGGCTCGGTGCTGTCCCAGGTAATACACAGCGCAACGTGCGCCGCCCCCTTATAAACACCATAAATCTCTCCCACCTACTTCCAGGGGCTAGCGCACTATGGGGAGGACAGGGCGAAAACAAGCACCTTCAGGGAGCCCCTCTATTTGTTGCCGAAACGTCAGGCAACACTCCCTTTCGCTTTGTTAACCACATAGGAGACGTGGGACATACTCTTATTCTTGGTCCAACCGGCTCCGGCAAGTCCACACTGCTCAATTTTATAGAGGCGCAGTTTTTACGCTACCAAAATGCTCAAGTTTATATTTTTGACAAAGGCCAGAGCGCGCTTACCCTAACATCAGCCGTAGGTGGAGACTTCTACGACCTAGGGGCCGAAGAGGCCGCACTACTACTACAACCGCTCTCGCTTGTAGATAACGCCGCCGAGCGGAAATGGGCGCATGACTGGTTAGTTGCGCTAGCAGAGAAAGAGAACGTCAAAACAACACCTGAGGTTAAGAGTGCAATTTGGGAGGCTCTAAACTCGCTTGCCGCCACGCCCAAAGAGCAGCGCACGCTACACTCATTCACCGTCTATCTCCAAAATATGGAGCTTCGTGCTGCCTTTGAACCATTTACACAAAGCGGTGCCTATGGACGCCTTATCGATAATGGCAAAGATTCTCTCTCCTACGGGCGGTTTCAGTGTTTTGAGATGGAGCGGCTCATGGATACACCGGCGGTGGTGGCTCCTGTGCTCTCGTATCTCTTTCATAGGCTAGAATCGCGCTTCGACGGCTCCCCTACTCTCCTCGTGCTGGATGAAGCATGGCTTTATCTTGATCACCCCATATTTGCCACAAAGATAAGAGAGTGGCTAAAAACACTTCGGAAGCAAAATGTTTCCGTAATTTTTGCAACTCAAAGCCTAGCGGACGTGGACACTAGTCAGATAGCACCCACTCTAAAAGAAGCTTGTTTTACTAAAATCTATCTTCCAAATGCTGTAGCACTCCAGCCCGATGCGGCCGCCTTCTACAAACGTTTTGGACTAAACGACCGTCAAATTGAAATCCTCGCCTGTGCCACCCCTAAGCGTGACTACTATTACACCTCACCCCTCGGGAACCGTCTCTTTGATCTCGCACTGGGCAAAGTTGCCCTCACGTACTGTGCCGGAGTTTCAAAGGAGCAAAGCTCTTTAGTGCGAGAACTTCTAAAAACCTCGACTGATACACTTGATTTTAATGTTCGCTATCTGGAGCGAAAGGGCCTCACCGAATATGCACAAACACTATCAGGCTTGATGGAGGTAAAAGACGTCGCATGAAAAAATGTATTAACGCGCTACTTGCGGTCCTGTTGCTACTTGCTCCCGTGCTTAGCTACGCAATACTTGGTGTGGGGGATATCGTGTATGACCCTGCCGCTGTAACTCAACTGTATGAGCAGGTAAAGCACACACTCGCCATGATCGATCAGTTAGACAACATGAGAAACAAGCTGCAAAACCTCAATAAATGGGCTGAAATAGACCACGTAAATCTCGCAAGCCATAAATTCACCCTTTTTGCAAACCAGTACAAAAAACTCTTTGACGACGTACTCCACGAGATAGATGACTACCAGGGAGGTGGTCTCATGGGTGCCATCGACGCTCTGGAGTCTCGCTACCCAGGCTACCACGACAACTGGGAGGTACAAGATAAACCGGAAGACACTTTTTATAATGGCGTTGCTCCAGAAGTGGCCGAAAAAGTCCACGCCATGAAAAAGCAGCTTCTTTTGACAAAAATCCAGATGAAGCATGCGATCAAAGTTGGCGCAAAGATTAGGGACTCTCTGCCAGTGGCAGAGGCGCAGACATTAAAACTGCTCGATGACACCCATCAAGCAGTAGGCGTCATGCAGTCTATCAAAATTGGGAGTGAGCTAACGGGGATGGTCGCAAAATCACTGCAATCCCTCAATATAACGATGGGTGAGTATGTGCAGGCCTATGCAGCGCGCGAACTAGAGGAAAATCATCGCAAGGGAAACCTAGCAAACCGGGCTCGTGAGGCGCTCTCAGACTTTGGGCAAGTAGTGCCAAAAGCTACTGGTCTCCCTTTGAATCCAATTGGACAATTCTAAGATGGCTGACAAAGTACAAGGAATAACAAGCACACTCTCCTTTTTCGCTCAGTCCTTTGACAAGGGCAGAGTGGCACTGCTTGAAGATGCACAGTCGATTTTTCATCTTCTGATCATCGTAGAGGTGATTTTTGCGGGGATCTACTTTGCAATTGGCCAAGGGGCAGAGCTTCGCAGTGTGGCCAAAAAGCTTCTTATTATAGGTTTTTTTAGCTTTGTCATCTCTAATTACTCGTCACTTCTTGACACAGTACTTGCCGGATTCATTTATGCGGGCCAGAAAGCTTCGGGAGAGACTGGCGCTGATCTTAGCCTGTTTAAAGACCCAGGCCATATTTTCACTCTTGGATGTCAAAAAATAAAGCCTGCCTTTGATAAACTTTTAGAGATGGGGATGTTGGATCTGATATCGCTCGATCCGCTTGTGGTGCTTTTCGGCGGCATCGTAAGTTGCCTTTGTTTTGGGCTGTTAGCTATTCAGATGTTTGTCACGTATCTCGAATATCTGGTGGTGTCGGCACTAGGCTTTATCCTCATTCCATTTGGCATATTCGAGCCTCTGCGTTTTTTGGCAGACCGAGTTTTTGGAGCCATAATAGGTTTTGGCATTAAGTTTATGTGCCTTGGCTTGATTATCGGTGCAGCAGAACAGTATGTCGGCCAGCTTATTTTACCTGCTGCTGTTACGTGGCAGCAATCGTTAGACTTCGTGGTAGTCGCGCTTGCGCTCTGTTTCCTAGGCTTTCATGCCCCAGGATTAGCGCTTACTCTTCTTACCGGCTCTCCGCATATCTCAGCAGGATCGGTAGCTGCTACCGCTGCCGGTGCTGCTGTTCTTGGGGGAAGGTTAGCCGAGGCTCAGTCTACCGGATTAACCTCCATGGGGAGTGTCGCAATGAGTACGGCTGGAGCAGCCATGGGAGGTGCCATACCTGCGGCTCAAGCTCTTTCGCCCAAAGGAATTTCCGGGGGCCCACTAAGTAAGGCCGCTACCATAGCATCCAAAGGTGCTCTAGGTGCACTTGGGGCCGCCTCTGGCGTACTTTCTGGAGCAGCAAGCGCGATGGGTGAGCACCTCATGCACGGTAAAAATGGCTCCCCTACCGGCTCTAAAGCTACACGCGCTGATTTGGGTCTCAATCCTGCCCAAGGCGGCATAAAGGGCGCTGTTCAACGTGGGCTCTTCTCGGTGCCCCAGTACCGAGATCACGCGAAGAAAAAGGATACCGAAAAGAGAAAGGAAGATAAGCAACCTGGCGTTAAAGATTAGCAAGGACAACCATGCACGCACTCCTAAAAAACCCCGTCTGCATGAAGCCGCAAAGTGCTCCCGAAACTCCTTTTGCTCGCGCCAAGCAGGAATGGGACCTCAGAATCGGATCTAACGTAGTCCAAGCAAAAAACTGGCGCCTAGCCTTCTTTTGTATGGTCGTTTTTAGCCTTCTGCTTACACTGACACTAGCTACCCAAGCGCGACAAGCCAAAGTGGTGCCCGTCCTAGTAGGTATCGACCGTGGTACTGGCGAACCTGTCGTCCTTGGCCCCGCTACGGACAAGCAGTATCAACTTGGCCAGCTTGAGATTAAATATTTCCTTACTCAGTTTATCCGATTTGTTCGCTCCCTTCCCCTTGACCCAGTAGTGATTAAGCAAAATTGGCTTCGCGCCTACTCGTACCTACGCCATGACGCGGCGGGGCTTTTAAATGAGATGGCCAACAGTGAGCAGAACAACCCCCTTAGGAAAATTGGGAAGCTAGTAGTTTCTATACAACCGATCTCGATCGTTCAAGTCCCCGAAACCAACTCCTACCAAATGCGCTGGAGAGAGACGGCTTACTCAAGTGGCGGCCAGAAGATAGACGACTACACAATGCTAGGCACATTTTTAATCGAAATTGATCCTCCAAGGGATGATAAAACGCTGCAAGAAAACCCGCTTGGCATTTTTATAAGGAGCTTTCAATGGAACAGAGAACTACCATAACTGTGTATGTGATACTTTTGGCACTCTTAGCAATGTCTCTAGCCAGACAGACCTTCGCTGAGCCACCCGACACAGTCCCGACCCAGATTGGGCGTGCCGATCTAGAAGCAGCGATGCGAGATGCTGACCAAGAATACGAAGCGGTTTTAAAAATGGAGGCGGCTACTAGGACGCCACCGGTACATAGCAACACAGCTTCACTTAAAGCTGTAAAGAGCCCCAAAACGCCCGAGGGGGGCCTTCTTAAAGAGCTAGCCTCGCAAGTAGATATACTTAACAATAAGCTAATTATTGAGCGTACTACCTTACTTGCCACCCAATCTCCGCGCAAAGTCAAAGTTCGGGGCGCAAGAACCGTATTCAACTACTCACCTGAAGCGCTCTACGAAGTCACCTCCTCCGTAGACCACATAACAGATGTGCAGTTAAAACCCGGTGAATCACTTAATAACGCACCCACAGCAGGAGACACGGTGCGCTGGAATGTAGCCACGATGAAAAGTGGGACAGGGCCTCAGGAGGTAGTCCACGTGATCCTAAAGCCACTAGATGAGTTAGTAGAAACCAATCTTATCATTACAACAGATCTGCACACGTATCACCTCAGGCTAAAAAGTGGCGACTATCATATGCCGGCAGTCTCATGGAATTACCCAGAAGACTTCGCGGCACAGGCAGACGAGATAGTTAAGCGCAAGAATATCACAGAACAGACCGTGGTAACCCCTGATTCACTGCGTTTCGCTTATCAAATAGAAGACCAGGACTATCCCTGGCGACCAGTACGCGTCTTTGATGATGGCAAAAAGACATTTATCCAAATGCCCTCTACTTTAAGCGTAGCTGATGCTCCCGCGCTTTTCATCATCGAGGACTCTTCTCAGCCGATGCTCGTAAACTACCGGGTAAAAGGTGACTTTTACATTGTCGATCGCCTCTTTACTGAAGCTGAGCTACGTGTGGGAACACGTCAAAAGATCGGGATTAAGGCGGGAACACATAGAAACTTCTTCCAAAGACTTTTCGAGTAGGAGAGAGCGATGAGCGACGGACTTGTACGAAAGACCTATCCTAGGCCAGCCCTGATGATTAGTCGCCAAGGGGTGCTTTTTGTGGGAGCACTACTTGCCATTGCTGTTGTTGTCGCTGTGATAACAAGAAAGGCTCCTAATGAGATACGGCAAGCTGCACAGGACGGCTCTAAAGTTATGCCCAGTCACGTGGTCTCATTTCTCCCAACTTCCTATAGCGATATCCCTAAGGAGCGTCCGATTCCAACACCAGCTCCCATCAACACGCCTAGCCTATCAGACACAGACAAGCTTTTGGCGCAAGCACTTGCCGAGAGACAAAAAAGAGCAGATGCCGCTAGAGCTTCCCCCGTTACCTTTCAGGGACTAAGTATCTCCGCGCCAGCAAGTTCTAGTAGGTTTGACTCACCGATGTCGGCTGGAGACCCACAGCGAGTCGCTGGGGCGCCAAACCCCAGGGATAATGAGAATAGACAAGATGACAAAAATACTTTTCTCTCAGGCAAGCGCTCTAACGACACATACCTAGGCGACAGGCTTCATTCACCGCGATCTAAATATGAACTTATGTCCGGTACTATTATTCCAGGAGTTCTTCTTACCGGATTGAACTCAGACTTACCTGGACAGATATTGGGACAAGTATCTCAGAACGTATACGACACTGTGAGCGGAAATTACCTACTAGTACCTCAGGGGGCCAAGGTGCTTGGAGAATATGATAGTCGCATTGTTTTCGGCCAAGAGCGCCTTCTCATTGTCTGGACAAGGATTATTTTCCCCAATGGACGCTCAATTTCGCTTGAAGGCATGCCTGGAGTTGATTTGAGTGGGGCGGCTGGGCTTTCGGACCAAGTTAATAACCATTATCTGCGTCTCATTACCGGTGTAGTTTTATCCTCTCTCCTTAGTGCTAGTGCTCAGCTTGCAGAGGGACAGACATTTAACACAGTAGATCCAAGCTATGGCCAGCTAGCAGCTCAAGGTGCTGCCAGAAACATTAATGACGTAGGTCAGCAGATAACGAGGAGAAACCTTGCTGTGCAACCAACACTCGAAATCCGCCCCGGCTTTCGCTTCAACGTCTTTGTGCATAAAGACGTAATTCTTGAGCCCTACGATACTTAACTCAAGCCGCATTAGGAACACTTGGAGCAGATCCGGTACTTAAGGTCACGTCTGATAAGCATCCATACTGTTTTTTGCCCTTAGCTACGGAGGAGGTTAGGCGGGATGATACCGGTGCGGCAATTAAGAGCTCAGAGTGGCACAACATCACCGTATTTGGGCCAGCAGACGCAGTAAATTGCACAAAGGCACCTAGGCCTTTTTTAGATTCCTACTAATCTTATTAAGGTATCCGATAGCTGATTTCTGGTCGACCTTAAGTGCCGCAGCGCTAGTGTCCTTAATAACCTTTCGTAGGTACTTAACCGCTGAGTTGGTATCCGCCTTTAGGCTCTTATATTTGGTGCTTGTGAGTTGAATGCTACTAATTGTGGCCTTTGAGACTACCTCCTGCAATGCTTTTATTTGATTGACGATTTGATTCCTGAGTGTTTTTTGCTGAGCAGCTGCTTTAATGTTAAGAGCTTTAGTAGCCTTGTATAATAGATTAATGGAGGCAACAAAGTCAGCATTAGGAAGACAGTCGAGAACGCCGTTCCCGTTGCTATCGGTGTCAGCGACACCGCAGCCACACACGCCGGAAGCGATCTTATGTGGATCATTCGGGCACGAATCAAGGCAATCTAGAACTCCATCGCCATCGCTATCAGTATCCGGAACACCACAGCCACATATGCCCGGTGTGACCTTATGTGAATCGTTGAGGCAAACATCCTGGCAATCGCGAGCTCCATCAAGGTCGCTATCGGTGTCAGCGACACCGCAGCCACACACGCCGGAAGCGATCTTATGCGGATCATTCGGGCACGAATCAAGGCAATCTAATACTCCATCGCCATCGCTATCAATATCCGGAACACTGCAGCCGCAAACACCAGGTGATGTTTTAAGTGAACCACTCGGGCAAGCATTCGGATTAAGGGCAACAAAATCTATGTTTTGCTTGGAGCTTGCTATAATGTCTAGTACTCTCATCTGAGGTGAAAAAACAAAAGGAGGGGCATTAACCGGTTTTATTACGTAATGTCCGCTAGTGAGACCTATAAACCTGTATGTGCCGTCAGATCCGGCAACTGTGGAGCCACCTGCGTCTCCTAAGATTTCAACAACGACATTAGAAAATGGGAAAGAAGCATTGGTAATGGCACCGCTAATACTATATCTACTGCCATTTAAAAGTATTGTCGAAGGATCCCACCGCCCAATATTTACAAGATCCAATGCACCATCCTGGTTAAAGTCGATAACGCGGAGTGTGCCCAAGGGGGCGGGTAAGCTTACATAAATATTAACAAAGGAGCCGTCGTGCGTATTACGATAAACTTTTATGACATAACCGCCGTCTGAGGAGCCCTTTATGACTAAGTCAGCATACCCATCTCCATCAAAATCTCCCCAAGCCGCACCACTATAATTACCTAGCGGTGTTAAGCGTGCATCGATATCAGTAAAGGTACCGTTGCCATTGTTTCTAAATACACGTGTGAATGGCTCGTTGCTAGGAGAAATGGTACCCGCGATAAGCAAGTCAGGGAACCCGTCCCGATTATAATCCGCCCAAGAAATCGCTCCGTTGGAAACACCAGGGATAGAAGTGGGAACAGCGGTGAATGAACTATCCTGGTTGTTGCGATATAACTGTGAAACAGATGTGCCATCGTATGCAGTGCCGGTGACAAAGGCATCAAGGAAACCATCATTGTCATAATCAACCCAAGCGGCCGCGCAAGCTATCACACTATTTATACCAGCGCCGATGTCTGTAAATTGCCCATTGCCCACGTTACGATAGATACGAGAGGAGCTTCCGCCAATCGCTCCGGTTTGGCCGCAAATCAGAAGATCTGGCAAATTGTCTTTATCAAAGTCTGCCCAAGTGGCAGAACCTTGATCCAACCGTTCAATACCCGGAAAAGAAGCTAGAAATTTAGTAAATGTTCCATTCTTGTTGTTGTGAAAGAGGGATGACTTAAAAGAACCACTACTCTCTCGTCCAAAAAGAATAATATCAGGCCAACCATCATTATCGTAGTCAACCCAGCCAACGGTGCTGCCAGTTTGTACGCTTGGAAGCTGGGTGTATTCGTCGTCGATAATAAGAAACGAACCGTTCCCATCATTATGATATACTTTTGGCCTGATTATAGCGCCCGTGTTATTGGCGTTGGCAACTACGATGTCTAAATTCCCGTCCTTGTCATAGTCAGCAATATCAAGGCTTCCTGGTAGGAATCCTCCATAACTATTAGGAAAGCTGATCTGAGCACAGGCAAGTTTAGCAGCGGTAAAATTAAGTACTAAGAGCAGAACACACCAGAAGAATAATGGAGTGGTTAGATTCTTGGCCATAGTACCTCTGGTTTTGGTAAAGCGACTACTTAAGGACCGCAGGTTAACTATACACCACATCCGGCGGTAATCAATTTTAAGGGTGGCGACGGGTGAGAAGCCGTTCCACCGCCTCAAAGGTACCAAAACCCTCGTAAGAATCGGTGTGTGCGGCTACCACATCATCTCGACGATCTTCTTCTCCTCAGCCCCCCATCCGTCCCAATAGCTATCATCACATCTCCAACCTTCATCACTGCGGCAGCACAAAAATGAAGGATTTTACAAAAGAGAGGAAACTTTTTTGCGAATTCCCCGAACAATAGAAGACACTGTGTACCGATACTAATGATCTATCCTTGGCGAGTGTCAGTCATGCCTAGTTGATTACTTACTTTCACCGAGAAGGCAAAGGATGAGGCAAAACGCCTCAGCTAGTGAGGCATTTTGTCTCACCCTCGTCGGGTAAAGTAGGTTAAGTCGCAACTAGTTACACGACTCACACTTCGGCACGCTACTTGCTTAGATAATGTCTTTGGCTATCTCATTGAGGTTATTATGCGGGATGCAGAAGCGTCACTTGAATTACATCTCAGTAAACACAATTTTTTAGAGCTTACCAGAACAGTCTTCAAACTGCACCGCAACGACATTCCAACAGTCGGAATTCGAGGTATCCAGGCACCTCCAGGCGCCATACCGTTCAAATGGGGGCCGACTGTTCACGCCTTGACACTCTTTTTTGTAAAAGCGGCGGCTATCGCCGACGATAACGAGCTATATAGACCCTGCCTACAAGGCAAGTCCCCCTCCCCAGCGCTTAATATCGCGCGGCTAATGGGCAGACAAGAGCCTCGATGCTGTTTTGATCTCTTTGGGGTTGATAAGTCCGGTAGGTCTAATATCTCACGTATGCTTTCAATTTGTAATCATCAATTAAGAGACCTACGCCCGGTCCAGCTGTATTTAAGAACCCCTCCTCTCTCACCTACTGGAATACGAGTATGGGTAGATGAGGACGAGGTAACAGGGAACCGAGAAAAACTTACGGCTCTTGCCGCTGAGCTTGCATCCGCTTGGCAGCCCGGCAAGTCAGGCCGAGACGGGAAGATACCCACCATTATGCGCAAGTTTTCAAAAGATACTGCTGCTCCTAGAGAATATTCTACGAGACCAGGAGTGATAAAGGTTGCTCGAAGCAGTTAGAGAAAAACCCACCCAATGTGCAAGTTCACACCATATGTCTCTCGCCCCCGAT
The DNA here is from genome assembly GCA_903922175.1 of uncultured delta proteobacterium. Taxonomy (GTDB): domain Bacteria; phylum Bdellovibrionota_C; class UBA2361; order UBA2361; family CAIXSY01; genus CAIXSY01. Next base: position 10,294 of record CAIXSY010000098.1, on the reverse strand, counting down.
TTTCCAACCTAACCACACGCACACACAAGGCGGAAGCTTCGGAAGCTAAAACCAATGGCTTTTTCGCGTTAATAAGCTCTCTTTAGATCACGCGATATCGCCTGGTCTCTCTTATGCCCATATTTTTTCTCGACACTCTCAAAACGAGCCACCCCATCTTCAAATGTCTGATAAACTTCAACTGGCTGCCTTCCAAGCTTCCCAAAATACTCTCTTTCCTCCACAGCCCTAATGAGAGCTCCGCGAGCCCTGGTGAATTTGTCATCAACACCTCGGTTGTCTCCAGTAGGTAGGTTTATACCATAGGTGCGATCAATATCGGTCGTGGTAATCCCAAGCCGCATACGCTGGTGGCGAAGCAGCTCATACTCTCGCTCAAGTTGCGGAATAACCCTTCGGCAGTAATCTTGCACCACTTCGTCGGCCCGCATAACTAGCTTTCCGTCTCCCCTATGTTGTTTTTTGAGTCCTGAAATAAGCTCAAGATCAGCTCCACTTGGTTCGTACCCTTTGACCTCGATGCCGTTCATCGTGCCTTCTATCCATACGGCCCTACACAACTCAAGAGAGCCCCTAGCTGAGATTATTTTCCAGCCATTGGCGCAGGCCTTTTTGATAATGGGAGCAATCGATGCGTCGTCTTGCACACGCATCACGAGGCGCTCTTTATTATCCTGCGGCTCCTCTTTGCCAAAGCTCACGTATTTTCCTTCTGAAGCTCTGGGATTGTGCTAAGTGGATCGACGGGTCTCCCGTTTCGGCGAATCTCAAAATGAAGGTGATACCCAGTAGCTTTGCCTGTTCGTCCAACCGCGCCCAATAGTTGCCCACCCTTCACGTAGTAGCCGTATTTCACTATCACGCTTTTACAGTGCGCATAATGGGACGTAATCCCTCTGGCATGTCTAATTATGACAAGGTTTCCATAACCCCTTGCTTTTCCTGCATACACAACGTGCCCGGTACCGACCGCTACAATAGCCGTATCTTCAGGAGCCAGAAGATCTACACCCGGATGAAACTCCTTACCTCCGCTTACCGGATTTGAGCGGTATCCAAATGGGCTTGTCACTACAGACTGTCCTACAGGGAGAAAGATGCGTTTAGGTTCATCAAACATAGGCGTTCCTTTGGCCACAATCAGCGCGCTGCACAACAAAGCTCCCAGCATCTTTATGGTCCTTTCTCAACCGAAACGACTTCGCCAGATATCCAAGCTTGCTCTCCTAATGGCGTTGTAACCCGGTACCAACCATCCAGAGCGCGGTCACTTAGGAGAAACGTATTTTGTGGAACAACGGCCAGAATTGTGGCTCTTTTATCCGGGCTCAGTCGCAAATTGGCATGCTCGGTAAATACTCGGATTGCGTGCCCCGAGGGGGCATCCTGTGGCACTGATTTTACGGCGTCCGCAGCCTGGGCACTTCTCTCCTCCAGATTTTGCACAGCACCTACAAGGCCGGATAAAATCTGCTTCATCAGCGCTATTTCCTGCACCAATCCGTCATGTGGCGGCGATGTCTCGACCACGGCCACCGGGTGGTTATCATGTAGAAGAAAGAAGAACGTGGCACAAGCGCTGCTAATACCAAGAACCAAACCCAACACACCAACCACAACTGTGGCCAAAAATGCTCTACTGCCCTTTTGTGGAGCGTCACTTATGCGCTCATCTGCCCTTAAAAGGGGGCGTTCTAGACGACGCTCACCAAGCATCTCTTCTAAAATATTAACGTACCCGCTATGAATGCCGCCTGGCATAGTCGCTCCTACATCAATTTTGTAAGCACATACGCCTCATGCTCAAAGCCTTTTACTTCAAGCACGTCTTTTACAAGGCGCTTGGTGCCTACTTTTTCCATATAAATTACAATATTTATCGCTTCGGCTAGCATTGGCCGAGAGGGCGCTACGCCAGCTTCTTGCACCAGCTGTTCTATACGCGAAAGCCCTTGGCGTGCCGAGCTTGCGTGTACAGTGCTCACCCCTCCCCCATGTCCCGTGTTCCAGGCTTTTATGAGGTCTAACGCCTCTGCGCCACGCACCTCACCAATCACTATTCGGTCTGGACTAAGTCGCATGGTGACTCGCACCAAATCCCTTAGCGAGGCAACGCCGTCTCGTGTTCTAAGGTACTCAACATCGGTTGCATTACATTGAAGCTCCTGAGTGTCTTCAATAATCACTACACGATCTTTAGTGTCGGCAATAACCTGCAAAAGAGCGTTTGCAAACGTAGTCTTGCCGCTATCGGTACCCCCAACAATCAAAATGTTTCGCTTTTTGTGCAGCGCTTCGCAAAGCTGCTCTTTTTGCCCCAAAGCCAACACCCCTTGCGCTTCAAAATCTGTGAGCGAGAAAATACGTGTCGCCTTCTTTCGGATAGCAATCACCGGGCCTTTGCTAAGTGGCGGCAAAACGCCTTGGAATCGCTCCCCGGTACCTGGAAGCTCCGCTGAAATTGCTGGCTTTTGCTCGTTGCAACACTCGCCAACGCTATAGGCCACAGCCTCTATGGCCCGTTTGGCACTTTCCGGTGCAATTTTATGCGATGTATCGAACTTGCCGACGCCAAGCTTATTGGCCCACAGCGCTCCGTCCGAATTGAGACGAATCTCACTAATATGAGGGTCCAACAGGAGCCCTTTTACCACGGGCCCCAACGCACTTTCTACAAGTTCTACAACACGGCTGCCGCTGTCTGTCACAGTTAGTCCTTAATGCTCTATAAGAGCTGAAAAGCTTTCTGTATGACCACCACTTCGCAGGCGTTTTAGCTGACATGCGCCATAAAGAAGGGCCCCAACTGCCTCCGGAGTTAGATAAAGGTAGCGAATGAGAGAGCTTGTAATTGTCCGTCCATCCTCAAGTTCCTCAAGCGAATACACCTGACACAAAGCATTAAGAAGTAAGCGTAGTTGATAATTATTCATGTTATGTTTCACCTTCATGAGTATTTGATAGACATTACGCCACTTTCAATTTTCAGAGGTGGTATCACATCCTGGGGAGCTATCCTGGGTGGTTATCCTGGGGTGACCCGTATGAATAAAACAGGGCCCTAGTCTTCGCTCACTACATCATCTGACCCTGTTTTTGGTAACTCAGCTTCTTCTGGCTCTTTTGTCAAAACATCTCGACCGTAAAGCTCCCCCAAGCTAAATTCACCACGAGCAAGTTTACCGGCGAGCACATCGAAAAAGCGCTTGTGCCGCTCTTTTCCCTCAGCGACGATTGCCGATCTTCCATTTTCCGGAAGTGGCGGCGCATAGCAGAGCCACTGAAAGATATAGAAAGAAAAGATCTCCCCCAAAAGCTCCCCATCGTAGCGGAGCGCTTTTAGACGACGGTCAAGCGAGGCTAGGCGCTCCTCTATCCCGCGCAAGCGGTCTTTCTCGGATGAGCCAGAGAGCGCTTCCTCCAAAATTCCCTCAACTAGCGCCGATACAGTTACGCCGCGAGCGGCGGCCATCTGTTTTAGATTGGAAGAAAGCTCTTTAGGAAAGCAGAAAGTTCGTCTATCAAGGCTACTCATATTACACCAAATTTCCGTCGTCTTCGGGGCTCACGCTACTTGCTTGCGCCCCCGGCTTTTTCCACCTCGGGCCTTCTGGAGGCTTTATAACTTCAATCTCCAGCACATTCTCCTCCGCTAGTGACTTTCTATCCTCAGCAACTTGAGGCGCATCATCTGCAAGTACCGCATCCCCGTATTTTACAAGCCAAGAGCTGTTTTCGGATGCAGCGGGTGGGGCCTGAATCTTATCGCGGTTAGGTGAAATCGGCGCTTCGATGAATTGGCTCAAACTTGCGTCATCATAGTAAGTGACTCTATCGCACTTAATCGGCCTAGCGCCCCCAATTAGCAATAGTTCTTTGGAGGGTGGCATATCAAGCACCTCGCGTACGGTCATAAGGGGGCGTTGCCCGATTTGCATCGAGGCGCTTTTCCCGGAGAAAAAGGGAGACCCCTTTTGACCACTCTCTCCTTCGGTTCGATATTTTACCGTGCTGGTGCCCAAACTTCTTGAGATGTACTCCGCAGTTTCTGGCGTGCTAGGAGTAAAAAACACTTTTATATGCGTGTTATCAAATAATGAGTTTCGATCACCATAGGCCTGTTTTAGCTGATTAATCGACTGACATATAAGCATAGCTTTTAGTCCATAGCCTGCAATGAAACCAAGGGCAGACTCGAAAAACTCGAGACGCCCGAGGGCAGGAAACTCGTCTAGCATCAGTAAAAGCCGATGACGCCGTTGGATCGCTCTTTCACTCGGCAACTCCTCTGTGAGTCTTCTACAGATCTGATTAATGATAAGTCTAATGATTGGCCGTAGGCGCAATATGTCAGCAGGCGGGATCACTAAGTAGAGTGACTTTGGCCGCTCCGCGCTTACAAGGTCAGTGATACAAAAATCACTGTCTCGTGTGCAGTCTGCTAAGAGCGGGTCACGGTAGAGGCTTAAATACCCCATAACCGTCGAATGCACACTAGAGCGGTCATCGGGGGATTTATTGAGTACATCTCGTACTGCTTCTTGAATATGCGGGTGCGGATGATGCGGACGCCCAGAAGGCCCGCGAATATGATTCGTATCAAGCATCTGCTGCAACGTATTATCAAGAGTCTCAGTAGCCCGCGACAAGAAACTTGTCACTCCAGCTAAGTTCTTCTCCCCGTTGGACGCGGTATAAAGCACATGAAGAATTGCCGCAACGAGAAGGGAGTTACCGGTCCTTACCCAATGATCAGAGGCACCGGCAATTTCCGGCTCAATTATCATATTGGCGATATTTTGGACGTCACGAACCTCGTTTATCCCCTCTCTAACCTCCAGAAGCGGATTAAAATGCGCACTTTTTACACTTTTGGGGTTAAAATAGATTACATCCGAGAACTGGGCGCGTCTGGCAGAAGTTTTGGCGTAGTTTTCTTCCTTCAAGTCGTAAATGATTGCACTCTCTTTCCAGCTCAAGAGTGTAGGGATTACTATTCCTGCACCCTTACCAGAGCGCGTAGGGGCAATCACTGCGCAGTGCTCCGGGCCGTTATGGCGCAGATATCGACCATCTGACATCTGACCTAGAAAGACACCCTCGCCCTTCAAAAGACCAAGCTTTTTGATGTCCACTGGCAAGGCCCACGAAGCGTCACCAAACACGTTATCGCCGTGTCCTTTCTCAGCTCCTAGCGCCGATATCCCGGCAATAGAGATAAGACCTAGAAGTCCACTAAGAAGCACAAAAGAGTAAGCTCTAGTACTCGTGGTTTGGTCTGCAAACTGCCGAGACCAGGCCAGAAAGTCCCATGGTCTATATATGCTTACCCCAAATGCCGAGGAAAGCGGTGTGCCAAGCTCCGGCGCATAGTTGTACTGCGCCGCGTACCACTGTGTGGCAGCAGAAAGACCAGATAGTACAAGCAGTGCGAAAATACATGCGCTACATACCCTACGCTTTATTGCTCCCATCGTGCTCTCCCCTATTTAGTTCTTCGGATACCCTGCCTGAGATCTGGGGAAGGACTTTTTACAGGGGTTACCCTAAAGCGCTGATTTAGCCCAGTGCGGGATAACACACGCCCTCCCCCTTCTATCTTTACCTTAGTGCCGGACTCAAAACGTCTCTGTCTTCCGCTAACAGGAACCACGACAAAGCTATCCTTGAGGCGCACCACCATGTGGTGCCCAAGTCCAAGCATCTTGTATTCGTACACCGCTCCAGTGACTGATTCGCCTACTCTAAGAGTGCGCTCTGTGCCAAGTTTGCCCGAAAACTCCCCAGCTAACGCTTGCCTCTCTGCTTTATAGAGCTCTGCCACTAGGCCAGAACTAATGACAATACCCTGCTCTTTAAGCGTCTGTTGCCTTAGTTCCAGACTCTTTGCCACAGAGGCACCCAGTGCTGTCCTCGGGTCTGGAGCGCTTTCAGGCTGACCTAATACAACATCAAGCCACGTCGCCCCCTTCCACCTTGTCTGCTCAGCTAGGGATAGAAACGACTCAGCCTGCACTTCAAGATGCGTTTGGACTGAGAGTTTCTTGTCTAGCTCAGTGACCTTGGCCCTAAAATCCTTGGGAACACGCCAGCTATCAATGCCGTTTGGTGTGCAGATCCCGTGCTCAACCAGACTTTTACAGCGGGTTCTAAAACGCTCCAAATACTCATCCATGCTAAGGTCTTCTGGAAGACTCCAGCGCTCCTTAGCTATTGCTACATTGAGCTGTCCTTCAAATCCTGAGAGTGAAAACACCCCTCCACCATTCCCAACGTAACGTGCTATCGCCTCATCAGCCCTACTAACTCGACTCGCCTCTCGTATGGTTACCAGAGCTCCGGGGCGTATTCCAAACCCCTCCGGCTCAGAGTACGTAGAGAGCGGAACATAGTGAAGTCGCCCGTCGTCGGAAGATAAAAGTACAAACTTCCGGTCTGTAAGTTCATCAGTAAGCTCCTTAGCAATGACTTCGCCAGTCAATTTAGTATCGAGATTGTCTCGCGCATCATGAATCACTAGCTCTTGTGCGGCGCTTCTCCCCTGCGTTAGATCGTGGACTTGTTTGCGAATTGCCTCATGCCGCCCGAGCGTCCGGAGTGTCTCTTCGAGGTCTTTGGCAACCTCGAACCGACCATTTCCATGGTCTACTGCAAGACCAAGCGTGCCAAGAAACTGAAGCCTTGAGAGCTTGTCTAGCCGCAGTTTCACCTCCCATTCACGCCGACACAGGTTACCTGCTGGGATAAAGATGAGGCCCGCTCGGTGCGCTCTTTGTTCCTTAACAAAGGCGCGATCAAGCGCCGTAAAACGCTTTTCGGTTATACTTCGTGTCATCCCAATGCGCTTTTCTAGCGCCGAACGGCGACCCAAAACCCGTGTTGCCTCAGCTTCAGCAGCAAGCCTAAAGCCGTGCTTCATGTAGTCTTTCTCGATTATGAGCGCCGCTCCAAGTTCAGTTACGCCCCGCACCAGCACGTGCACATGGGGGTTATCGGTGTTGTAGTGGCACACTCCGTACCACTCAAGCCTTGTCTTTAGGTCTCTCTGAACTGATGCCATCACGTCTCTTGTGTAGGCCGGAAGGTCTAGTTCAGCGCCCTTCTCGGGTGAGACAATGAAGCGAAAGTGATGCGCGTCATGCGCCCAAGTAGCGACGGACTTGGCAAGTTCATCCTCGGTAACTACGCGTCCATCGCAGAAAAAGGTTGGCTGTTTGCCATCAAAGCTTACCCCAGAGCGCGTAAGATACTTAAGGTGAGCACGCAGTGCGCGACCGCCCCGGCTCTGTTTCGTCTTTACAACACGCCCTTTGACGAGCACTCTTTGCGCCAAAGCTTCGCCTATTCGCACCCGTCCGCGCCCCCCGTTTCGGCGAGTAGGAGCATCGTCAGACGCGTCACGCTTCCTTCTCCCCGCTCTCAGAAAACGCCGAAGATCGTACAAGTCTTGGCGAAATTGGCGGTCTGCCGAGCGCCCATTCCCCACTACTGGATGCGCACCGCTAGAGCTTTTCTCAGCACCGCCGCGTGGTAATTTTGTCATTTTGTCTCTCCGTTCATCTGCGCACCTCACTTTCCTTAACGAAATCGTTTAATTACCCCCACTCGCGCACCTCCCACATTGCCCGCGCACATCACTTTCGCTTGCCATTTCGGGTAGTTAATTAGGCCAAGGTGCGTTGTGTTTATCTTGCATTACTCTTTTTCTCTTACACTTATCTTTATGCTTTCTTTTCCACTCTCTATCTGGCTTGGCTTGGTTTGGACTTCGGCACCACCTGACCCACGTTTTTTATGAGCTCGGACGCCTCCTCAAAATACCTCTCACACGACACAGCAAGCTCACGCGCCACAAAGTCTCGAAAGCTCGGGTAGTGCCCAAACTCTGAAAGAAGATCCGCAACTCGAAGGGCTCCAAGAGAAGCGCTTATGCGCACACTCAACGTCCTCTCTGTCTTCTTCCTAGTACGAATCTCGGTAACCGAAAGGTTTAATCCGGCAGGCGTTGAAAATGTAGGTTCTGTTTTTTCTGGCATAGCGACCCCCCTCGTTGGTACCTGTTATCTCTACCAGAGATGAGAGCTACTAAGGTGGGATCACATCCTGGGGAGCTATCCTGGGTGGTTATCCTGGGGAGCTATCCTGGGATTTGTTAAAAAATAGGAAACTTGGCGGCCTTTTACTCGATACTTAGAAGTAGAGGCCACAAAAACACATTTTAAGAGGATTTAGCCCATGCACGAGAAGCGACCACCAAACGAAACTATTCTCATGGAGATGTTTGATGACTCAGAAAAGATAATTTCATTCTATGAGGATATTTTATGCAGACAGACAGCCGAGATAAATTCCCTTCGTAGGCGACTAAAAAAAGCGCTACGGCTCACATTAGCGCTCATACGCAAGGTACGAGGCCTCTGCGCTCATTAGGTCTGCCTTGAGCGCTTTTGGGGCCCCGCATGGGGAGCCGCTAGGCTCTCCATGCGGGGGGCCTTTTTAGGCCGCTTCCTTTATGGCCACCTCCTCGAAAGATACGCCTCTTAAGTAGTCCACCCCACGCTGGGCGGCGCTTGCCGCTTTGAGAATCATGCCACGATCTGAGCTTAGTACCTTAAGCCACCCTTCGATGTAAGAAGCCGAATTCTCAATAGCGTCTACACTATCAAGGCCACAATGGCCTCTTAGCATCGAGGCGCCAAGCTCGGCTATCAGTTCCTCATACGAGTAACGGCTAAGCACGTCACAGCCAACTTCAGGTAGCCTATTAAGCCGCTTAGGATGAGCAGTGCTATGCATGGCCTCATGCAGGTAGCACCCATAATAATGCTCGGCGCTCTCGAATTGAGATAGGTGCGGGAGCTCAATTCGGTCAAGCGAAGGTCGATAGCAGGGCTTAAGCTCGGTGCCGTGCATAACTTCGGGGCGGTTAGGTATGCCGGCCACTAATTTTTCAGCCGCTTCTACCTTCTGACAATCATTAAGCGGTACATCGTCCGCCGGGCGGGCAATCCCCTCGGTCTGGTCGAGGTTGAACACTCCAGAGAGAAACGGGGTACACGGGGCCGGGTTCTTGCTTCTCCCGGAGTCTACCAGCGCCTCCATCTCCTCGTTAGTTCTCCAGTGCCAGTAAACCACGGTGGTGCTCTTCTCCCCTTTCTTGATAAATCCGCCAAGTCGCTTAGCCTGCTTAAAAGTTACCCAGTAGCGTGACTTATAGGGCGAGTAGCCTAGAATCACGGTGTTTATCCCCCTATACTCGCGGTTAGAGGTTAAACTTTTTGCCGTGCCGCTGCGCCATGTCCGGCGCCACGGAATCGTGCCGCTCTCAAGTGCTTCGATAATCTTTCCCGTGATGATGCTACCAACGTTATCCATAATTGAGCCTCCAAAGTTTCGCCCCCCCTTCCCTAAAACCAGCGCACCCGGTAGAGGGAGGAGGCATTTTTTGTTTTCACCTCTTCGTGCAACAAAAAATGACTCCTCCCTCGTACGGGAGTGCCAAATACTTCTTGCGCCCCAGGGCGCAAGGCCGTGCCGTTTGTCTTGGTTTTTATCTTCTGATGAAAAGCGTAGGCAGCCCCTTGTGGCAAAAGACGTGACAGTGGAGAAAAGCGAAGCGTACCCTGGCGCGGCTTTTGACCCCTACGGCGCCACCCCAAAATGCACCAAATCCAGATTATTCTTGCTTCCCTCCCCTTACCTATGGAACATTCCATCTGCCTACCTGTTGTCTTGAAAATTAAGGGGTATATCCATGAAAGGTCTCGTTTTGTTCTTGTGCGTGACTCTATTGTTGTTATTGGAAGTTTTTGCTCCAGAAGCGCAGGCTGACATACTCAAACTTTGCGCGAATAAGTCGAGCGGAGATCTCAATATTCGCCCTCTATGTTTCCCTAGCGAGCTAGAGATTAAGAATATAACTAGCTTAAAGGGGCCAAAAGGAGACCCCGGCCCACAGGGAGTACAAGGATTAGTTGGCCCCATCGGCGTGCGAGGCCCAACTGGAGCCACGGGACAACAGGGCATACCGGGCCTTCCAGGCCAGAAAGGTGATGCAGGGGCCCAAGGTGCTACGGGAAATACTGGCCCCACCGGCCCACAAGGTCCTGGTATCGCGCTCTATGACTCGACCGGGAAGTTGATCGGGCCCGTTACGCAGTCAGGTGCAGCATTGGGCATCAACGGAACACATGCTGGGCGGTTTCTTTACGGCGACCAGGCGTATGCACTATTGGATGTTTTAGGAACCAAGTATTTCGTTCCAGCGGATCATCTAGGATTCTTGTCTAATATT
>CAIXSY010000097.1 GCA_903922175.1 uncultured delta proteobacterium | reverse complement strand
GGAGGAAGCGCGGCGCGCCGGCCCCCCCCCCCCCCCCCGATCTTCGGGGGGCAGTCAAGGCTTTGGGCGGACGGTGTCCGCTACGCCGCAACGCTCAGTGTCTTCGCCCCAGCCTGGGTAAGGACCGCTTGCTCGACGTTTTGTGCGGTCTGAGTTGCGGCGTCACTCTGCGTTGACTGAAGCCCCATCTGTTCTCGCATATACGCCTCGAATTGTTGCAGCTTTTTCTCGACCAACCCCATGGTCTCGTCGACGCCCTGTTTTACACCGTCGAATTGATATGCGCCGACACCCTCGAGCGTGGCCGAGGCAGCATCATAGCCTTTTTTGATACCACCACGGATCGTCTCCATAAATTTGTTAAGCAGCTCTTCGCCTTGCAAGTTTGAATTCTGTGTTGCAAAGACATGAAAGAATGAAGTTGCCCCCATGGCGATACGATCGGCTGTCGCCTCGGAGGTGACGTCTTCTGGTTTTAGGCTTTGAATCCCGTTGGGGAGCTTGGCTTTGAGGATCTCGTTTAGCTTGTCGATCACCGTTTTGCCGGCGATAGACAGGCCTTTGTAGAGATCTTCAAAGCTCACACTCACCTGGTCGGTGCTGGCGCTGCTTGAGCCGAGCGTGGCATCGATTACCAGAGAGTTGCTTTGGTCTTTGGCTGAATAATTCGCTGATAGGACCGAGGCGGGGGCTTGAGTGTTAGCGGCGGCTACTTCTGAAAAACTATCCATGTCGTACTCCTTTAAAACAACAAAGGTAAGCATTCCTTGCTCTAAGTAATGCTATCGGAAGTATTGGCGCGGGCTTTAGCAGAATGTTGTTATAGGATGAAATAGGCTAGTTGTTTTGGTAGGTTAGCAGGCGTCTTAGCAACTACGCATTAACGCTGGCGAATGGACTCTGATCCTAGTCCTAGTCCTGGTCTTGGTTCTGGTCTTACGTCCTTGTCGTGTCCTTGGCCGAAATCATTGACCATGACCAGAATTTAGGACCATGACCAGAACCAAGACTATGGTAAAGACTCGCCCCGGCGTTATTGAGCAGGACCCGTCTTGGTGCCCCCTTGATAAAACCATCTTTTGTTTTATCCCCCAAGTGTGGAAAGATGAATTTATAATTAGGAAGGCTCTGAGATTCTTCCTCTGTGTACCACTGTGTCCCCTGTGGTAAAAATTAATGAATGATTTCACCACAGAGTACGCGGGGGAACGCAGAGGATTGAAAATAAAGATAGGTTCTTGGCGACTTGGAAGTATATGACGCTCACGCGTATCGATTGCCATTTTCATCGGGGGGAAGCTGCGGTAGCGGAGACCAGCTCGTATGTTGCGATTAATCCTGGCCAGGTTCCTGGCTCGTTGGTGGTTGGTGGCGCTTGGGCAGTGCGTGAGGGGATAGGTAGCCAGGTCGCCTCTAAGCTGGCACTTGAACACTTCGTTGTTGGCGTGCTCAAGTACTTTGACTCTGGAAAAAAATATGAGGCTCTTGAGGGTGAGGAGTCTCCGACGGAGACAAGCCTACAGGTACTCGAAACCGCCTTTCGCTCTGCCAATGATGCCGTCTTTAATTTCGGCACCAAGCTGTCTGCAGGTGGGCGCATGTCTGCCTCGTTGATCGGTTTGGTGATTGAGGGCAGTATTCTCGCAGCGGCGCGGGCCGGTGGTGGTTGTGCGTATCTTTCCCGCACGGGTGAGGTCTTTCCGTTTTTTGAAGACACTCCCAAGACCGGCTCCGATCCGGCGCTGGGCTATTATATAGGGGCACAATCGGCGGTGGCGGTGGAGTTGGCGTCGGTCGCGGTTCAGGAGCGAGACGTCGTGTTTGTCTTCCCCTGTATTCTTACCGAGGAGCAGGAGGGACGCCTCAAGGAGGCAGCGCAGGAGATCGATTTTACGCTAGCCAGCTCCTGTGGTGAGCTCTGTCGCCGAGTTTTTATTGAGTTTAGTGGAGCGCTCTCCTTTGCCGTTGCTTCTCGCATCGGGCCAGAGGCGATCTATCTCTCCAGCCCGATTGATCAACTGTCTGCTTAATTTATCCAAGAGGTTATTTTATGCCATCTTTCGATATCGTTTCCGTTGTTAATATGCAGGAGGTGCGCAACGCTGTTGACCAGGTGGCGCGTGAGATTGGAACGCGCTACGATTTTAAGGGCTCAAAGTCTTCAGTCGAGCTGAAGGATAAAGAGAACCTGATGATCATTGTGGCCGATGATAAGATGAAGCTCGCCTCGGTGCAGGAATTAATGCGTCAGAAGCTGGCCAAGCGCGGTGTGAGCGCCAAGTCTATTGAATGGAAGGATGCGCTCACTGTCGGCGGTGATTTGCAACGCCAGGAGCTCGCCATTAAGCAGGGGTTCTCGCAGGAGGAGTCTAAGCGCATCACCAAAGCCATCAAGGAGATGAAGGAGAATGTTGCGGCTCAAATTCAGGGCGAGCAGGTGCGTGTTTCGGGAAAAAAGAAGGACGATCTGCAGTCTGTGATGGGGAAACTTCGCGTTGATCTTAAGGAACTTGAATTGCAATTTGTAAACTTTAGGGAATAGCTCGTACCATGACTAATCAAACACTCGAACTGGCAGAGAAGCTTTATTCTGGCATCAAAGAAAAACACCAGGTAGCGCGTCAGCGTCTTGGCCGGGCCTTGACCCTGGCCGAAAAGATATTGTTCTCACACCTCGATCGTTGGCCTGAAGGCGCCCTTGTGCGCGGGAAAACGCATCTGCCACTGCGTCCCGATCGCGTCGCCATGCAGGATGCGACGGCGCAGATGGCGCTATTGCAATTCATCGTCTCGGCGCGCCCGACGGTGGCGGTGCCGACCTCAATTCATTGCGATCATCTCATTCAGGCGCAAGTTGGGGCTGAAAAAGATCTCTCGAACGCCATCAACGAGAATCAGGAGGTGTATGAGTTTTTGCGCAGCGCCGCGCAGAAATACGGAATCGACTTCTGGAAAGCAGGATCGGGAATAATTCACCAGGTCGTGTTGGAGCAGTATGGATTTCCGGGAGGGCTGATTATAGGCACTGACTCACATACGCCGAACGCTGGAGGACTTGGGCTCCTGGCGGTGGGGATCGGTGGCGCCGATGCGGTTGATGTTATGGCCGGGCAGGTATTCGATCTCGTTAACCCGCGTCTTATCGGCATTCGCCTCTCCGGAAAACTCTCCGGTTGGGCTTCGCCGAAGGATGTAATACTCAAGGTGGCTGGCCTTCTGACGGTGAAGGGCGGAACCGGTAAGATCGTTGAGTATTTCGGGCCTGGGGTTGAGAGTATCAGCTGTACAGGAAAGGCGACGATTACCAACATGGGGGCTGAGTTGGGGGCGACGACCTCGGTATTCCCCTACGACAAGCGCATGGGGGCCTATCTGCGTCAAACGGAACGTACAGAGGTTGCCGATCTCGCCGACGCCAATGCGGAGGCTCTGCGCGCAGATATCGAAGTCTTCCAAGATCCAAGCAAGTATTACGATGAGGTGCTTGAGATCGATCTTTCCAAGATTGAGCCGCAGTGGGTAGGGCCGCACACGCCGGACCTGCTGCGCAGCGCAGCGCAGATGCGCACGGTCGTTAAGGAAAACCAATATCCCGACCAACCCAGTGCCGCCCTGATCGGTTCGTGCACGAACTCTTCCTATGAGGACATCAGCCGGGCGGCAAGCGTTGTGCGCCAGGCAAAGGCGCATGGTCTTAAGCTTAAGGTCCCGCTGATGGTCACGCCAGGATCAGATCAGGTCTATCAAACCGTTGTGCGCGACGGCTTTATGCAGCTTTTCCTCGATGTCGGGGCCACCGTGCTAACCAACGCCTGTGGGCCGTGTATCGGTCAATGGAAGCGCGAGCCCAAGGGGAAAAATAGCATCGTTACCAGTTATAATCGCAATTTTAAAGGGCGAAACGACAGTAATAACGAAACGCTCGCTTTTATCGGATCGCCTGAGTTGGTGACGGCGGTGGCGTTTGCCGGGTCACTCTCTTTTAACCCTAGTGTTGATGCGCTTAAAGACAGCGCGGGGAATGATTTTCAGCTCACCGAGCCGAAGGGGGACGATCTACCGCCGCATGGCTATGTCCTGAGTCACAACGGTCTCATTCAGGGGTTAGAAAAGGAGGAGGTGCGGGTCAAGATGCCGGTTGTCATATCTCCGACAAGCGAGCGTCTGGCCTTCATCGAAACCTTTGCCGCCTGGGATGGCAAGGACTTCGTCAACCTGCCGGTTCTGCTCAAGGCGCAGGGCAAATGCACGACGGATCATATTTCACAGGCCGGGCCATGGCTCAAGTACCGTGGACACCTGCCTAATATTTCGAAGAATATGTTTCTCGGTGCCGTGAATGCGTTTACTGGTGAGGCTGGGAAGGGTTTAAATGTCCTAACGGGTGAAAAGAGTGTCTCGTATCCAGAGATCGGCAGCTATTATCGTGCGCATGCGCTTAGCTGGGTTGTCGTTGGAGATGAGAACTACGGTGAGGGGTCGTCACGCGAGCACGCGGCGATGTCGCCACGCTACTTCGGCTGTCGCGCGGTTATCGTTAAAAGCTTTGCCCGTATTCATGAGACTAACCTAATTAAGCAGGGGATATTGCCGCTCACGTTTAGCAACGTGGCGGATTATGATCTTATCGGCGAGAGCGATCGCTTGAGCATCTTAGGGCTGGCGCAGATGACGCCGGGGGTGCCGCTAACCTTGCGCGTTTCAACGGCTTCGGGTGAGATAAAGAAAGAGGTTCCGCTCAGGCACGCGCTGACCGCTGAGCAGATTGAGTGGTTTAGGGCTGGATCGGCGTTGAATGTTTTGCGGCCCAAGACCAAGATCCCGTCCTGATTCGGTGGAAATTCGGAAGGTCGGGGGGGGGGAACATGCCGCCTGCCTTCTGTAATCTGCTTTCAGAGATCTGCTGTCAGCTTTCTGATGACTGCGTCCGTTGCAGCAGCAGCTTTCGGCTGTAAACTTCTCTCGTTCAGGGTAAATGTCCAAAATCGCCTTGTTCTCGGGGCCGTCCCATAGTACCACTGCATCTTGAAGCGTAACTTGTTTCAGGACGGGCCCCTATGACCAAAACCAACCGCCTTGCCCTCGAGAAGAGTCCCTACCTGCTCCAGCACCAACATAATCCGGTGGATTGGTACCCGTGGGGGGAGGAGGCGTTTGCCGCGGCGCGTGCGCAGAATAAGGCGATCTTCCTCTCGGTTGGCTACTCAACCTGCTACTGGTGCCACGTGATGGAGCAGGACTCGTTTGAGCGTGACGAGGTGGCTGAGGTGCTTAATCGCTGCTTTATTTCGATCAAAGTTGATCGTGAGGAGCGCCCGGATGTCGATCAGCTCTACATGGATGTCGTGGCTGGGCTTACCGGCCAGGGTGGCTGGCCGATGAGCGTTTTCCTTACGCCACAATTAAAGCCATTCTGGGGGGGGACGTTTCTTTACCGTGGTCAGTTTGTTGAGGTGCTTACCAAACTGCACGAGGTTTGGGAGAGTGCACGCGATAAGGTCGAGGGATCTGCCGAGCAGATCCTTGTGGCGCTGACTGAACGTGCTATCCACGCACCGGGTACGGGCTTCCTCGATGACCAGATCGTTCGCACGCTTGCTTATTTCGACCAGAGCTTTGACGATGTCGGTGGTGGTTTTGGCCAAGCCCCTAAATTTCCAGCGGCGTGTTCCATTGCGCTCTTACTTCGAATTTACCACTGGACCAGAGAGACCTCAGCCTTGCACATGGCCAAGTATACCCTCGATCGTATGGCGCGTGGTGGAATCTACGATCACCTCGCTGGCGGGTTCTCGCGTTATTCGACTGATGAAAGCTGGACCGTGCCGCATTTTGAAAAGATGCTTTATGATAATGCGCTTCTGTGTGTCACCTATCTCGAGGCTTATCAAATTACTGCAGATAGGTTCTATGCTGAGGTCGGTCGTGGGATTTTGGAGTACGTACTCTCTGAGATGACCGATCCCGAGGGGGGCTTTTTTAGTGCGCAGGACGCCGGCCCCGCTGGTCGTGAGGGCGAGTATTACGTTTGGCAGCAGGCAGAGCTTCGAGCCCTTCTTACCGCCGAGGAATTTTCTGCTGCGATGCAGGTATACGGGGTGACTGCTGAGGGAAACTTTGAGCACCAGGCCAATGTTCTGACCTTCAAAGAGCCCTATGCCTGGGCGAAAAAAGACGAGCCGCTACTGAAAAGTATTCAACACAAGCTTCTGGCTGCGCGCCGCACGCGCGCCGCCCCCTTGACCGATGACAAAATTATCACCGCTTGGAATGGCTTGATGATCAGCGCGATGGCCAAGGGGCACCAGGTGCTTCAGGATCCGCGTTACCTTGTGGCGGCGCAGCGTGCGGCACATTTTGTTGAAGAGAAGCTTTTTGATGGCACGCGATTACAGCGCCGTTATTGTCGGGGAGAGTCGCGTTTCGGCGGCTGTCTCGACGATTACGCCTGCTTGATTGAAGGGCTTCTTGCTCTTTACCAGGCAGATTTTGACGTGCGTTGGTTTGACCTCGCCCAAAAGCTGCAGGGTATTCAAGATCTGCATTTTTGGGACGAGGCCGGTACCGGCTACTTTTTCTCAGAGAGTGCGGATGTTTTGGTTCGAAGCAAAGATCTGCTCGATAATGCCACACCATCGGGCAACGGCATCTCCTTAAATAATCTGCTCAAACTCTTCGCTCTAAGTGGAGAGGTGGCTTATCGTGAGCGGGCGCAGCAGGTCGCCCGTGCCGTAAGCGAATATGCTGAGCGATACCCGCCAGGGATAGCAAAGGCGATCCATGGATTGAAGATGCTTCAGGGGGCGGGCCAGGAGATCGCCGTGGTAAAAGGCCTGCGGGAAGGGGAGGAAGCTTCGATTATGAAATCTCTCCAGCAGCGTTTTCTGCCCGATGCGGTGTATGCTCTGGGGCCCGTAGCGCTCGGACTTTTTAACGGAAGGCAGGCTCAGGGGGAAAAGCCAAGGGTCTATCTCTGCGCTGGCACTGTTTGTCGAGAGCCGGTGGAGGACATCGAGGGGCTGGAAAAGCTGCTGAGCTGTCCGCAAAAAGTTTTGTCGTAGCTCCGAGCAGTGATGGCGGACAGAGCAGCGCGCTTCGCGCACTGCTATCCCACCTTCGGTGCGAGAACCTTTCCGCGCTAATGCCGTGCCAGCAGACTGCCTCCGTGGAACTCCGTGTGATCTCCCGTGGCACTCCGTGAGAAACCTACAGCTTGTACAACCTCGATACTGCTAAAAAGTAACTACTCGCTCCCTTCGCAAGCTACGCAAATAACCCCAGCAAAATGACCCTTCTGAGAACTGATGACGCTGACGTCCAAGGTCTAACGCCGGGCTCCGGCGAGCACCGTCGAGTCGACGTCTAACGTCGACGTTTTACGTCCGGCGTTAGACGATTGACGTCAGCGTTAGCCGATGAGGGGCGAGTAGTTAGAGCCTGTCCGGAAAGACCCTGTTTTCTAAAAGCTACTTTTCTGGAGAACGAAAAGCGGCAAGAAATTAATAAATTGCCCCCAGCAGGACAAAGCTGACGGTAGGCGCCGCCGCCGTCAGTTTTCCAGATGAATTGATACACGACCGCCGTGAGTCAGCGAAGTTAGTTTAAATATTCGCCTTAAGCTGCGAGAGCTTGAGGCAGCTGCCGCGCCAGCGGCAGGCGTGCGAGCACCCAG
>CAIXSY010000096.1 GCA_903922175.1 uncultured delta proteobacterium | reverse complement strand
GAAACCAAAAAAAACGACACTACTCCCAATGCTGTTATCCGAAGCCTATAGAATTTAAACCATCAATTTACACAGTCCTCCTGAGTGGTTATGCCCCGTGAACGTTACTGCTCATTAAGTCTGGGTAATTCTAAATCTTGAACATGAACTGGAACTGTTCCCGATTCCTGCTCCTGCCCCTTATCCTCGTGATCGGACTAGGAAAAGGGGCAGGGGCGGGAATCAGGAGCGGTTCAAGTGCAAGTTCAAGCGAATTCCTTTTACCCGGGGTTATTGAGCAGATACCGAATTCCGAGCCAACTACGCAAATTTCCTTGCTTTTCGCTTGCACATCCTCCCGCCCCAGGTTTATTCTCTGCACGCGAAAACTGATTTTAAGGGAAAAACTTCATGGGCTTTACTTGCGGCATTATCGGGCTTCCTAATGTTGGAAAGTCGACCATCTTCAACGCTTTGACCTCAGCTAAGGCAGCGGCGGCTAATTTCCCTTTCTGCACCATTGAGCCTAACACCGGAGCAGTTCCCGTGCCCGACAATCGCCTGCAGGTCTTAGCCCAGCTGGCCAAGTCCGAGAAGATTATTCCGACCCAAGTCACCTTCGTCGATATCGCTGGGCTGATCAAAGGCGCATCCAAAGGTGAAGGCCTGGGCAACCAGTTCCTTGGTCATATCCGCAGCGTTGATGCCGTGGCCCATGTCGTGCGCTGCTTCGAGGATGGCAATATCATCCACGTCGAGGGATCGGTTGACCCGGTGCGTGACATCGAAACCATCGAGACCGAACTGATCCTCTCGGATCTTGATTCTATGAAGAAGGGATTTCAAAAGATCGAAAAGGGCGTCAAGGCCAACGACAAGGACGCCAAAGCCAAATACGAGATGGCCAACGCTCTCGAAGCACACCTTTCCGCCGGGAAGCCGGCGCGGCTGTTTAAGTTCGAAGGGTCCCCCGACCACCTTCAGGACCTAATCTCCACCATGCTGACCTCGAAGCCAACCATGTTTGTGGCCAACGTTGCCGAAAGTGACGCCGCCACAATCCCTGACCTTAATGGCACTAGAACGGTGGACCTAGTGGCCAAATATGCACAGAGCCACAACGCCGAAGTCGTCGTTATCTCTGGCCAGGTGGAGGCTGAGATCGCCGAACTCCCCATGGAGGAGCGCGCCACGTACCTTGAGGGGCTCGGTCTGCATTGCTCCGGGCTCGATCGTCTAGCTGTCGCTGGCTATAAACTTCTGAGCATGATCACCTTCTTTACCGTTGGTCCCAAGGAAACTCGCGCTTGGACCGCCACCTACGGCACCAAAGCCCCACAGGGCGCCGGAAAGATTCATACCGATTTCGAGAAAGGCTTTATCCGCGCTGAAATTATCGGCTACGAGGATTACGTTGCTGCAGGAACCGAAGTCAAAGCACGCGAAGCCGGGAAACTAAGAATCGAAGGAAAAGAATACGTCGTGCGCGATGGCGATGTGGTGCATTTTAGGTTTAATGTCTAGCGAGGTTCTGCCTCAGACCGACGAGCGTTGATCTGTAATCTGCTATCATTCAGAGATCTGCAGTCAGATTTCCGCTGACTGCATCCGATGCAGCTGCGGCCGCAGCTTGCTCGACAGTTTAGCGGCTCATCTCTTTTGCCTCACCCGCAGCACGTCACCACACAAAACCTCCTGCATGCTGCCATCACTCATTAACCTGAGAGAACCACTATCGGTTATCCCCTCAAACATCCCGCACACACTGCCTACGCCCTGATGGACCTCGATCTCTTCCCCAAGCCAACAGGCATTTGCCTCCCATGACGAACGAAAGACACCAAATCCATGCCGCTGCAGCGTTTGCCATGCTAGACGCAGATCTTCGCTAAGCTCAGCTGCAATCTGGCTTGGAGTATAGAGCGCGGCAGACAACGTCTTTACTGAGCAGGCCTGTGGGACGTCCTCTGGTTCAGAATTTAGGTTAATACCGATTCCGACCAGGGCGATGGAGCGCCCCTCACGAGCTAATAGCTCAACCAAAATACCAGCGACCTTCTTGCCATCGAGGCTCAGCAGATCGTTGGGCCACTTAAGTCGCGTCGTAGCACCCAAACGAGACAGCATCTTTTGCACGACAACTCCGGCCACAAGGGGAAGTCCAGAGAGCGACGAGACGGGGCTCGACACCAAAAAAGCATAGGTAGCATAAAATCCACCGGGACTTGAAGCCCAGCCTCTTCCCTGTCGCCCTCGGCCGGAATCCTGGGAAGCCGCTATGACCAGCAGCGGGGCCTCACTCGTTACCTCTCCTGCAAGCTCCCGCGCCTTGTCCATAGTGGAAGCAACGCTGTCAAAGGTGTGAACCTGCCAACACGGCGCAAGCAGTCGCGCAATACTAGGCAGATCCTGAGCTATGGTTTTTTCTTTATCTGACATACTGAGCTCCCCCTCTTAAAACAACTATACACTTCAAAAGACAGAGCGGCTATGGACGGGACGGTGAGGCCTGTTGGTGGGAGGGGCCTATCAAATGGGCCTGTTGAACCGGCCCGCGCATTTGCGCGGAAGAGAGTAGCGCCCCTGTAATCCGCTATCGGCTAGCTGCTGTCAGCTTTCTGCTTTCCGCTGACTGCATCAGCAGCGGACTTCGGCTGCGTCCGACGGCCCTAGCCGTCTTGTCCTACGTAGCACTTGCCGCGCCTGTCCGCCATAGCTCCGGCCGCACTTGTCCCACGAAGCACTGGCCGCAAGGCCAGGCGAAGTGGGAAGCATCTCCACCCATCTTATGTTTCAAGAAATAATCCCATCAGGCCGATGAGATAAGCAATGCATAGGAGCAGGCTAAGATGGCGGTAATGCGACGTTTCATTGAACGTGTAATTAGCGACTGGTATCGCGCCCGCGAGCGCAAGCCGCTATTTCTCTTCGGTGCCCCACAGGTCGGTAAAACCTTCAGCATCGAGACCTTCGCCGCTGCGTACTTTGCCCAGGGTATTCAGCGCATCGACTGCAGCAACACCGAGGAGGCTGAGGTCCTCTTCGGCGCCAACATAAATCTGGGTGGAGTTCTTGGCGTACTGCGCCAACGTCTCGGAGCACAGCTAGCCCCTGGACGGACACTGCTTTTCTTCGATAACATTGATGCCTACCCAGCTGGACTCGAACGCATTCGCGAGCTCTCTGAAATTGAGCCGGGGCTTCACGTTGCGGTGGCCGGTATTATGCATCCGGAATTTGAGCGGCTTCTTATACCCCTCAATGAATGCTTTCAAACAGCACAGCTGTTACCACTCTCTTTTGCTGAATATCTATGCGCCGGTGGGGAAGCTGCGGCAGCACAGGCTGTACTCTCGGCGCCGCAGCCATTAGCCTCAAGCCTGCATACATTACTGCTCCAGGAGCTGGCAAACTATCTGGTCGTCGGAGGATGGCCCGCTAGCGTAAAGGCTTTCCATCAGACGCACGTTTTTGATGACAGCCTCAAACTTCAGAAAGAGATCGTTGCTACCCTCAATAGCCTTGACTTCGGGAAGGAAGCACCACGCCGCGCGGTTGAAGTTTTACTGCGCACAAGTGCCTGGCACCCGGGAGAACAGAGCGGACTCGGCGACTATACAAAAGAGATCCCGCAGACGATGGTCAAACGCACCTTTGAGCACCTAAGCCGAGTTCAAGCGGCCTACCGTATTATGCCCATAGTTTCTGGACCACAGCAGCATGCCATGCGCCGAGTTAAAGGATTCAAAACCCTCCTCTGCGATGTAGGAATACTTCGCACCTTAACCGGCACAAACTGCCCTAACGTAAATGCTCCAGAAACGCCGGATTTTGTGGCCATGAGTGGAACTTTCGACCAGTTCGTTGGTCAGGAGCTCCTTCATAACCAAGAGGAGATGCCACAGTATTGGGCCAGTACAGCTCTTGGCAGCCGCTCCAAGGTGAACTACCTCGCCCAAATTGATCAGAAACTATGCCCGATCATAATTGAACAACCCCATATGGATCAGGCCCTACATGCACTTGAGGTGTACCTTGGCGCCTATCCTAGCTGCCCTCGAGGCTTCCGCTTCTCGATTAGACCGTATGTTCCTCCAAGTGGTAAAAGCAGGGTTATGGAATGCCCTGTTTATTACGCATTCAGCGTTAGCGCCGGAGAGACCACCGAGGACTTCCGTAACATTCTTTGACCTACGGAGATTCATGATTTTGCCCCCTATGACAACTTTGCGCTTCAGTTCGGTCTCCACCCAGCCGTTTCTCTTATTAGGACAGAGTGTGTGGTGGTAGTAAATTGTGTGTGTGTGACATATCAAGTTGTTCTACCTTAATTCACAGCGCTATCCATCTACGAATAGAGAGCCCAAGGAATTTCTCTAGGGCTCTGAAGTGTTATTCAAGGAGGAATAACGTATGGCTATTACGCTTGGTTCGAATATCGTATCATTGCAAGCCCAACGCAGGTTGGGTATTGCATCTGATGCATTAAGCAAAACATTTGAAAAGTTGAGTTCCGGTCAACGTATCAATCGCGCCAGCGATGATGCGGCAGGCCTTGCGATCGCGGACTCTTTAAAAGCAGACCAAAGAGTGGCAACCGTTGCTATTCGAAATGCCAATGACGGTATTTCGAGTATTGCGATCGCTGACTCTGCTCTGAGTGAAGTCGGTAATGTGCTGTCTCGACTGGCGGAACTCGCCGAACAGTCGTCCAACGGCGTTTTTACCGCGCAGCAGCGTTCTGCACTGTCGAACGAGTTCGTGGCGCTTGGCTCAGAAATTGAGCGCATTGCGACCGTGACCAAGTTCAATGGTGTGGTACTACTCTCAGGGACACAACAGTTAACGTTGCAGATCGGGTTTAACTCTGCCTCGACGGCACAGATCTCGTTTGCCGGTGTGCAGGGCACGCTGCAAGCGCTTGGTCTGGCTATGGCGGGAAGCTCGTCGCTGAGCTACTCGATCGTCGATGGGCAGTCTAACCCAACCTCGACTAATGCGCAGTCGGCGGCGCGTATTACGTTGGATGCAATTCAGGGAGCGATCGGCTCTCTGGCGCAAACACGCGGCACGCTTGGCTCGGTCGAGTCGAGACTGAATGTTGCAATCAACACCCTGGCAGTATCGCGCGAAAACTTCGCCGCCGCTGAATCCCGCATCCGCGATGTGGATGTGGCAAGTGAAGCTGCTACACTGACACGCCTGAACATCTTGCAGAGAGCTGGTGCATCAGTCCTAGCGCAGGCTAATCAGCAGCCGGCACTAGCACTAACGCTGCTTGGATAAGACAGGTAGTACGCAATACCCTGGGGGCAACGATGCCCCCTTCTTCAGGAGAGCGATGGATCTGGGTGGGCTCTCCTGAAGAATGAAATGGTGTGGTGGCATCCGGCATTCTTAAAAAGTTTCTTAAGCAAACACTTAAGAACAACAGGGCACTGGTTCTCGCAGAAAGGATATGTGCTTTGTCGACCTCGCTACTTCTGTGGGCTTTGGCAAAACGATGCGGCTTCGGGGGCGGAGCTTCATTGGGGTGCCAAAGCCATTTTTTTATGGCTGCCGGAAACACCCAGTCCACATCACACAAGTTATCGAGTGGCTCGATCGGGGTTATTGAGCAGGTACGGACGGCTTAATCATCCACCATATATCGCTCGCAATGGGGGTGCTGTAAGCTGTTAATTTGCTTTTTTCTACAAACTCATCGACAGCACAATGAACGCCCCCCAGGAATAGTCGTGACCACAAAAAAGGCCTCCTGCGTGGACCTTGGGATACCAGGCCTTGATGTCCTCGACGACGGCGTCATACGTGTGATCTCCATCAACAAAGACGAAATCAAGGCATTCCTCAGGAATGGCCTTTGCCGCACTCACTGAGCTCTCTTTAATGCGAATTGAGCGCTCACCAAATTGAGCTAACCTATCCACGGCGGTCTGCTCAGCCTGCCGCATGCGCGATTGATCGTATTCTGGATAGGCGAGATATGGATCGACGCCAAAGAGTCTGAGCTGAGGAAAGCTCCTCAAAAGATACCAAGATGTCCCGCCATCGAAGACGCCGATCTCCGCACCTGCCTGTGTCTTAAGGAGATCTAGCGACTCAAGCAACGCACGTAATACGTTGAAGTTATAAGAGCCGATAAGAGATTCTTGCAGCATGCAGGTATATAAACACCTTCCGGCGATCTGCGCACCAGCAAAATGTATAGGATTAAGCCGATTCCAAGGAAGCAGGCAAGGTGCCGGGTAGCAAGTCCAATCGGCTTATCCGGAGTTGAACCCGAAGCGCCGATACCACTGCCACCACAGCTATGTTAAATAATCAATTAAGCACTAGCGAGGCTTCGCCTCAGACCGACGAGCGTTGATCTGTAATCTGCTTTCAGAGATCTGCTGACAGCTTTCCGCTGACTGCATCTGATGCAGCTGCAGCTTTCGGCTGCAGCCCACGGCCTTAGCCGTCTTGTCCCCCGTAGCCTCGACCGCAGCCTGTCTCGCCATAGCTTCGGCCGCGAGGCCGAGCGAAGGCGGACGGTCGAGCGAAGGGGGTAACTCCTGATGAGGCAATAGACGTTAGCAGCCGCTACGTCAGCTAACTTTACGGCATCAGCACTCGGCTCAGGGCTAATTTAGAATCTCGCTTCGAAAATGCAACTCATCTAGTACACGTTTCT
>CAIXSY010000095.1 GCA_903922175.1 uncultured delta proteobacterium | reverse complement strand
TGCACTTGAACTGCTCCTGATTCCTGCCCCTGCCCCTTTTCCTAGTCCGATCACGAGGATAAGGGGCAGGAGCAGGAATCGGGAACAGTTCCAGTTCATGTTCAAGATTTAGAATTACCCAGACTTAATGAGCAATTACGGAAGTTATTGAGGAAGTTATTGAGTCGTTGCGATTTATTTTTATATTTCATGTCACATCTTGCAGCTTTCAACCCATAACAACTAACAGAGAGCGTGAAGCACGGTCGTAGTCATAACACATGCTGCCATGCTGCACGTTCTCAGTAGGGGAGGTTTTCTGATATGTTTTTGAAGCGAACAGGTTTGCCTTGCAGCCATATTTTGATCATAGCCACGGTCTTCAGCCTGTCCCTGACGAGCAGCGCGCGAGCTCAAACTGATGACGTCACAGCTAGGCAGGAAGCTCTGCGGCAGGAGATCGAGAGCGGGATCATAGTCGAGCCTTCCCAAAGCGGCCAAGGTATCAGTCGTATCGTTGTCAATGGCAAAGAGTTCGGACCATTTTATCCCACGGGCACTCCCGGCGGACCCAAGATCGATCACCCCAAAACGCTTCCACCCGTGTTGAAGAGATCAATGGCTGACTCGCTTAATGAGCCCCCTGATTCAGCGTTGATGCAAAAGTTCTATTCCAAGCTAGAAGCACCGCGCACTAAGCCGACGCCCGCCCCTCCAGAAAAACCGGTTGTGCGGCATCTACGTTCAGAGTCCAGCCGGATTGATCTTCCGAGCTTGCAAGAGATCGAAGCCATGCATCAAGAGCAGGAAAAGAGTGACCAAGAAAAGATACAGGAGATGCTATCGAGCAAGGAGTACGCCGAAGGTGAGCAGGCGATGATGGATGAAAATGAAGCTGATCGCTTCGGGGAGATGACCCCGCCCGTGCTTGGATCCTGCCCGCTTGATATTACTCGGGTTGTGCCGATCTCAGAGGATTATTCCGCCAAGCTCTCGACCGATGAATTGGTGACTAGTGATCTTTTGATCCTTAAATCCGCGCCGCCGATTGATATCGAGGCGGCCTTTGGTGCCGGCGTTACCGTCATGCACTATGCGGCGGCTAAAGGCGATTACCTCTCATTGGTGATGGGCCTCGAGGGCCTGGAGTGTCTACCGTACCGCATACGCGTCACCGATCACCATATCGTTCACAAGTTAGGGCTAGACGCACTTAAGAACTATGATGCTAATCCAAAAGGGGAGCTGTATGAAGGAGTTAAGGAAAGGCTTAGTGAGTACCGTTAAATTTTCAATGCGCTTGGCTAGTCTGCAGACGGCTGTCACCACGCTGGCGATTAGTTCCCTCTTTTTGGCGGGGACTGTTCAGAAGTCCTATGCCGAATCCACCCCAACGCCAGCGCCGACCATGGACTGTAGTGAGTTTTCTGATGATTCAAATGAGGCGTATGTTTGTCGAGCAGCCAATCGCGGCACGACGATCATGCAGCCCAAGGTGGAAAAGCTCACCCTGGAAGTGGCGCAGGATCTGGCCTTGGACCCTAATAATCCAAAGAAGAAAACGGCATGGCGTGGATCCACCACGGCGGAGACCAGGAAGGCGAGCGGCGCAGACACGAGTGCCGCCATGGCCTCTTTTGTCGATTGCCAACGTCCACACAAGCACACCTTTGTGGAGATGATCCTGCCACCGAAAGATCGCGATAACTTTAGCACCATCACCTACGTCGATAGTGATAAGGAGGATATGCCAAAGCGGGAGCCTTTTGGTTTGGTGTGGAATAAGGATTACTGCGAGCGCGTGACCAATAGTGTCATAACCCCGACGAGCAGTCCTTGGGTTTCGTTGGCGCTGATGCGTCCTCAGCCGATAGGCATGTGTATAGCGCTTGATTTTTACTGTATCTGTTGCCATTACCGGGGTTTCGAGGTGGATTGCAATCTCTGCCCGATGATCAAGTATGCCTACGAAATAGAGTATTTTTACCCGGCCTACAAGATCGATACGAGTGAGGAGCTTTTTCAGTCGCTCTATCTCTCTAAGCAACAGGTAAGCCAGGCCATTGCTAAGAATGAGGCGACTGATGAGAAGCTGATGGGCCCGGTCTTCGATCCGATCGATCTGGTGCAGAAAAAGGTGAGTGATGCTGCCAAGCTCCTTCCTAAAGACAAGACTGTGAACTATGGCAAACCTAAACAATATAACAGAAAAGATGCCCAGGCACTGGCTATGGTGACCTACGATGCTCTGCAGAAGGCGCGTACTGGCGCTTTAAAGGATATGGCATATCAAGGGGCCCACTCCGCGCGTGTCTACGGACGGACACTATTTGAGGGCCTCAACGATCTCTCTGTTGGAGGAGGTGGGGGGCTGTTCAGTTCTAAGGGCGCTTTAGCGAGAATCGGCTTGGGCAAGGGCTTGCCGCATCAGTCCAAGAAACATTTTTATGCGATGGATCTGCCGATGGGATACGCCTCGGTCAGATCGCTGCTCTTGACCGGAAAGCTTATCAATTCAGATGAAGTGCGCGATGTGAAAAAAGCATGGCGTGCGTTTTTAGGCCCCACAGGTGAGTTTAACTGTGCGCGCAACGATATCTTTAGCGGTAAAACCCGCACGGGCGTGCAGGATGTTGGAGTGGGTAAGGGAGGGGCTCTCGGTGGGCTGCTCCGTCGTGGGCGTAAGGACAACAACGATCAATGCTTAAGTGATATCGGTGAGGCCATCCCCGTAAACGATGCGCGTAGACTGCATATCACCGACGCTTCGTATCAGGGAGCTGAGCGTACGCTCGTTCTTTTACATGCCTTGATGTCAACTGACGATGAGCATAAAAAGCATCACTCTTACCTAAAGAATGTCGATAAGTGGAACGTAGTCAGGCCCAATTCCTTCCGTAGTGAGTCCTCAGCTAAGATTACCAAGGGGCCCTATGAGGGCGATGAACCTACCACCTGCGCTCCGATGGAAGATATGACCAGAGTCAATACGACGTATACGAAGGCCAACATGAAGGAGCCGGGAAGCGGAGGTGAGAGTACCTTTGAGATCTTCCCAGCATTCAAGGGCTGCTGGGGGTACAGAGGGCGAGAGCGCGATTGGTTTACGTTTATGTTCGATTTCGGTGATTCGGCGCTTTCAGAGCTTACCGAGAATGATGACTTTAGGTTGCGCTAGTTTGTTTGTAGCTGTTCGTGAAGTCTGGGTAACCTAATAATTCGTGAGCGTGGTCGCGGTCGTGGTCGAAGAGTGTGCAGGATCGGCTAGGTACATCGACCAGGACCACGCTCACGATATTCTTTCGCCCCGGGGTTATTGATCAGTTACAGGAATTCGCAGGAACGAGTCAACGCAGAAAAGGAGAGCCAATGCTGACATGGAAGAAACTTTTAGTACGGCGGTCACTCTGTGTGGCCTGTTCTGCGCTTAGTGTCGTTTTGAGTGTGCAGGCGCAGCCGCCCAAGCGTGGCCCACTATTTGAGCCGAACTACACTAACAAAATAATGCAGGGAACAGATGTCTTCGAGCCTTCGACCGATGGCGACCAGGATGTAAAGGGCAAACCAAAGGCCAGCGCGCCTGATACCGCAGATAACGAGACAAACGATCACGCTACCGATGTCGGATCATTCCAAGGCGGCGTAGACCAGGAAGCAACCGAGGTGGCGGTAACCGAGAAGGGGGGCACCGCGACAACCTCACCAGCGCCGAGCGCCAGCCCTGCGCCCAGCGGTCCCGATCTGCGTGACAACTTAGAGGCCAACCCGATCCGGCGCATTAGTTTGGTGATTAATGCCAAAGAGGGCCCACACCTATCCGATGGCATAACTCAATTGATCGATATTGCATCCAAGTACGACCTTAAGATCGGAACTATCTATCGCATCGGTTGGACGACGGCGCTTGTTCCCGCGCGGACGATGCCTGTGTTTTTGGTGCAGGGTGGAAAGTTCAAAGATGTTGACGCTCCACCGGCGAAGTACCCCGTAAAAAAATCGCCGACGTGGATTGTTGAAACCGACAAAGGTGAGATTATCCTCGAAGGATTCCCGATCCTCGATCGCTTCGTCAATTCCAAGGGGCAGTTTGTGGCTAATACCGGTTTTGAGGTGGCGAGAACGAACAACTAGCTCCTGGCCTGGCGGCCAGGAGCTGGCTCTTCGACCGCGACCACGAATTCTTAAGTTGAACCGACCCGCGCATTGGCGCGGAAGAGACTAGTGAGGCGATGCTTCAGACCAAGGCTCCATTGCTAACTTAAACTTCGCCATGAACTTCTGCTTGGCCGTGGCCTTTCCTTCTTTGACCTGAGCATGCCTATCAGTCGAATTCCAAGAATATGGTGAATGGGCCATGGCCACGCGGGAGTTCAAGGCCAAGTTCAAGTGTAAAATGCAACTCACCTAGTACACGTTTCAAGGGTCAAGGAATCTAGTACCGCCTGCCTGCTATCTGCCCTCTGTAAGCCGCTATCATAGATCTGCAGTCGGCTTTCTGCTTACTGCATCCGATGCGGCTGCAGCTCCCGGCCGGTAACTACTCGCCCCCTCGGCAAGCTGTGCATCACTATGGGGCGAATTCTGCAGGTCGTGGCGATGGAGGTCCCTACCCTTTTTGAGGTGATACCTTATTTGGTGTAGGGGCGTTGAAAGAGGGTAGAGCTCGGGATGACATTCTTTTTTAATGTCATCCCGAGCGCTTGGTGGCACGATCGTTACGTTAGGCAGAGAAGCCAGGGACCTCCGTCGCTGGCGTGAGAAGAGAGCAGTCCTTTTTCCTAGGCCACTGCAAAATTTAGCAAGCTACTTTTTCTCTCAATTATGTGGTAGTCTTCTAGTATGACGCTTAAGGACTATATTAGCCTAATAAAGAGATCTGGAGAAAAGCTAAACCAGATCCGGGACTCTGAACTTAGAGCTACAACTAGTTTTGTTGGTGTATTTGAAGCCATGTCAGAACCCTTCGCTTATGCGCTACAAAGTCAGCCGCCTGCCGCCAGCTCTGGCCTGGTTGAATTCCAACGAATAATAACTCAACCACTCCGCAAATGAAGCCGCTGATTACGTTAGCTAGTTGGACTCAAAGAGGAGCCAGAGATATTAACTGAGTTTGATAAGTTGTGCCGGAGTATTTCGCCACCTACATCATAGGCAGGTTTAAGTAGAAACTTCTTGCCCATTAAATCCCAGTAAAAGTGCAGAAAAGGCAAGAAGAGGGATCGGCCAGAACCTTTCTTGTTTCCATCTTATACAGCATACGATATGGTGTATATATGCGTAGATTTCAAGTTTACCTAAATCCTCCGTCAGTGGCTATTTTGGATAAGTTTGAAAAGCTTACCAAGATTCCACGCTCGCGTCCTATTTCGTGGCTTTCGCGCAACTGATATCAGAACGTTGGCGTTGGCGTCATCGATCTTCAAAAGCCTCTCTCATAGGCAAAACACAGATTTCCGCCTAGGAACTTCAAGTTAATTTTCAACCTGCTATCTAACTACCTGTAATCACAGCAGTAAAATATTGACCCAGGTCGATTTTTTGCGTCACATAGTGGATCATTTGGCCCATAACCTACGATAGAGACTCAGTAAGTATATTCGGGGGTGTTTTTAGCCTGGTTATGGATCTGAAATGAAACGACTTTCACACCTAGTTTTATATCTAACTTTTGTGAGCGCTGCGTTTATGGCGGCACCACTATTGGTTTTAGCCGACAGCGCTGTCGGGGCGCTGGCGCTAGCACCAGTGATGCCCGAGAAGGGAGCTTGGTTTAGCAGCAATAGCGCGGTCTCTCCATTTGTGGCCGCACCGGTGCAGGGTGAAAAGCCCACCGTCGAATTCTTCCCGCGCCAAAATATCTATGTTCCCCAAGAAGATCCGGAAGAGGCCGTGGCCGTAGCTGCTCCGGCATCTGCAAAAGAAGCCCAAGAGGCTGCGCTGGCCAAACTTCCGCCGCGTGAACGGCTGCTGGCCAAGTACGGCGACCCAGCTAAAGATGCTCCCGTGCTCGCCATCGAAAGTGCACCGAAGCCCTTTCAGGGGATGATGGAGGCCTTACAGGATGGCGATGATGAGATGGCTTTTCAGTTTGCCAAGCAGTACGTGCGTCATCTTAAAAATCTACAGGAGCGCACCGTGCGCGTGCAGAGCCAGGTCGGATTGGCGATGAAGCGCGAGGGCATGATGGGAGAGGGCGCTTGGAAGGGGGCGCCGATGTTGGTCGAAGACCAAGCTCTCTATCAGAAAGATCTTGAGGCTGCTCAGAAGCGCGCCATGAACGGCGGCATGAGTGAGAGCGACGTTAATTTTGAAGCCCAAAATAAGATGCAGGAGGCTAAACACAATCTGCTCTCAGAAAGGATTCGCGCGGCTGGAGTACTTCCGCCGATCGCCATGCCCGTGCAGCCGCAGGCTGCGCCGAGGCAAGATTTAACGAGGTTGTCACAGACTATGTCTTCGCAAACTACGTCAATGCAAAACGGTTCTACGACAAGGGGGATGCCATGAGGGTTGTTATGCAGGTAAAAAAAGCGATCGCGCTAAGTTTGTTGCTAGGAACGCTTCTTGGTAGGGCGGCTTGGGCACTGCCGGAGGGCGCAGATCCTGATTCTAACATAACGGAGGCGTATACTGACCAGAGCGTTGGTGGTCAGGGTGATGCGCGTACTTACTCAAATGATATGGAGGGAAGTGATGTTTTCCTCGGTAACGATACGTACGCAGTAGGAAAGGAATTCAAGACGTTAAAGCCGTCCAGCTCTACAAATACGATTACTTATAAAGGACCACTAGCTGGGATGAGGTCCACCATGGGAACGGCAAGTGCCAGTAACACCTTACATGGTTTACTGACCAGCCCGTTAGCAGTCACCAATATGGTCTGGGCGCTAACCGAGCCCGGTATAGCTATGGGCATGCAGGGCGCAACCAATCAGGCCCTCCTAATCGGCTTGGGCGGTATTTTGGCCGAGGGTGATGTGCGTCAACAGCTAGAGCAGCAGCCTGAGAATAAGGAGGTCATGCTTGCCTCCCTTGCGGATTGCGCGAGCCGTGGGGCTAATGATGAAGAATGGCCGGAGACGTTACGCAGGTGCTCTGGCGATGAGCAGACGACGGGGACGACGATACCGCAAATGGGTCTCGGTTTTGCCAATGACCCCAGTGACCCTACTGCCGAAGATACTAAAACATATCTTAGCTCAATCATCTTTAATCCAGAGCTGGAGGCGGCAGAGGGCGATCTAGAAGCTGAAAAGTACGTTCAGGATATGAAGGATGTATTCGAGAATGTTATCGGCGATATCGAGTATGAGCTCAATCTCGCGGGCGTCGCTATGATCACCACCGCTACCCCGGTGCCAGCAAATATCGGGATTAGCATGTTTAGGCGGATCTATCGAGAAAATATATACAATAAGATCTTTGAGGTTATGTTAGCCAAGCACAACTATTCCGGAGCTCCGAAAGCGACAGATAACTGCCGCAACAAGACGACAAAGGAGGAGGCTGCCCAATGCTTGGCAGGGCAAAGGTTCGTTTACGACGCTAAGACTCAGCGACTGCTGAGCACGAAGAGTTTTGTTATGGACGAACAGTGGCTCACGGTGCTGCAGACACTTTTGCAGGACGGGATTACTGCTGCAGAGTTAAACCAGGTCACCCCCGATAGTTTTGTTTATGACTATCGCAAGATCGCGCCTAAGCCAAATGGTGAGCCAATGGTGACAGGTAAACCGCTGGGGCAGAATCAGCGTGATTTTTACCTACTGGCACAAAGGATTGCAGACTCGAAGATCTTGGAAGCGATAATTGAGCTAGATCGATTTCTGAAAGGTAAGACCAGGGCGGCGGGGGTAGGCGGCAAATATGCGAAGGCTGCCGAAGATTTGATAGCCCAAGCCGTCGGAGGCAATGATAAATATATCGATGCCCTTGCTAAGAATGAAGAGGGGCTAAAGAGGCTGCTGCGCCAGATTTTAGATCACTCCAAGGCAAAATCGGGTGGGAGCATGCTTACGGCGCCGCATAAGCCCGGGCAGAGTCCAGTCGGCTTTGGCAATTAAATTTTAGTGCAGAGAAAGGGATAGAGAAGGTTATTGAGAAGGGGATAGAGAGGGGGAATGGGGCGCAGGAACGTTAGGTAATGAAAAGGTTGCATCTATGTTATTAGCCGAAGTATTGCAATACGTCCTTAACGCCGCCGGTTCGACGACCGTCGTCGGAGCCTCGTGCGCCGACAACGATCTGATCTGTTTC
This sequence comes from uncultured delta proteobacterium, assembly GCA_903922175.1. Classification (GTDB taxonomy): domain Bacteria; phylum Bdellovibrionota_C; class UBA2361; order UBA2361; family CAIXSY01; genus CAIXSY01. The sequence goes on along the minus strand of CAIXSY010000095.1, from coordinate 21,161 downwards.
GGCTCTAACTTCACCGCCATCGGGGCAGCCTTTACAACCCAGGGCTACTTCACCCAGCACGATATTATTCACTGGATCCTTTACGATAAGGCCGGAAGGATCGGTCTGTGGGCACCCTTACTTTATATCTTCGCCGCCTTCGGTGGCTTGGTTGGGGTGGCTACCGGCATGGCGCCCAAAAACTATATGTGGTTCTTCCTTGGGCCCGCCTTTTACCACTGGCTAATCGCCACACCGGCCCAGGTTAACGCCAGCGAATGGCGCGTGGGTAATGTTCCACAGGATCAACGCGAGGTCTGGCGTCTAGCCGAAGTCGGGCTAATCAATTCGCGCCTGGTGCAGCGTATGGCGAAAAGCACGGATGGCGCGCCGTATGTGATCACCAACGATAGTGCACCCACCGGCGGCCCGTACGGCGATGGCACCGTCCAGGTAGCCCTCTTCTTTGCCTGGTACGACAGTCTGATCAGTGAGGTCACCCAGTTTTTAATTGAATGGACCGGCACGTACAACCTCAAGGCCGATGTCTCAGCAAGCACTGCCAAAAACACCAATGTCGTCGCTCCACCGCCGGGATCCGTGTATGTTGATGGTCCCTCGGGCATAAAATCCAACGAAACGGCGTGGATCCTGCTCTCGCAGTTAAAGTGGACCCTGCTAGAAGATATTACCACAGTACAGATTCAGACAGCCGACCTGCGTGATGCCTTTATCACCTTTCTGTCGAGCAATTGCGGTGACCGCATGGCGGAATACATCGATATTAGCAAATTTGCCGCGGCGCGTAACGCGCGTGGCAACAATCTGCCGGACACAGTCTTTATTCCTTGGGATATGGCGTTAGGAGGAACCGATTCTTACACCGCCATGGCGCAGTGGCTTGAAGGGCATGAGGTGCCGGTGCCAGCCTCACTCAAGAAATTTCTCAGTAAACGCATCACGGCCGATGGTGCGGGGGGTGCGCCGGCGCTGGCGGGAAAGGTTGATGAGACCTCATTTAGGAATTTCTTCCCTATGGGGAATGGGATTATCTATGATGGGGCGATAATCAACAGCCAGATTCGCTGCGACCTCTTCTTTGAAATCGTCATGAATGGGATGCGTTGGGAGGCGGGGCACGCCTTCCACAAGCTGGTTAATTCGAAACGCGGCTCGATCTCGCCCGAGGGTATCATGTACGCCCTCTTCTACGGTTGGGGTATCAGAAAGCCGGGGACCTCAGGCGGGGTGGGTGGGGAGAGCGATCCCGGTGATTCGCTCAACGAGAACGAAATGGAGCTTTTCTTGCAGGATATGATCCTGGCCTACCTGGTAAGAAACGAGCTGCGCATAGCGCCCCCAACTCTGTATAACCCGCGCTACAGTAATTCCGACAAGGTTGAAGAGTACGTTCAGACCAACCAACGTACGGTGGGTGAGAAGAGTAAGTACGGCGAGCTCTATGCCTGGGCCACGCTGATCCCCTATATGCAGGGGGTGCTGCTCTATATCCTCTGCATCGGCTATCCCTTCGCCTGCATCCTCGTCGTCGTGCCCGGCTGGCACAAGACGATCTTTACCTGGATGAGCTTTTGGGCGTGGGCCAAGCTGTGGGATGTCGGTTTCGCCGTCGTCGGGATGATGGAGCGCAGCATCTGGGCGATGATGGGAAGCAAAACCGAGACCAAGGTGGTTAGCTCGATGATCGCGGAGATGCAGAGCTCAAACTTCGGCTGCCTTATGGTTAGCTGTCCCCCGACGGGGACGGGCGGAAACTACGGTACGCCATACACCCATGTCGGTTTTGATTGTCCAGTACCGCTTGTCCAGGATGGGCCCTGTGGATTTGCAGGTGGTGGTTCGTTCACCCCGATTGAAAACCTGCTGCACATCTTTGACCGCACCCTTGTCCTGGGCAATGCCCTCGACCTCGATCTGGCTAACGCCTACTACATCTATGTCATGGCCGCCCTCTACATGGCCGTGCCGGCGATCACCGGTCAGCTCGTGCTGGGGGCCAAGTCCGGCGTCTCGGCCATGGTCGGCGCCGCCATCGGTGGAGTGGCTAGTGAAGCGGGAAGAGCTGCCGGAGCTGGTTTCTCGAGCGACATGACGCAGAAAGCGAAAGGTAACGCCGCTGCGCTGGGGCAGACGGCGTACTTTAAGGGGTTGAGTGCGGAGGCCTCGACCAATGAAGCCCTGGCATCTAAGGCGGGACAGATCGCCAACAGCGCACAGGGAGCGTTCCTCGGCGGAGCGAAGGAAGGTTACGATGCGATGGCCGATATTCTGAAGAGTAAGTACGCGGCCTTGGGGACGGGTCTGGGTGCTGCTAAAGAGATGCAGAAGGGGTTATTCGCTCTCGGTAAAGATGGTGCCGAACTTGCCGGACAGTTTGGTTATGATGAGAATAAGCTGAGGGGCTTTTTAGCTGGTAATGGAATAGGGACATCAGCTTTTAAGAAAGGGGTAGCAGGCGACCAGAAGGCAAAGGCGCAGACTAGTGCGGCAACTCAGTCCGCGCAAGCGGCTTTGGGTGATGCAACAAAAAATTATAATGATGCTGTAGCGGACGCAGCGAAACACCCTGGTGACACCAAAAAAGAAGCTGCTAGAGATAAAGCGGAGACAGCGTTGCAAAGCGCAGGCAAGACGATGGAAGCTCTTGGCGGTGGAACCGGTGGAGGAGGAGGTGGCGGTAAAGGAGGGGGACCTTGGGGAAGTAAGGTAGCAGCCGGTGCCGGGATGTTGGAAGACATGGCTGGCTTGTACACACAGGCAGCCAACTTCGGTATCAATCAGAAGTCCAATTACGAGCAGGCCAAGGCCTTAGCCTCCAAGGGCGGATCGGCGGTAACCGCCGCCTCCCTAAATGCGCAGGCTACCGGTCTCGGTCAAGGTTTCCAGGCCTTGCAGGCACAGGCGCACTTCGGTGCCGAGAATAGCGCATGGGCAGCGAGGAACGAATTCGCGCAGGCGGTCTCAGGTGACCTAGGCGCCATGGGTGTTAGCGCCGGTGTTGTCGATCCCGGTCCAAAGCCGGTGAACTTTGATGGCGCGGCGATGAGTGGGATGTTGGGTTCAAAAGCTCAAGATCTAGCGCACTATGCCGACAACGAAAATTCCACCTATTGGGGGGCAAGTGCGGAAGCTAAAGCAGGGGGTGCTGAGGCCTATGACTTATCCGGCGGCCGCAGAGATGCATCGGGTCACGCCATCGCTGCAGCTCCCTACTATCAAACCACTGCAGGCATGGCTGCTAATGTAGCTAGCCAAGTTGGTCCTACAGCCCTGATGGACGAAGCGCGTGGTGTGCCATATACCATACAGGGTGCCTTAGCGGAAAGTGTGGCGGCGGCTGGTGCTGTCCTGCATTTGTCAGATCCTGCAGGTTCCGGCAACCAGATGAAGCATGAACCGCTTGATGCTATAGCTGGTAAATTCTTGAATAACGGCAGTCAGGAAGGTGGTTTGGAGACCGTCAACACAATCCATGATAAGAACACGAAAACTAAGGACCATTTTTTGAAGATGGGGCAATAAAGACGAAATCAACGACGACTAATAATAATTGTGTAGTCGGTAATTTGTAGAGAGTGCAATCGAGATATGAGATCTAGTGATCCAACAAGTACTTGGGATGAGGGAACAGTCGCAAGAGATCCTGTGATGGCCATTAGAGCTAGTTTAAGTGGAAGGCCTTCAACCGCCTCGGATCAAACATTTTCAAGCGGAGATCCCGAGGGGTTTGCCAACGGAGTTCGAGGATTTAGAGACAAGAGCGCCTGGGACTCTGGTGATCAAGTTGCGTATGCGGGGCCTAGACGAAGGGACCCAGACAGACTTCCGTTGGTGTTTGGTGACAGATGGAATTTGGCTATAGGTGCAGCTGCGGGTATATTTGTTTCTACTTGTGGTACTGCCGTAACCGTTCCGGCCGCACTGGTCGTCGCTTTTGGGGTCTGCGTAGGTACTAATTGGACCAGGAATATCTGCAGAGGTATTGTTCGCACTTTTCGCGGCAAGACCGATAAGACGACAAAGGCGTCTGACGACGCTAAGATGAAACGCGCCGCTTCCTTCGATGCTGTCGGTGACAGGCTGGCGGCGAGAGTTGGCTGCACTCCATTTCTTGACTATGGCAAGTTTCTCAAGAAAACTGATTACACCCCTCCGCCGTTTGAGCTTAAAAGAACCAACTTGGAGGAGCAGGCCCAGGCGGCAGCAGCAGAGGAGGAGAAAGAAGCGCTTAAGAAAGCTGCCGCGAAGGTAAAAAAAGGCCGTCAGGCTGGCAAAGAGAAAGTGGAGGGCAAAGAGGAGGGCAAAGAGAAGAAAAAAGAACCGACCGAGTACGAAAAAGCAGGTGAAGCGCTGGCCACCGTGGTCGGGGATCTGCTCCATAACCTTGATCAACTTCGTCCGCGGCATCTGCAAAGTGAGCATGCGGAGACCTCGGACGATGTATCTTTGGTGGCAAATAAGCTCTACAAGGTGGTAAAGCGCCTGGGTGAGATAAACGTCCAGATAGCCGAAGATGGGGTCGCCGCTAATTTCGAATCAAGCCAGCGCCCTGAACATGCGCAGCTTCTCTGTTTGGCAGGGAAGCTACTTAGCCTCCTTAAGCCCTCTGAGCCCAGCGGAAAGTCTCCCATTGGTTGGGAGAAGTTAGAGGAATCCGAAAAATTAGCCCCGCTGATCAAGGACGACAAAGGGCTCATCGCAGTTTTTAATGAATTTGAAGATCAAAGCTATGACGCGCTTGAGGATGAACATTTTCAGCTGTTGGAAAAAAGGACATACGCTGCTATTCCGCAGATTTGTAAGATTAATCTTAGGATGGTGAAGGCAGACGGGGATCTCCATGAGGGGATTAAGCAACTGCACCTTGCTATTGTGGCTGGTAAGATAGATGGACAAGATAACGATGGACGAGATGTGTATCCGGCGATTGCTGTCGCTTGCGATGCTATCTGTGGCATCGTGCAGGACAAGTCAGAATACTTCCGTAGGATAAGTGATTCAGGAATTACTAAAAAGATCAGTAACCAGAAGCGCGAGGAACTCCGCCTGAAGCTTTACGAAGAGGCTATAAATATTTCGAAGGGATGGGCGGGATGGGTCGAAAATGCATTTGCCGATGGTTCGCTAGCAGCGACCGTTGTCACACCCCCAATTTGTTCCCGTGTTGTCGATGGTGTTAATGTCTCGGTGAAGCAGCTCCCAGGTGGTGACGTTATTGTTGGTATTACATCGAATACGACGCTCGCGCACCAGATTGAATTAAATCAAGCGCTTCGCCGTAGCCACTTCGCGGCGCGCTGGTCCCGCCCGGGGTGGCCTGCGACACGTTTTACACCGAGAGCTATCTCTGATGCTGGATTTGCAATACTTCGCGGTGGAAGGGAGCTGCCGTTCTCCCCTAAACCTAAGATCTCCAAGAAAGCCGAGATGGTTCTTGTTGTAGATTGCAAAAAAACGGATCCGAGCGTCGTGGTTGCGCGGGTAGAGGCATTTGTTCAAGCACTCCAGGATCCTAGCGTGCGTGCCAGTTTGTTGAAAGGCTGCTTTAACACGAGCACTGGCCCTCTTCACGCCCTTGTAGGCCTGCCGGGTGTAATAGTAAATAGGATGGCGGGCTGTAATCAAGCCGGACTGCATTTACCCGCGCCGCTTGAGCGAATAGAGGATTATTTTGCGGGCGTTACCGACGACGGCAAAGACGGCGGAATGCGTTTGATCTCTAGAGATCAAGGTGCCGTAAGCGCCAAGAACGCAGTTATCGAACCGCGCTCGAACCTAGCCATTAAAGTTGCTTTTAGTGATCATAGCCGCGTTACTGAGCATGCCTTCGATGCCGGAGATGGAACAACCGAACCGCGGGCGAGGCTGTACGGCCCCAATGGTCTTTCTGAACGTGAGGAAGGACAGCCCACCTTGAAAGAGGTGTTGACCGCATACCAGAGCGATCATAAATGTTCGACGAAAGCGCCATCGCCACCACCGGTACCGCCTGCAGCTCCAACAGCGACCCCAGTCACACAAGCTGCGACTCCTCCACCGGCGGCTTCAACTACTCCGCCAGCTTCAGCTGCCAACGCAGCAGCGGGCGCACAGGCAGCTGCGACTCCTCCACCGGCGGCTTCAACTACTCCGCCAGCTTCAGCTGCCAACGCAGCAGCGGGCGCACAGGCAGCTGCGACTCCTCCACCGGCGGCTTCAAAGACTCCGCCAGCTCCAGCTGCAAACCCAGCAAGTGGTAGCGTGTCTAACGCGACCCCCAATTCTGCGGCAGCTAACCCATCCGCGGGACAGAGTAGGGCAACAACGAATAGTAACACTGCTTCGCCCACACCCACAGGCTCGAGTTCGCCTGCGTCAACTGCCGAGGCGGCACGAGAGGTTAAGGTTGAGGTGTTGCCTCCGAGTGAACCCAAAGAGAAAAAGTCTTGGACTGGACTCGCCGCAGCTTGGGTGCGGATGTCGATAAAGAAAATTTCGCAAGGGTGGCAAAAAGATTCGGGTGCAGATCCGGTACCGGTAACCGATCCTGCACCTGCTGTGCACACGACCGCTTCAGCACAAATAAAACTCCCGCCAATAATAGTTCAACCGGTGCCCCCTACACCTTCTACAGCGACAGTAGTACAGCCTGTCCTATCGGCGACTGAACCCCCGGCTGCATCTGTGCCTGCCGAAGCTTTGGGTGCAAAAGTTAGTGCGACCACGGCACCACTACCGAGACCGACAGCTGATGCTGCAGCTGCTGCGCAATCGAGCGAAGTAGCACAACCAGAAACCGCGCCGATTCTACCGGAGACAGAGACTCCGGCAGCGAAACCATTGAGTTCGGACGCAAGTGCGCCAGACGATTCGCCGGCTGCACAGGTGACTCGTGAGGTGGATCAACCTCTTGCCGATCCTGCAGCAGTTACTTCGTTGTCGCCGACTTCTAAATTGGCAGGGGCAGGAGACGGCGAGGCACTGAACCGCGGTATACCGATCGTGCCTGTACCGCCAAAGACTGGAGTAGTATTGCAACAAGGTCCTAGTGCAACTAATCGAGCAGGAGAGCCCGAGGCGCCTAAGGTACAACCTCCGGAGCCAGTCAGCTGGGCTTCCGTTGTTTCGACTGTGGGTAGTTTTTTTCGTTCCCTCTTTCCCAAACCCTCTCCAAGCCCTTTTGCGAAGCCAGGTGAGGCAGGTAGTGTCCATGATGAAAGACTGCGGTCATCAAAGAAGGTGGCAGCTAAGGGCTCTGATTTTGAATCGTCGCCCACACCAGAGGTGAGGGCTGCTCTTAGGATCAACCTACCGGAACCCTCACCAGAGGAGATTGCTGCTCGTAGGATCGTCCTACTGGGACGTAAAGTCGAAGATGCCGAGGGTGAGCTCCGCTCTGTCTTAGGTGTGGAAGTTGGTGGGGCAGGTAAGGTAGGGGCAGCTCTGTATCAGGTAGCACAGCAGAAAATGGGCGAGGCTTCTCAACTGATCGAGTTGCGTCTGGAAAATGTTCAGCAGATAGATCGGGATATACTGGCTGCGGTGGATCTTGTTGGCGCTGCTGATGCAAACAAGAGGAAGGTCTCGCTTTCGTATTCCGCTGCCGTTAGAGAGCATGTCGGAGCGAGCAGGGCCGTTGCTGTTCTAAGCCAGAGAGGAATCGTAGCAAGCGACGAGATGAAAGAAGTTTCCTCAAAGAACGAAGCGCGTCTCGCGGCTGAGGAAGTACGTCTGCTTGGATGTGAAACTGAGGCCAAAGCGGCGCTGATTTCGGCAGAATCTACGCTCCTAACGCTTAGAAACAGTAAGCTCACAGCTGATCAAGAATTGTCAGATGCCCAGACGGCACATAAAAGCATTCAGCGTGCACTTGATTTAGCAAGGAGTGCACAGGGAGAGCTGGATAGGTTTCATCAATCCTTAGGTGAGTCGAAGCGATCGAGCCAATTTCCCCCACCTAATGATTCTTCGGGTGCAGCAGCGCCCTAGGGCTCAGGACCCCCTTACTCTGGTAGTACCCCCCCTTACCCTGGTAGTACCTAACTTGCGTCAACTTTAATTCGCCTGAAGCACGGCAGCGCAACACCCTACAATATTGAGGGATTTTTTCAGACCTCGGTCATAAGGCGTGGGCGGCATGAGTTTTTCATCAGAAACGGGAAACTTTTTCACGTAGCCCCCGAATAATAGGTGGCGTGTAGATGTATTCATCGGAGAAAAGAGGCGTGGAAAAAACATTGACCGATCCTGCCATCGAGGTTACTATAGTAACTAAGACTATAGCACGTGGAATGCTGGAGAAGTACAAGAATAAGCATTTTGCGAAGTGGGCTAGGAACGAATCAATTTCAGATAAAGATCTGAGTCGAATTTTGGAGGAGATGAGTCGTGGGCTACTGGGAGATAGACTTGGCGCTCATCTTTACAAAAAGAGGATGGGCCTCGCCGGGCGCGGGAAACGCGGGGGAGCACGAACAATAGTTCTATTTAAGCAGGATGAGATAGCTTTGTTTCTGTACGGCTATTCGAAAAATGAGAAGGACACCCTGACTACGGGTGAGGAGGAGCAGCTTCGGATCGTTGCCAAGGAGTTCATGAGACTCTCGGCGGCGCAGCGGGAGAAGCTCAAAGAAGAGGGAAAGTTAATTGAAATTAAGGAGTAAGGGATGAAGCAGAAGTCACTTTCACAGGCCTTAATTGAAACAGCAAAAGATTTTGGGTTTTCCAAGACGACTATAGATCAGCTAGAGTCTCTGGGGATCGCTAAGGTTAGTGATCTAAGTCCAAAAGAGATAAAACAGATTCGACAGCGGATGAACGTTAGCCAGGGCGTCTTCGCGGCGTTTATGAACGTAGCCACGTCAACTATACATAAGTGGGAGCAGGGTTCGGCCCGACCACAGCGATCGGCGTTGCGCTTGCTTAGTATTATCGATTCCCGTGGGATTGAGGTACTTCGAGGGTAGTTATTACCCACGGTACCTCCCCCAGAAAGTTTTTTCTTTAAACGCCGCCGCCGCCGCCCCGCCGCCCTGGTAGTACCCCCGCCGGCCGCCGCCGGCCGCCGCCGGCCGCCGCCGGCCCCTTACTTTGGTAGTACCTAACTTGCGTCAACTTTAAGTCGCCTGAAGCACGGCAGCGTAACACTCTATAATATAGAAGGATTTTTTCAGACCTCGGTCATAGGGTACCGTTATGCATCCCTGTCGAAGTGCCCCTAGTGTCCCGAGGGCTCGACCCTTGCCCTTTTCCTACGACTCTTCTCTATCGTTGCGGCCGCCCATAAAAGGGGAGAACGACGATGCCCCCGTCGCTGGTGCTCCTCGGGTGATACGAGGTGCGTCTGCCGATGAGGACAGATGTTTTCTTTGTTAGAGGAAACTTTTTCACAGAGGCACCGAATAATAGAGAGCTAGTCAAGATAGAGCGGCCAAGAGAAGACTTACTTTCTCTTGCCGCATTGTCTTATTTGTGAGACTATTAAGATGATTGCTATTGCGCGCGCGTGTAGACGTGAAATCGAGGAGCTTCCCCAGCTCATACGGGAAGATTTGGCGGATGCCATTGCTCGTCTGGAGCAGGGGCTATCCTTGGCGATGCCGCTATCGCGTCCGATGCCGAGCGTCGGGCGGGGAGTACATGAGCTGCGTTTGCGCGATCCGTCTGGTAGCTATCGGATATTCTATGCAATGGGTGGCCAGAATAGGATTGTCGTGCTGCATGCGTTTAAGAAAAAGTCCGAGCAGACTCCGTTTCGTGTAATTGAGCTGGTAAGGAGAAGGATTAAGGAGGCACTGATATGACAAATACTTCGGGTCATGGGCTGGCTCGCAAGCTCAACATTCGTCCGGTTCGTGGTATTGAGGCCGTGATCAAGGCCCAACTCATACGTGCAATTGTTGAAGCAGTGAAGGAACGATCTTTTACCCACGCACAGCTGGCGCAGAAAAGTGGCATTCCTCGCAGCGCGGTAACTGGAATTCTCAGTGGTAGTATGCAACGAGTTACGCTTGACCGTGTGCTGCGCTTGCTTGAAGCAGCAGAGCTTACGGCGGAGGTTCGTGTGCGCCGTGCGGCGTAGTCTTCCCAGTCAGGCCACTATAGGTCTGCAAGGGAGTGAATTGGTTGTGCTTGTAGGCGGTGGAGACAAAGGCTCGCAAAGACGTGATATCGCGAGGGCTAAGGATTTGTGGAGGATCTGGTCTGATGAAAAGCAAAGAATATAAGCCTGGCTTGTTGAAGCGCCTTGGAGATTCCGAGTATGCCGCTGGATATCTTGCCGATGTTCTGGAGCACGAATCGCAAGATGCTTTTTTGATAGCAGTCAGAAACGTACTTGAGGCACGCCAGGCCAACATTACCAAGTTTTCACGACAAAGCGGCGTTTCGCGCCAGGCGATCTATCATGCACTCTCTAAGCGAGGTAATCCTAGGCTTTCGACGTTAACTCAGATCTTAAAGGCTGTGGGACTTAGAATCACCTTTGGTACAGAGAAAAAGGTTGCGTAAGTAGGAAGTGACGCGTTCGACGTTGAGCTGGTTGATTACCATTAGAGTAAGTATTGAGGATAGATCGAGGATAAGATGAAAACCAAACAGGATCCGCTGCATCCCGGCTTCATTTAATTTGAGGGAGAATTACTCCAGCCCCGTCGCCAGCATCAGCCAGCGCTGCTCCTCAGGGAATCCGCCACGATGGCCAATGCTTGTCTCGGCCCAACTGCGTGCTTTGAAGATAAATTGAATGCTGCCATCAGCCGTGCGTGCTGCAGGCGGTGGATTTGAATCTCTGGCGCCCTGCTGCACGGCGGCTTGTAGGACGGTGTCGAAGCGCGTCGAGCCTGAGGGGGCTTCAAGAATAACTTTTAGCAATCTGCCTTCGGGGCTTAAGATCGCTCGCACCGTTGTGTAGCCGTCGCTGGAGCGGATGTCGGCCAGCGAAAGATGCTCCCAGCCTGACTGGCGCAGCCTCGAGAATACCTGTAGGGCAACGCGGCGCACAAATACGGCAAAGCGCTCGGCCTTGGCATTGAGCAGTGTGATATCGCCATCAGGTAGGGTGGGTAAGTAGTCATTGCTGCCTTGGGTGCCGAAGACCGAGGCGCCGCTGCCGGCGGGGTGAGAAAAGGCTTTATAGCTGTTAAGGTCAATTGTCCTGGTGGCTGTCATGGCGGGCTGGTTAGCTTGCTGCGCTGCCTTCGATCCGTATTTTTCTAGAAGTGTGTCAGTGTCGAGGCGCAGATTTTTCGCCACGAGCTGTGCGGGTGGCTTGGTCTCAGGTTTGGTCGTTGCATGCTCGTTAGACTGAGATGGTTTTGGGGGCTGAGCTGGTTGGACGGCGCTCTTGGGGGCAGGGGGGTGGTTATCGCCGCGGACGAGAGCTGCCTGCGGATCCTCGCCGCGTTTTATCTGCTCCTTGACGGTGGAGGAGTCGCGTTCTGAGACAAAGGAGCTATCGAGAGGCGGGGTGGTAAGTGTTCTGTCTGGTTGGGTGACGATCTGGTGTTTTATGGGGGGCGGTGTGTTTGTAGTCTGGCGCGGCGGGGCCATCTCGATCGTTGCTTCGAGAAAGATCTCTGGGGCTTGATGGGGTGAGTAGGTTCGAAATAGGAAGAGCGCGAGCAGGATGTGCACGAGCAGAGAGACCGCAAAGGCTACGGTAATATACTGGGTAGGTGAGATCGGTTCGTCGGTGAGTGTCACAAGTTACTAGATTTACACAGGCTAGGATAAGGTAAAAGGGGCACTCTCCAGTGTTGCGTCAAAGGAACCTGTAGTGTATTCAATATGCTATCATAAGAAGAGTCTCATTAAGTCCGGGTAAAGAATATCGTGCGCGTGCTCCTGGTCCTGGTCGATGTAACTAGCCGATTCTGCACACTCTTCGACCGCGACCACGCACACGAATTATTAAGCTACCCAGGGTTATTGAGCAGTTACATAGAAGAGGGGCGCTTTATGGGTACGTTTAGCACATTTCATTGGATCGTTGTTCTGATCATCGTAGTCCTGCTCTTCGGAACAAAAAAGCTTCCTGAGCTAGGTAGCGGTTTGGGCAAGGCGATCAGTAATTTCCGCAAAGCCTACCGCGATGGTACCGCATTAGATGTCACCCCGGCGGATGAGAGCAAAAAAGAGGGCGAAAAGAAGGAAGACGAGAAGAAGGCTTAAGGGTTAATTTTAGCGTGTCGCAGGCTTAACCGGACGTACCCAGATCTCGCCGTCTTTGAAGAAGGCAGAGAGCTTAACCCCACGATCGACTCCTATGGCGATGTCAACGTTGCCATTCTTGCTCGTGGCAGCGATATAGGTGATGCCATCAAAATCCTGTGGTGGATATTGTGCCAGTGATAGGTGACGACCGCTTAGCTTGCAGCCTTGAATTGCGAGAAGATACTCACGTTCACTGCGCTTGGCTAGCTTAAACTCAGCCTTGGTGGTGAGCGTTAGTCTCGTAACCGGTTCATGGCCCGGCTCCTCGTAGCTAAAAATAATCTCTTTAAGCAAGAGCTCAATCGCCTGGCTTGCTGGGCCAGGGACGCTAGCCTCAATTGGGGCCGTGGTTGCTGCTTCGTCCTGGGTGTTGGAGGGCCACGTGCTAACGTGGGCGGTCGTCGAGGTTGAAGATGTTGTTCTGCTTGTCGAGGTGGTTCTCGATGTCGACGATGTCGTCGAGGTTGTCGATGTCGTCGATGTCGTCGATGTCGTCGAGGTTGTCGAGGTTGTCGAGGTTGTTGTGCTGCGTGTGGTTTTGGTGATGCTAGTTGTGGCGATGATTTGGGGGATGGGTATTGCAACAATAGGCCGTGTTGGCGTTGGAATACTTCGGGTTGGTTCTGGCTGGGTGATGGCCTCTGTAGTGCTGGCACCAAACGTTATGCTGACATGTTGCTGGTCCTTCTGCACTTTGTAGGTCGGGAATGCGCTGATGTTGAGATCGAGCACTATACGCAGCTTGTCGGGATGAGCCCCTAACCGAATTAGATTAACGAGGGCATTATTAGACGGCGTTAGGGTGGTATTCCGGTTTAGACTGCCACCGATAAAATCAATCACGAGGCGAGTTGGGGAGGCTAACTGGGTGATCTGAATCTCACGGCTGCCGTTGGCAGATGCAGAAAATTCCAACTGAGCGTCGGCACCATCTTGTAGTTTAAGCGAGATCATCTGCGCTCGATCGTATGTCAGCAGTGGTTGAGCAACAACGATGCTGGGGGCTAAGAGAAAGATGAGAGTGAGTTGTAGTATGTGGCGCATAACTATCCACTATCATTGCGTGAGAAACAATAATTTGTCAAAAGGGTAAGCGCTAGCCAAGCACATTTGAAATTTGGGAAATCCAACGGCATTTGGTGAGATGCGAGCTAAAAATACATTTTGGACAAACCTTCCTACTTCGCCTTGCCACGCGGCAAGTGCTACGTAGGACAAGCCGGCTTGACTCTGTTTCTTTAAATGTGTTTGGCTATATTGTCCCTTCCTACTACGCCCTGCCTTACCCCTTCGCTCGGCCTTGCGGCCGAAGTTACGGCGGACAGGCGCGGCAGGTGCTTCGTAGGACAAGCCGGGGGTAGAAACTTCGGCTCCTCCGCAGAATCTGTGGGTAGAATGTAGCCCGTGCACGTGCAGGTGCACGGGAAATGCAAAGAATCACTATATATCTCGGCTATTTATCCCGCCTGGTAGACGTTTTCTACCCACAGATTATGCGGAAGACCCGAAACTTCTTGCCCATTTGTTTGTTGTACTAGTTTTGTGCGACAAATGGGCAAGAAGTTTCTATTATGGAGGAGGCGAGTAACGGCTCTGCCACCGGGGTATGTGCGGCGCTCGAATAATGACCAGATGTTCTATTCTTCGTTGAGCTAGAACGTTTGAAACTCGTTCTGCTCTTCGACAGCGTCGGCAGTGATACTGGCGATCTCGTCTCTACGATCATTTAGCTTTTTAAACTCACTTTGAAGCTGCAGTACTCGTTTCTCAAAGACGGCTAAGGCTCCTGGATAGGGGCCGTTAAGCTTGAACTTGCTTTCAACTCCGGCGCGATCTTTGGCATTGATCAACAGCTCTTTGGTGTTGGAGTAGCCACCGTTGTCGCTACTTTCTAGCGAGAGACGCTCATTAATTCCATGTCCAAAGACTAGAGAGGCGCCACCGGGATGCTCGTTCATCATCACCACCGTGTCATTGAAGAGAGCAACCCAGGTTTCTGTATGGAGCACATTTTGGGCCGCGTTCTCAAGTGCCTGCTGGATGTCGCTACGATCTAAGACGGGAGTGGCGCTGCCACGGAAAAGGAGTTGCAGGTGTAGGTCTTTGGCGCCTTCGGCAAAGGCGAAACGGCGTGCGGCGGAGCGTGCGGCAAGGTATTCAAGCGTGATCCGTGGCTTAAGATCGCGCCACGCTTTGCCGGCTGCGTACTGAAAGATAAGCGGAGACAGGACGATGCCAGCCCACATGATCGAAGTTGTCTTGAAGGCGACGGCGATGGTGCAGAGGACGATGATGCAGATAAAAGCAGCGATGACTCCGATTGCATGCGCTCGGTTCATCATCTCGAATTTCTCTTCGGGGGCGACCTGACGCCAGGCCTCGGAGTTATCGATCGCAAATGTTACTGGTGCTTCTTGCCTAGCCATGCTTCATCTATCGGCAAAATTTGCCTAGAACTCTAGTGATTTCACGGGATTACATCATTACAGGTGAAGATGAGCATAAACTGGGCCAGGCAGTAACTGTTCACAGGGTCTAATTGAAACTATGGAAGTGGGATGAAGTTGCGCGAAGGGCGCGAAAGAGGACACGAAAACCACGAAAAAATTGCTGAGTATTCACCTGGAGTTAACTCCAGGTGAATACTCAGCAAATACTTTCGTGTCCTTCGCGTCATGTTTCGTGGATTTCGTATAACTGGATTACTTCCGCTAGTTCAATTAGCTAGGCCCAGTGAACGTATCTGCTCAATAAGTGTGGGCACCTGGGAGCGCGTCCCGTCCGCAAAATATTTGCAGTCCTTTGGGCTTGTTAATGCGGACGAGGACGTTCGCCCTTCCAGGAAGATCAAAAATCCCCCACACTTATTGAGCAGTTACCCGTGAACAGTTACGCCAGGTAATGATAATTCGATAATCGGCAACTTTGAGCCGATTTCTCCGAAAGATAAGGGAAGTAATTTTTAGTGGAGTTTGCCCGATCATGCTTACTCGTATCCGTAGTGCCGCTATCGCCGGTTTGGACGCATTCCCCGTCGATGTTGAAGTCGAAATTCGACCGGGCAAGGAGCAGTTTCTGATCATTGGTCTTGCCGATGTGGCGGTGCGTGAGTCGCGCGACCGGGTCCTCTCTGCGCTGGGTGCGTCGGGATTTCGGCTGCCTTGTAACATCCTTGTGAATCTCGCTCCGGCGGAGCTGAAGAAGGAGGGCTCGTGCTTTGATCTCGCTATCGCCCTCGGTATCCTCGCCGCCTCTGAGCAGCTTGGGGCGGTAGACCTCTCGGGGATGAGTTTTTACGGTGAACTCTCGCTTGATGGAAGGATCAAAGCCGTCCGCGGGGTGGTGGCTCTGGCCGTGCGTGCGGCACAGGCGCAAGAGCGTGCGATCGTCGTGCCGCTTGCTAATATTGATGAGGCTTCATTGATCTCCGGGATGGAGGTTATTGGTGTTGGCGCACTGGCGGAGTTGGTCCAGTATCTGCAGGGTTCGGCGCTTCCGTCGCGGCCGGCGGCGCCCGCTATCGTTCCGCAGAGGCGCTATCGCCCTCTGTCCGGTGTTTGGGGGCAGAGTATCGCCAAGCGCGCCATGCTGATTGCTGCGGCGGGTGGTCATAATCTGCTTATGATCGGGCCGCCCGGGTGCGGCAAGAGCATGTTGGCCGAGCGTTTTCCCGGGTTACTGCCACCGCTTACGCGTGATGAGATGCTCGAAGTCGTCAAGATTCACTCTATTGTGGGATTGCGTGTTAACGGTTTTCTCTCTGGTGAGCGTCCATATCGGGCCCCGCACCAGCTTACTTCAGATGTTGGTCTCGTTGGTGGTGGCGCCGTGCCTAAACCAGGCGAGATTAGCCTGGCGCATCATGGCGTGCTGTTTCTGGATGAGTTTCCTGAATTCCGGCGTTCCGCTATTGAGGCACTTCGGGCTCCACTCGAAAACGGCATTGTGAGCGTTACGCGGGCCAAGGGGGCCTGGATCTTCCCGGCCAGCTTCCAGCTCATAGCGGCGATGAATCCGTGTCCCTGCGGTAGGCTCGGCGCAGCGGGGCAGCATTGTCTCTGCTCTCGTCCTGCAATTCAGGCCTATCTGCGCAAGCTCTCCCGCCCAATTCTCGATCGCATCGATCTCCACGTTGAGCTTGATGCAGTGCCACTTAGCGCCATTACTGCTGGTGAGTGCGAGGGGAGTGACGAGGACGAGAAGCGCCATGCTGCGGTGCTGCTGGCTCGTTCGCGTCAGTACGATCGTGCCAAGAAGCTCAACAGCGCCGTGCGAAGTGATGAAGTGAGTAAGCTCTTTTCAATTCGACCCGAGGGGTTGTCTCTTCTTGAACGCGCAGCAGGGCGCAGCGGTATATCTGCTCGCGGCTATGTGCGCCTCCTGCGCGTGGCACGTACTATCGCCGATATCGAGGGTGATAGTGCGGTGCTCGAGCGGCATATCGCTGAAGCTATTAGTTTTCGCTGTTTGGAGCGGATCGAGCGTTACTGCCAGGCTGATTTTAGTATCGCGCCACGGGCGGTGTCGCTGAAGTAGAAACTTCTTGCCCGTTTGTTGCACAAAAGCAGTCGAACAAATAGGCGGGCAAGAAGTTTCGGGTCTTCCGCATAATCTGTGGGTAGAAAACGTCTACCAGGCGGGATAAATAGCCGAGATATATAGTGATTCTTTGCATTTCCCGAGCAGGTGCAGGTGCACGGGCTACATTCTACCAACAGATTCTGCGGAGGAGCCGAAGTTTCTACCCCCGGCTTGTCCTACGAAGCACCTGCCGCGCCTGTCCGCCGTAGCTTCGGCCGCAAGGCCGAGCGAAGGAGGAAGGCAGGGCGTAGTAGGAAGGGACAACATAGCCAAGCACATTTAAAGAAACAGAGTCAAACCGGCTTGTCCTACGTAGCACTTGCCGCGTGGCAAGTGCTACGTAGGAAGGTTTGTCCAAAATGTATTGAAGGCTCGTATCTTATCGGAAGCTGTTGGTTATTCTCAAAATTTCAAATGTGTTTGGCTAGCTACCTTCCATCTTGATCAAGACGCTTTTCCTGATCTTTGGTTCTGAGGCGAAGCTCAATGGTTTTACTCTTTTTTTCACCGGTAAAGTCGACGTTGCTTTCAAGAATGAGGACGCGATCCTTTTGGATCTCGACGATCTCTCCGCCGTAGGGGCCAACCTTGGCGCCCTTTTTGGCGGTGTAGCCTCTGCCGATGGCATTTTCGATGATCACCTGCGGTTCGCCCATGCCCTCAAGAACAGCCGTTAGCTTTAGCTGCCCGTATTCATAACGCTCAAGTGGCGTTTTCCCGGCGAGCTGTTTTTTTGGAGCAAAATCAAACGGGCGGAAAGGATCCCGTTTCGTGCTGGCATCATAGATAAAGGCGACAGCGGTAACGTCACTAGGTTCCGTAGTGCTGGGTGTGGTTGCAGCCACGGTGTGAGCAGAAGGACCTTTCGGAGAGCCGCGATTACTCAGCTCCTCGGCGACGTCGTAGCCGACGTACCAGCGGCCGCCAACAACCTTATACGAAAATGGCTTGCCGGTCGCTGGATCGAGCGGAATTATATCAAAGTATTTCGGGCGTAGTTCGTCCAGACTTTTTGGGGATTGATTACTGTTTGTGCGCACATAATCAGCCAGGGAGAGTTGAATCTTTAGTAATGCCTTGCGGCGGTCATCGGTTTTGCTGACATTTTGCACGGCCTGTTCGATGGCTACCTGTGTGCTCACCGGGTCGGTTTTATTAAAAAAGAACATGTAGCCGAGCTCGATAATAATCAGCGGAATGCCGACTAAGGCCACTTTCTTGGCGATGCTCGCAGCGTTTTTTCTAGCCATGTTCTGCAACCTCGAAGTGTTCTGACAGACCCAAGGGTAGGGTATACCCGCTTAATCTAGTGTGCAATTACAATTAGAAGCTTCAACTGGTCAAAAGTATTCGCAAAAGATTGGAATGGGGGAGTGGGGGGCACTAGTGTGCGCAATAAGTGTGGCCGCCCCGTGCACCTGCACGGGAAAACACCTTACCTGGACTAACCTATAAGTCCAGGTAACTTATCACTCGTGAGCGTGATTGTGGTCGAAGGGTGTGCGAAATCGGCTAGTTACAGCGATCTGGGTGCATGTTTTTAAGTAGGGACGCTTCCCACTTTTCGTCCAGACTCCATTAAAATCGGGACAAAAGAAGTTAAAAAGTGGGAAGCGTCCCTACTTAAAAACACAGGGAAATACAGATTACCCACACTTATTAGGCAGTTACGATCTTGGTGCGTGTGCGAGGATGCTGAAATCGGGGCGAGCCTTCGACGAGCTCAGGCCAGGGAGGATTCAATTCACAGTGAGTTAAATCGGGGCGAGAGGATTTGAACCTCCGGCCACTGGTTCCCAAAACCAGTGCTCTACCAGGCTGAGCTACGCCCCGTTAACGTAAGACTATAAGCATATTGACCATCTTTGCCAGGTCAAACAAAATGGCATTTCGCGTACCTGCCGGGTTGCTTTCAAGTGGAGTTCGAGAGCACCCTGTTGTTCGCCAATACCCGGGAGAGTATCGTGAATGACGGGGTCTAGGCAAGCCTAGTCGAGTATATCAGGAGATTTCTTATGCAGAGAATTCTAGCTAGCCACATTTTATCGAATGAGGGGGCTCGGGTGCGTGTTCGGGGCTGGTTACACAACCTGCGGGCGATGGGGAAGGTGAGCTTTCTTATCTTGCGCGATCGTAGCGGCCTAATGCAGGTGGTTATTGAGGACAGGGAGGAGCTCAAAAAGGTAACTTCCCTGCACGTTGGCACGGTACTTACGATTGAAGCCGAGGTAGTGAGATCGTCCCATGCGGCTCTTGGCTGTGAGCTAGTCAAGCCCTGCATTAGGGTCGAGAGCGGAGTGACCGAGCCGCCGCCGCTTGAATACTACAAGCCCGAGATGAGCGCTGACTTAGATACGGTTCTCGATTATCGTCCGGTAGCGCTGCGCAATCGTCGAGTGGCGGCAGTGTTCAAGATTCAAGCGGAGATCGCCCACGCATATCGGCTCTACATGCACGATGCCGTTGGTGCGGTCGAATATTTTGCTCCGAATATGATCGGCGCTTCCTCCGAAGGAGGAGCTGAGTTCTTTAAGGTCGACTATTTCGGGCATACCGCCACGCTGGCACAGAGTAGTCAGCTCTATAAGCAGATGATGGTAGGTGTCTATGAACGGGTGTTCGCGCTCATGCCTTTTTTCCGAGCTGAGAAATCAAATACATCACGTCATCTTACGGAGGGAAAGCAGCTCGAATTTGAAATGGGATTTTTTGAGCGTTGGCAAGATATCATGGACATCGAGGAGGGGGCGATTAAGTCAATCGTCGCTCACCTAAGGAAGACCTGTGCGGCTGACATCGAGGCTCTTGGCGGTACGCTCGGAGGTACGATGGTGCAGGTTCCCGAGAGCGTCGCCTTTCCCCGCGTTTCTTTTGCGGAGGCGCAGCAGATCTACTTCGAGCGCACGGCGATCGATGAGCGCGCCGAGCCGGACTTGAGCCCAAACGCGGAGCGGGAGTTGTGTAGGCACGCGCATGAAAAGTTCGGCACAGACTGCATCTTCATTACCGACTGGAAGACCAGCAAGCGCCCTTTTTACGCATATCCTACCGAGGGCAATCCGGAGCTGACGAATACCTTCGATCTACTCTGTGGTGGCACCGAGATCACCTCGGGTGGGCAGCGTCGGCATACCTACGATTCCATGCTTGAAGGGATAAAGCTTAAGCAGATGGAGCCGGCGGATTTTGAGGACTACCTCAGTATCTTCAAGTTCGGGATGCCGCCCCACGGTGGTTTCGGGATAGGTCTCGAACGTTTGACGATGACCATACTTGGGCTACAGAATATTCGTGAGGCAACTCTTTTCCCATCAGATCCGAAGCGCATCGCAGGAAGGCGTCTTAAGGCCCATGTATTCTTTGGAGCAGAGAATCTGCGTAATGAGATTATCCGTCAATTGCGCGACCGTGAGGTGGAGTTTCAGCACCTCCAGCATGAGGCCACACCGACCTCGGAGGATTCGGCGCGGGTGCGCGGCACAAAGCTCGAAGAGGGGGTCAAAGCTCTGATCTTGCGCGGCAAGAGCTCCAAGAAAAATTACATGGTCAATCTACCATCAAACTGCAAGGTCGACATGAAAGCGGTGGCCGAGGCGATCGGCGAGCGGTGTGAGTTTGAGGATCCGAAGGTGATTGAAGAGCGCTTTGGTGTCGGCGTTGGCGGCGTTCCGCCATTTGGGAATCTCTTGAATTTACCGACCTGGTTTGACGAGGGCGTAGCAGCACAGGCACGTTCGGCCTTTAACTGTGGCATGCAGACTGAGTCGATCGTGATCAGGAGCGCCGATCTCGTAAAACTCGTTGAGCCCAAGCTGGGGAAGTTTGCCAAGGTTTAGTGAGTTCCTGTCCTGGATCCATATTTTGCAGCTGCGCTAGATGCTTACGCTCGCCCGCTTTGCACCAAATTACGGGTATGTCGTGCTGTTTCCCAAACGCCTTTATCCGTCTTGCGAAATCTCCAGCCATGCCTTGAATATGTTTGTCATCCAGGTTGTCGTCTGAGCCCGAAAGCTTCCGCCACCACGTTCTGAATCCGCCCCCGCTATGCCCAAGTCCAAAATACCCATTAATTACTATACGATCGACACAGTCATACTTTCCTTCAAGAAATTCAGAGTAATATTCTGAAAAGTTATCGCTGGTGTCCATATGGTCTTAATTACCAGGACCGTTTATATTACACCACACTGCTTGAGGCTGCCATTCGAAGAAGGCCTTTTTTTTCCAGCGAAGTCTGGAAAAAAACGTAGATTCCTTGACCCTTGAAACGTGTACTAGATGAGTTGCATTTTCGAAGCGAGATTCTAGCCAAACACATTTGAAATTTGGGAAATCCCGACAGCTTTTGATGAAATGCGAGCGTTAAATACATTTTGGACAAACCTCCG
>CAIXSY010000094.1 GCA_903922175.1 uncultured delta proteobacterium | reverse complement strand
GTTGACGCTGCTCACTCGCAGGTTTTGTAATGTCTGACGATGGGGGCTTGGAGGAGTTGGAGGAATTTTTCTTCAGCCGCGCGACTTCTTCCTCAAGCACACGTACACGATCAAGTAGAATATTTATGATCTCGATCGCCATCGGGAGATCCTTGATCCCGGATGGATCTATGTCTCTTTGTTCTGCCATCCCCTATTGTATGGCATATTTATAGAACGATAGATACCCGTATTTATTAGCTATTTTTCGGGCCCTTTTGGCACCCCATGAACGGTTACGCGGGACCTTACGAATTACCACGACAAGACTTTTTGCGGACGGTATAGTCCATCAAAGAGCATGTTTCATCCGACTTCGGGACAATCTGTGTGGGTGGAACACCAATAAACACGGTTCTTGAATTCTTTCACAACAGGGCGCTCGCGCGAATGCCACGGTGGACGAGGAGCAGTAGTCCGCCTCTAGCCAACGGTACATGGAGGCAAGGCTGATTTATGACTCACGCAAACATTCAGCATAGGCTTATCATACGACTTGAGGATGTACTGGCAACCAAGATTGTCCAGGTCGATGCTCCTCCGCAGGGGATGTCTAGTCATGTCTTTTTCATCACCACTGATGTCGGAATAGAGTACGCAGTTAAGTATGGCCAGGCTGCATTTAAGGAAATTGCTCCTTTGCAACTTATAGCCAGGGGCGATGCAACTATTCCAATACCAGCGCTAATAGCTTGGTTTGAGTTGGAAGAAATCCAGGTAGTGGTAATGAGCAAGATCAAGTTTCCTCTGCTAGAATCAGTTTCAGTTGCGCAAATGGGGAGCTACGTTCCCTCAATGATCAGATCGTTGCGTGGAATTCATGCTAATGTCTCAAATAGGCCTGGCTCGCTAGGATATGCCAGAAGCTCGTGGAAGGAGGTCCTGTACGCAATTTTCTCCGGCGAGAACTTTGACTGGAATGAGATCTCGAAGAGACCTGGACTAGATACACATTTAGTCCTCAGTTCAGTGGCACAAATATTAGAACTTATTCAAGCCAAAGAGTTCGACGAGGGTGCCTATTCGCTATTACATACTGACTATAACCAAAGGAATCTTTTCGTTAATCCTCTTACCAACGAGATAATCGGGATTATTGACTGGGAGGAAGCGATGTATGGTGATCCGATCTACGACATGGCTAGAGTGCGTATGTACCTATGGCACTTTAATCTGGGGAATCAGGTCATCGATGACTACTATCAATTAGTGCAGTTTACCCCGCATCAAAAGAGATTAGAGGCTTTATACTGGCTAACTAGGGTCATTCAATATTTGGCATGGTACTCAGCGGAGCGAACAGAATTCAATCTTGCCAGGATATCTCTACATCAGGAGTTTCTGCGAACCTATGACTGGAATCTCGTAACATAGAGTCGAGAAGGTGCCGTGCATATAACCTGGCTTACGCGCTTTGATTCAGCAAGCAAACTCTCCTCACTTGGAGTTTAGAATGTACGGCCGGAAATCCTCGGCTATTTTTCTCGGCTATTTTTCTCAGAGAGGGCGCGCACGGTCTCTGTAAAGAAAGGAACATGAGGGAGTTTTCTGACCAGAAGAGATATCAAGGAGGAAACTTTTGTCCCAAATTCTCGATACTAAGAGGAGACACATTGAGGGGGAAGTATGTCTGGAGCTATCGAGAGTTCAATTCTTATAATAAGAAGTCAGCGTGTAATCCTAGACGCCGACCTGGCTCGACTGTACGGCACGAGCACCAAACGCTTAAATGAGCAGGTGCGCCGAAATAGACACCGGTTCCCGGAGGATTTTATGTTTCGTTTGTCAAATCAAGAGGTTGAATGTTTGAGGTCGCAAATTGCGACCTCAAAAATCCCTCGGGGTGGACGGCGCTACCTTCCATTTGTCTTCACGGAGCATGGCGCAATCATGGCGGCGAACATACTAAATAGCCGGATTGCCATCGATGCGAGCATTATGCTGGTGCGCATTTTCGTTCAGCTGCGTGGACTGACGACCGAGCATATAGATCTTAAGAAGCGTCTGCAAGATCTCGAACAACGGCTCTCCAGAGGGCTCGGACAACATGAGAACGAGCTGCAGGAAATTCGATTCCTGATTACCAAGCTTGAGGCAAAGCTGGAAATACCCCCACAGAAGCCAAGAGAAGAATCGGTTTCTATACGGAGGACGCAGGGGTACGCAGAGAAACGACCATTTTATGGGCTTTCCGCGCATTCTCTCTGCGTACCTCAGCGTACTCTGTGGTAGAAACTTTCTTCTGGTCTTATCAGCAACTTACAGAAAACATTCTGAGGCCCTACCGATGACGAATCATGCAGGTCGGTAGGATAATGTAATTACTCATTGTAACTAGTCAGCACTTTGCCATTGCATACAATATGTTTCACACGGAGGTCTACTGAGGTCTCACAGAGTTCCACAGGAGGCTGCGTGGTGGGGCCCAGCACTATCCCCTCCGTGTAACTCCGTGAGACCTCGGCGGATCTCCGTGTAAAACATAGCGATTATTGGGCCTCTTCCAATGGCGCTGACTAGATACTACTCATTAAGTCCATGTACATGTTTTCCCGTGCACTTGCAGCTGCACGTTCACAGGTTCTTGCACTTATTGAGCAACTACGAAGCATATGAAGAAAAAGGGATAGCCGTTCAAGCCGCTGTCATCCCGAGGAGCGCGAGCGACGAGGGATGACATCGGCTTGAACGGCATGGAAAAGGGCCCGGAAGACACGCTGCAGCGATCGGTGTATTGCCGCAGACAGCTTCCGGACCCGCAAGAAAAGTAGCGAGGTACTAAATTTAGGACCCGTGCTTAATCGTATCAATCTCTCATGCGCATGCGAACTAGTATCTATTATCTCAACCGGCGGTGATGCGGGAG
>CAIXSY010000093.1 GCA_903922175.1 uncultured delta proteobacterium | reverse complement strand
CCGGGGGCTCGCCCCCGGCAAAGCTTGCGGATGCGCCCAAATGCCCTTATCTTGGAGAAATGTGTAGACTGCATTTAGGACTTGACCCCAGACGGACCACGACGAAGGCCAGGACCAAGGCTGTGAGCATGGCTGAGACTAAGAAAAGAGCGTATGGAGCTTTGCCGCGTTATTGGCCTGTCGGGCAACGCCTGCGAGGCAAAGTAGGAAGGAGGATCGTGAATCCCCCCTCACCTTGTTGTGATAAGGCGGGCGAGATATGATCATCAGGACTACCATGCGCCGCCTGATCACCGCCCTTATCGTAATCCTCCTGCTTGCCCTCATAGCAGCTGGACTTCTCTGGTTCGGATTTGACCGTATCGTCATCGCTGCCAAGCCCAGCTTAGAAGAGGAGTTGAGCGCCCTCCTCAAAACCCCGGTACGCATCGGCAATATCTCCTTTGGCTTTCTCCCCAAAGCACACGCAACCCTCTCCGGCTTGCAGATCGACAACATCCCACACTCAAGCATCCAAAAGCTGGCGATTGCAGAGGTACAGTGCTCACTTGAATGGCGCCCTCTTTTGCAGAAGCGACTTGAAATAAGCAAGCTTACCTTGATAAAGCCAGAGATCTGGATCAATCAAGCGCTGGGAAGCGAGACGAAGGAGGCAACACCAGGACAAGCTGCCGCACCGAGTCCGGGCCGCCAGCAGGCGCTCGATGTTGCATTGCAGGCGATCGATATCCAAGCTGGAGAGATCCACCTAACCACGTTGAATAAACAGCAGTTTGAAGTGCAGGCTCTGAACCTCGTCTCCGAACTAAAACTTGGCCCGCGGAGCGCAACATTTGTCTCCCCTGCTCTATCAGCCACAGTTGCTGGATTTCCACTACGCCTCGTGACTTCGGGGATGACTATCAGCAAGGAGTCACTGCTCCTTGCCCCAGCCACGCTTTTTGCACTCTCTTCTGAGCTTAAACTCGAAGCACACTACTCTGCCGCTTCGGGCGGTGAAGCTTCTCTTACGGGCTCAAATCTTGAGATCAAGACATTCAGTCCACTGCTAAACCTTGCCCCAGCCTTATCCGATCTCCATCTCGATGGGCGTTTTTCACCAACACTGCGCCTGTTTATGAAGCCAGAAGATGCGCTTCGCACCGAGGCGCAATTCGAATTACACTCAGGCCAGGCTCAGATCCATGGCATCTCGATTGTAGATGCACAGGGGCGCCTCCTCCTAAGCCATAGTGCGCGTGGCCTGCATCTGCACAGCGACAACCTGCAGGGCCGCACGCAGTACAGCCCAGAGAAGATCGATGCCGTTTTCGACTTTGACTTTGCCCCCTTTCAAGGAAAGCTGGCGCTCAAAGGCAGAAAACTCGACCTGGCTGCATTAAGCGAGAACCTGCTTGGCGTTCTTAAACCCTATACGCCTACGGGCGAGGCTACAGGCGATGTCACACTCAACTTCACCCCACATAAGCCACTGCTCATCAACGGCGAGGCGACACTCAGCCACGCGGCCATAAACATCGGCGGCACCGCGATTAAGCAGATGGAGGGACGCCTGCGCTTTTCACCAGCATCCGAGGGAATGCAGATCGGGTCGGATGATCTCACCTTAGAGATCCGCGATCAGCTCCTTCAGGCTCGCGGCGTACTTGAGTTGCAAAAAGAAGAGAGCTTCGTCCGTAATCTTACCCTCGAGGGCCTTGGCGGCAGCATCGAGATTAAGGGACACCTTACACGCACACCACGAGCAGGCCTCTCAGCACAGCTTAACGCCAAGAATGTATCGCTGGAGAGGCTTTTGGCGATGCTCCTCCCGCAGCAGCGTTTTAATGTGCAGGCCCCGATCGAATCACTCGCTGCCGATGTCCGCATATCCGACCTGCACGATCTTGAAGGTACTATTTCCGGCAGCGGTAAACTTCGTCTTGGGAGCGGTGTCATTCGTGGGATAAACCTCCCCCGCCTCGTCCTTGAAAAGGCCGACGATCTACCGTTTACCAGGGGCAGCCTATTTGATTACGTACCGCCGCAGTTTGTCCACTATTTCAAAGGTGAAGATACTCCATTCCAGTCACTCCAGGCCGAAATGAACACGCGAGAGGGCCGACTTGAACTTACTCAGGTGCTGCTGCTGGCCGAAGTCTTCCATATCGCCGCGAACGGAAGCGCCGGATTCGACAACACCCTTGATTTCGAAACTCAGTTTATTTACTCAGCTGAATTTTCCAAGAGCCTAGCGCGCGGTATCGGCCAACTAAACCGAGTTCTTCGAAACGGCGAGGAGCTGGTTATCCCAGCCCACATCGGTGGCACCCTGCAGAAAGTTAAGGTAAAACCTGACGTGCGCCGACTTGTGGAATCTGCCGCCTCGAATACGGCGGAAGATCTGCTTCGTAAACTCCTTAAGAATGCTGAGCGAAGACATTAGAGTCGCTATGCTTCGCATAGCGACAGACCTCTCTAGGTATGAAAAACTCCGATCGCATTCTGCTAGCCATACAAACGTATCCAATCAAGTTGCAGCCAAAAAGGCCCCACCTGCTTCTCAGCAATCATCAATCCCAGGCTAAAGACCTTTGCCGCATCAAACTCCGCCGCGTCGCTTACCGGCCGACCACGCCACCTGGGCTTAAATGACGAAAAAGGAAATTCGATCTCCTTCCAGTCTCCGCTTAAGGTACTAAAAGAGGCCTCGTAGACGATGGAGTCAAACGAAGCAGTATTTGTTAAGCGTAGTTTGTACCTCTTCCCATCTCCCCTGGCGCGCAAAGCTAACCCCGTTCCCATGGATAAGTCAGAGCACGGCAAGGGAGCGCGGACTGATGCAAATCCTCCATTATTTTCCAGAGACACAATCCCGCTAAAGGTCGCCGTCTTATCATTATTGGCCACGAGAGCGCTGCTCGACACGCCCCCCATAACTCGATCATCAATCGATCGAAAGGGCAGTACATCTGCCTCATTTTTAAACTCAAATAGACTACGGTATGCCACGTACCTCCGTGCTCCCTGCCCTCATTGTGTGAAACCCTAACCAAGCATGCCTCAGACCGACGATCTCCTCCCAAGAACTGCAACGGTGCGAAGTGTTGAGGACTCAGTCATCTCTTAACGGCAACGAAGATCATCTCCTTGCAGACTGATATCGGCTCTTTCTCAAACGAGCCGTACTCCTCTCGTACCTGGAATCCACTCGTTTCGAGCAGCAGACGAATCTGCGGATAGGTGTAATATCCCATGCGAAGCGAGGAGCGTTCCTCAAGCACAAGCTGAGATCCGCGGTAGGATCGAAAGATGAACTCACCGTCGGAGAACTGATTTATCCTATCGACCGATCGGCGAAGGAAGGAACGTCGAACCGTGATCGATGGATCGTTGGGGTCCTTCCATTCCAGCTCTAGTTTTTCAACGCCGACCTCTTGGAGGCGCGCGTAGTTTGGATAAAAAACATTAAACGCCAAGCTTCCACCCGGTTTAAGGTGCGCATGAAAGCAGCGGAACGCGGCGAGCTGATCCTCAATAAGATAGAGGTGCTGAAGCGGGCGGAATGGAATCGTAAGCAAGTCGTATGTTTTCCCGGTGGAGAAGCGACGCATATCCCCTTCAAAGAGCGACACACGTGCTTGCACCTCGGCGGGCTCGTGGGAGAGCTTGCCGCGCAATAATTCAAGAAATTGAGATGAAAGGTCCAACCCATCTATCGTTACTCCAGCCTGTGCGGTGGGAAGCAACACCCTCCCCGTACCACAGGCGACCTCGAGCACCGTCCCATGCTGCGCCTTCGCCAGCTCAACGTAGAACGGAATATCGGTCAAAAGGCTATCAGCAGCATAAGCGGCATCATAGTGGCGTGCGGTGTTAGCGTAGTATTCTTGCTCCGCTGTTGGTGGGGTTGACATTGGATTTTCTTGTGATGCTGACATAGTAATTACTCATTTAAGTCCAGGTAATTTAATAATTCGTGAGCGTGGTCGCGGTTGAAGAGTGTGCTGAATCGGCTAGTTACATCGATCACGCGTAATTGCTCATTAACCCTGGGTAAATCTTATCTTAGTCTTGGTTCTGGCCATGGTCCTAACTCCTGGTCATTGTCAAATGGTCAATGATTTCGGCCATGAACATGACAATGACTTAAGACCAGAACCAAGACCATGACTAGGACTTCGCTTCTTTCACCCGGGGTTATTGAGCAGTTACGATCACACTACACGAGCAATGCATAAAATTGTAAAAGTACCCACTAAAAAAGTCGAAGAGCGTCAAATATAATCACAGAAATTTTGAAGGAAGGCTAGCGGAGCGCTTGCGCTCCGCTCACATCTTGTACTTAAAATCATCCGGATCAAGATCATTCAAGATATCAACCCACTTATCTTTGTCGATATTGGTGAAATCGCCACTCGGCGGCGCTGGCGGCTCATTGCTTGACGCTTCACCTTCGGTTGAGGCCGGCGGCACCGGGTCGCCTTCGGGCGAAGTTGCCTGAAAGGCCACCTTAGCCTGGTCAAGGACCTGCTGTGCCACAAAGATCGGCGCGGCAGCGCGCAGGGCGATAGCGATGGCATCACTTGGACGAGTGTCAAAGATCAAAACCTTGTCACCATAAGAGACGACGAGTTCGGCGTAATAGGTCGATTCTTTGAGCTCGGTAATAAAAACGCGCTGCACCGAAACGCTGAGCTGCCCGAATATATCCTGCATTAGATCGTGCGTGAGAGGACGAGCCATAGGGATCTGGTTTAGGGCACTAGCAATAGAGGTGGCTTCGGCGATACCGATCCAGATCGGCAGGGTTATCTGCCCCTTCTCATCTTTAAGAATCACCACCGGAGCCTGCGTATTACGGTCGAGCAGCAACCCTCCGACAAACATTTCTATAGCTTTCTCTTCCGCCATGAAGCAAACCTATGGGAATCGAGTTAAGACCTAAGACTCTTCTTTGTATGCATTTTATCCTGCCGAAGCAAGATTGTCCACCCCGAGCTTTGTCGCCAAATACCTGCCACGCAGAGAAAATCGTGAAACTTCGCTCACCAGGGCCCGGACTATCATCCCTGGCCGTAGCTGAACCTGTTCTTCGTCTAGGTTGACGACGATGTTCTGACTCGAACGACCACACAGAGCTCGTGGGTTATACGAGGTTGGACCATCAATGAGGATCTCGACCTCCTTACCAAGCCACTGGCCAAGAACGCCACTGGTGTGCTCGAACTGCAGCGCCTGAAGCTGCTGCAGGCGACGCAGCTTCTCCTCCTCGGAGACGTCGTCTCGAATCTGCGCAGCGGCTGTACCGGGGCGAGCCGAGAACATATACGAGTAGCTATCCTGGAAGCGCACTGCCTTCATAACCTCAAGGGTCTGCTCAAAATCCGCCTCACTCTCGCCGGGATAGCCGACAATAAGATCGGTGGTAATGCTCATCTCGGGAACACGCTCCTTAAAAGCGCCGATGATCTGCAGGTATCTCTCGCGGCGGTAATTACGCTTCATCGATTTTAAGATGGCGTCGCTCCCCGACTGCAGAGGTAGATGAATGTGGCGGCAGATCTTCGGATTCGAGGTCACCAGTTCGATAAAATCTTGGCGCACCTCCTGCGGATGCGGGCTGGTAAAGCGAATGCGCTCGACACCATCAATCGCCGCAATTCGGCTAAGAAGCTCAGTGAACTTTTGCCGCGGCTCGAAGTCGAGCCCCCAGGAGTTGACCGTTTGACCGAGGAGCACAACTTCGCGCGCGCCGCGATGCACCGCAATGCGCACCTCCTTTTCAACCTCCGCCGCAGCGCGCGAAACCTCTGGTCCCCGCGTCGTCGGCACGATACAGTAGCTACAGCTCTTATTACAGCCGCGACTTATTGAGACAAAAACACTGATCCGCTCCCCGCCGCTAAAGCCAAGCGGGAGGTCTTCCCACTCGTCACGATAATCAATCGCCATCTGAGGCTTGCCCTGCTTACGGCACTGCTCAATCAGGGCCGGCACCAAAGAGAGGTTGTGTGTGCCGAAAACGAAGTCAACGGCGCTGTTACGTTTCAAGATCTTTTGTCCCTCTTGCTGGGCCACACAACCTCCGACTCCCACAAGAAGATCGGGGCGTGATCGCTTGAGGTCGCGCAATTCTCCTAAAATACTGTAGAGCTTCTGTTCCGGCTTATCGCGCACACTACAGGTGTTCACCAGAACAAGGTCAGCCTGCACCGGCGAGTCAACGAGGCTGTAGCCGTCCTCAAGGATTTTGGCTAGTTTTTCAGAATCGTACTCGTTCATCTGGCAGCCGAAGGTTTTGATGTACAGGCGCGCCTTTGCAACCGGCGCGGGTGCAACGCCGTTGATCGCTGAACTGCCGATTTGGACGAGGTTCTCAGTCATAATTACTCTTAGAAAGCTCTGCAAAATCTTCGCCTGCGTTCCTCCGCATTACTATCCGTGTACTCTGTGGCTTAAATTAATTTAAGAATTTATATCTACCCATAGAGAACACCGAGGAACGCAGAGCGAGAAAAGTCTTAACGTGGCTCCAATGTCTTATTTTGCCTCTGCCTTAATTACCCGCAACCGTGCATGCCAGCTCCCCGCCATATCCTCAGGCAGACCCTTGTCGATTACCAAGCGCAGGGCGCGTGTCTGCTTGGGCTGCAAAACAACGCCGATCAGCGCCACGGACTGCTCATTTTTAGGAATAGCCGCAGATAAATCAAGGGGACGCCCCTCTGCTTCTCGGACAAAATTCAAAGCCAGCAGGATATTCGCCAACACCCGCTCCGAACCATTGTAAATCTCTGCTGTTATTAGCGGATTAGCCTTGCATTGAGGTTCCGTACAGCGCTTGTCCGTCTGGGCCAGCGAAACGTTGCGTACCTGCACGAGATCGCTAAGATCAAGCACCCCAGCTGCATCGGCCCCCCAGAGGATCTCAAGCTGGTAGTCGCTTACCCCAGCTAACGGAACTGAGAGTGCAAAGCTCAGCTCCTCTCCGCGTTCTATAATTTTCGTTTGGACCGGCTTTAGCGCTCGATTGAGTGGCATATCGGTATACGTTACGACATGCCCAGCGTTCATCCCGCTGAGGCGCACGACCATCTTCTCAGCGTTCCATGGCATATGCGCCGTTACCCCAGCCAAAACGTGCAACTGACCGCCGTCATTGGCCTCGTCAATAATACGCAGCGAAAACGGAAGATTCTCCCCTTCAACAACGGCGAGTGGTGGCTTAGGTGGAGGCGTCGCGCTACAGGCGACAAGGCAAAGCGCTAGCGATATCGCGGTAAGAAGTTTGGCAATTGGCCAGTAATTAAACATCGTCCGGAGGAGCATCATAGCGCTGCACAGTACCTTAATTTGTCCAATAGCCCTACGACTTCCGTTCCTCCATTGCCGTCACCTTCCAGCCACCCACGACTGAGTACTTCCATTCCTGCAGCAGCTTGCGCTCGGTAACGATATAGAAAGGGATCTTGTAATACTTAAAGGTGACATCGACCTTGGCGCTCCATGCCCGATCACCATACTCGACGTTGTCGAAATTGGTCTCAACAAGCTGCTCCCCTTCGCGCTTTTTAAGGGCTTGGGCTGAAACACTGGGTCCCCCATCAGCATCGACAAACTCAAAAGCCGCACCGGGCTTACCCCAATACAGGGCATTGTTGAACTCCTTAACAGCCTTGACCAGAAGCTGGCGCCTACTCCCTGGGGTCGCGCCACTGTTTTGGGCGGCATCTATAAACGGTGCCAACACCACACAGCCACTGAGAAGACAACTCCCCACCATAACCAGAAGAAACCGAATACCCCTAATATGCATCACTTTCCCACCTTATCCAACAGATCTTGAAGTTGTTTGCGATCCTTTGTCTCAAGCCGATCCTGGCGCGACTGCTCGCCAATAAACTTCCGCACAGAAGGAGCAGCGGTAGCAGGTTTGGCATCCCGCGAAGATGGGCCTCCGCCCTTTGAAAACTTACCAGAAAGCAGAATCAAAAGTCCGACGATCAGCAAAAGTACTAAGACTCCCTGTGCTCCATTATTTGATGATGCCGATTTTTCAGCCATAATATTACTCCCGATTCGACCGTAGGCTCGATGCCCGGCCCTATTGTCCACCGAAGTTACTAAATTGGAAATAGAAAGGTTGATATCTTTGTTGGTGCGGAAATTGCTCAATACCCCTAGCCGTGCGTGGTCTAGGATGGCTCTTTTGAGAGATTACAGATGCTTAGCTTCGCAAAAAGTTCTCCCTCTCATCCGGCAGTGCACAAAAACGTACATTCTCCAACGGCAGCGATCCCCGTGAGCGCTGTCCTATGGGAGGTACTACATGGGGTTGAGGTACAGCTCCAGCGCAAAGGGATGCTACCTTCAAATGCCCCGGCCTCGTTCAATCCACTGTGGTTTTTAGCAGAGACCGAGCGCAACGTCTTTTTATGGCAGCAGGGTTGCAGCCTAATCGACCAGGAGCAG
The DNA here is from genome assembly GCA_903922175.1 of uncultured delta proteobacterium. Taxonomy (GTDB): domain Bacteria; phylum Bdellovibrionota_C; class UBA2361; order UBA2361; family CAIXSY01; genus CAIXSY01. Next base: position 9,111 of record CAIXSY010000093.1, on the reverse strand, counting down.
TTTGAGTTTTGGATCGACATTCCCAAACTACTCAATAAGCGACGCGCCCAGCTGAAAAAAGGAAACAGTGCCAACCCCTTCACCAACCCCCTCTGGGGAGAATCTGAGTACGATCCCTCGCTAGCTGACCGGGAAAATGAATACCTAGAACAGTTAGAAGAGCTCGTCGCTCAGGTGGCCGGCCATGCCCACGCCCTTAGTATCGTTGCTAGCCAGGTTCAACGTGAACTCCATGGAGAAGATCGCCCGCGGGTCGTGCTGCCGGTGGCAAGGTGACTGCTCTAAAAATAACTACTCAACTGCAGCAACCAACGATTAGTATCAATACTGCTCGCGCCACTTGCGTGCGGATCCTGGCTTAAGTGATCGTAATTCAGCTGCGCTTTAAGATGATTCTTCCACCAGTAGTAGTTAATGCCCGCCGTAGCCTGATTCACAGAATTATACCCGCTGCATGAACCGTAGGCCTTGCCATCATCACAGTCCGTGTAGCCCCAGCGCAGCGCTACTTCCCACTTCTTTGGCTCAAGGAAATACCCTGCCTGGACGTAGGCACCAAGCGGAGACGAGCTCTCCAGCTGATCAGGCTTAAAATCCTGATAGAAGAACTCGGCAGCGACCGACAACCCCTGCTGTTTTGCAATAACATCGGCAGTGACATTATGCATATCCGTGGTGACCCCATTAATCGTCCCATCGGTATAGGCATAGGCTGCACCAGCGCTTACCCCGAGCTCCTCGGTATAATCGACATCACTCTCCGTGAACTCATCGATCGTACCCAAAACATTAGCGCGCAGATCGAGCACAATGGTCTGCTTCGTATCGATGCCGGATGAATTCTGGCCCTCACCCGTTTGCGGCGCACCGTTGTAGATAGCAAGATTAGTCACCACGCCCTTACCCAGCTTTGAGGTCAGCTTTCCACCCCCCATACGCCCAAGTGAGAAGTAGTTTGAGGTCGCCGAGCGATCGGCGAACATCAGCGATTGATCATCGGTATTAAATGATCGTCCAATATTGCTCTTAAACTGCCCAAGTGTCAGCGCGGCATAGTCACACGCCTTCCACTTCACATAGGTATCGACCATAGCCGGATTGGATGTCGTGCCACCACCGGAATTAGTCGTCGTCGAGCCAACAAGATCACCGCTGACCATGTACTCGAACTCTTCATGAAGCGCGGTACCGGAGAGGATAATGCGCGCCTTACTCACATCGAAGCTGGAGGTATTTTTCTTAGCAGAGGCCTTATCGTTATCCGTAAACGAGTAGCCGGTCTGAATAAATGTGTTAATCCCAGCGCTGAAACCGGTATCAGGGAAATCAACCCGCGTGCCCTTGTTCCAATAAACCTTGGCTGGCGCCGCAGTCTTAGCCCCCTGAGCTTCAGCCTTGGTAATAATCCCCTTCTCCACCAACAGATCCTCAAGCGTCTTCGCCTGCGAGGACATTGCTGGGACAAGAAAAAGAAGAGCAGCCAAAATTGTCGTCTTTCGCATGAGCTTCTTATGCCTCCCCAAAAACACACTAGACTGCAATCACTCTAGCCAAGCACCAACACGGCAAGGGCAATATACCTTAGCTTAGGAGCGATGGGCTATACACAAAAAAAAAGTCACTGATGTCTATTGGGCAATACTCGAACGCCGTTCTTAAATGACCACCCAGTACCATCCCGGAACTAGATTCTTAACGTTCCTTAACCACGGTACGAAATATATTCACCAATTGGACCAAACGCGGTATAAACACAGCCTTGAACTCGTACGCCCCCAAGGAGGCATTAGCGCCATGTTCATATTACGCAGATCTCTCGTCTCTCTTATCTCATTTATTACAATTACCGCTCTCGTCACACATGTCCAGGCTCAAGACACCGACTATCAGCAGACCAAAACCCTCTTTGCCCCCCTTCCAGCCCGCGCCCTATGCGTGACGAATCCGCTAACAGACGAAAAGATCGCTCTGGGTAAGAAACTATATTCCGAAAAGCGCTTATCGCTGGCGAAAGATATCTCATGCAATAGCTGTCACGGGCTTTCGACTTTTGGCGTCGACAACCGTCGCGCCTCTGAAGGAGACAAGAAACAGCTCGGCGGGCGCAACTCTCCCAGCGTCTACAACGCCGCGCTGCACTTCGTTCAATTCTGGGATGGTCGCGCCAAGGACGTCGAAGAGCAGGCACTTGGTCCCATACAAAACCCTGTTGAGATGGCGATGCCAAAGGGGGGCGCCGAAGTTGTCGCGCGCCTAAGACTTGACCCAAGCTATGCGACGGCGTTTGAAAAGGCCTTCCCCGCAGAAAAGGAGCCGATCACATTCGAAAATGTGGGCAAGGCTATCGGCGCTTTTGAGCGTACGTTAATTACCCCATCGCGCTTCGATGACTACCTGAATGGTAATAGGACCGCCCTGACACCTGCTGAGCTCAAAGGTTTGCAGACCTTTAAACAGGTGAGCTGCACCGCCTGCCATAATGGGGTCACTATCGGCGGCCAGATGTACCAGAAGATCGGACTCGTAAAACCTTATGAGACCAAAGATTTAGGACGTTATGAGGTAACCAAGAACGAGGCCGATAAATATCTCTTCAAGGTCCCTTCACTACGCAATATCGAAAAAACCGCTCCCTACTTTCACGACGGCAGTGTGGCCACGCTCGATCAGGCGATAACGCTCATGGGCAAACATCAGCTGGGTAAAGACCTCAGTTCACAAGAGGTGCAGCAGATCGCCACGTTTCTTAAAAGCCTGACGGGGAAGCTCCCCGTTGAGTAAAATCCACAGGCTAAGAAATTGAGGCTTTGAGCTATGTGCACAGTGATTCGCGCTATCGTAACTTTGGCTATGCTATCCTGCGTCTTTAGAGGCGTCGCCGCCCTTGCCCAGACAAACACCGAAAAGATAAAAGTCGGCGTAACACTTCCACTATCCGGAAATTCTGCGTTATGGGGAACCGATATTAAAAATGGCCTGCTTTTCGCGAATGAAGATCTGGCGCAGGGGCGCTATGAGCTGATTATTGAGGACGACCGCTGCGATGCAAAAACCGCAGTTACCATCGCCCATAAGTTCATCGAGATCGAGAAGGTAAAATGGGTGCTGGGCTTCGGTTGCAGCGGCACGCTTCTTTCGACGGCGAAGCTTTATGAGCAGGCCCATGTCGTTGTGATTTAGAGTGCCACCGCCTCTCTGCTCATTTCGCAAGCTGGTGACTTTATCTTCCGCACCTGGCCCTCGGACACGAGCTTGATTGAAGCACTCCATACCTATATCCGAGCACATTATAAACGTCTCGGGATGGTGAGCGAGCAAACCGACTACTCACAAGCATTCAGCGCGGAGATGACCACGCGCGCCACAACGGGCAAAGATCTGCTCCTTATAAACGAAGACTTTCTCTCCTCGGATGTCGACTTTAGCTCTGCCCTCCTGCGCCTCAAAGCCAAAGGCACTGAGGCGCTCTTTATAAATACGCAGAGCGAGTTTTCGTTTCTCACTCTCTTCACCCAAGCACGCCGCCTCTTTCCCAAGCTACAGATATTCGGAACCTCCATGCCCGGAAGCGATGCTTTTCTAGAAAAAGCCGGCTCGCAGGCAGATGGAATAATCTTTGCCGATGTGCCCAAAGCTGCAGATCTACTCCAGGGAGAGGGGCGCGCCATGTATGATCGCTTCGTGGCCAAGTTTGGAAAACCCCTAAGCTGGGACACCGGAGTGCTCACCTCCTACGAGGCCTTGCGCGCCATGCACGCCGCTATGCTTAGTGGAGAGGAGCCGCGAAAGTTCCTCTATCGCAGCACTTTTGACGGCGTCTTCGGTCGCTGGCACTTCGACCGTAATGGAGACATCCAGGGGCTGGCCTCTGTCTTGAAAACCATTCGGAACTCGGCGGTGGTGCCGCTCCCGCCCCTATGACGGAAGCTCCACTTTCTTAAAGTTTCGCTTCCCGGATTGCACAATATCCCCACTTTTGACCACGGGCGCAAAGGTAGCGTCACTTACCGGCTCTTGGTTGAACTTCACGGCACCTTGGGTAATTAGCCTTCGCGCATCGCTTTTCGAAGAGGCCTGCTTCATGGCGCACATCAGGTTTAAAATCCCCACCTTGCCGCCAGATTCTATAATCTCACACGGCAGGACAACGCCCTCGACCTCTGTCGGCATCTCTTTGCGCTGAACCACACTCTGGAAGTGACCTTCAGCCGAACGAGCGGCTTCTTCCCCGTGATAGAGAGCAACGATCTCTCGCCCAAGCTCCATCTTTAGATCACGGGGGTTTACCGACGGCGTCTGCAGGGCATTTTTTATCGTATAGATGCGGTCAGGGTGCACATCGGTCAGCAACTCGAAATAGCGCACAATCATCATGTCCGGAATTGACATCACCTTGCCGTACATCTCCTCCGGCGGCTCGGTTATGCCGATGTAATTTCCGACACTTTTGCTCATCTTGATCACACCGTCGGTGCCTTCGAGCAAAGGCATCTGCAGGACGACTTGCGCTTCCTGGCCATAGTTAGCTTGGACACTGCGCCCGACCAAGAGGTTGAACTTCTGATCGGTTCCGCCAAGTTCGACATCAGCTTTCAAATGAACCGAATCGTAAGCCTGCATCAACGGATAGAGAAATTCGTGCAGCGAAATAGGCATGTTTTGTTCAAAGCGGTTTTTGAAATCTTCGCGCTCGAGCATCTTTGCCACCGTGGCCTTCGAGGCCAAGTGAATGATCTCGGCCAAGGACAGTTTATGCAGCCACTCGCTGTTGAAGCGCATCGTCGTCCTCTGTGGATCGAGAATGCGAAAGATCTGCTTTTCGTACGTCTTTGCATTCTCAATGACCTGCTCTCGGGTGAGAGGCTTGCGCGCCTGTGAGCGCCCCGTTGGATCGCCGATCATCGCCGTGACATCACCGATAATCATCACCACCGTGTGCCCGAGCTCTTGGAACTGGCGCATCTTTCGTAACACCACGGTATGCCCCAAGTGAATGTCGGGCGCCGAAGGGTCAAATCCTAACTTGATTACCAACGGCTTGCCGGAGGCCTGAGAGTTCTCGAGCTTCTTGACGAGCTCGTTCTCAGCGATCAACTCGGCGGCACCCTTTTTGATAATCCTGACCTGTTCCGCGATGGGGGTCGAAGCCATACGATCTGGTTTTGCGCCTGGAGACTCTGCTGACGTATTCGCTGTCATGATTATCGCCTCTTCCTCTATCGAGTTACTAACAACACAAGAACTGAGCGCGCATTTTAACAAAGTGCTGTGTAATAGACAAATAGACCTTATCGCCTTCGTCCGCTCTATCTCAATCTTGACCGATCTTTATTCGTCACGATAAAATCAACAAGAAGGTCTTGGCGAACCTGCGCAAATACTCAAAAACTTCCGAGAGAACGATCTCTATGATCGTTTCCGAAGCGGTGGCTGAATACCTCGATCGAGTTGCACTGCGCCCCGTATTTCTTGATGCCGCCAATGAAGTGATTAAGGAGCATGAATCACTCTTACGAGAACTCGCCAATCGAGAAGCATACATAAACACAGGAAGCCGTTAGTACAGGCAGTAAATGGCATGGCTTGTTGCCTCCATTATGTCTCCGTGCGCGGGAGGTGGCGCTTATTCGACCATCAACGCCGCCCTTACGTTCTCTGGCGAAGGTTGCAAAACACTGAATAATCTTATCTCCAGCGGAAACTTTTAACTCGAATCACCGATACTTAAACAGGCGCTGGGAAGATAAAATCCAACCTTGCCAAGCTATAGTTTATAACCTACAATATGAATATCGGTGGCGCGCTTCCAAAGGTACTTAAGATCTTCCGCACCCCAAGCGGCAGGCAGCCGTTTGTGGAATGGCTAACATCACTTAGAGATGAACGCGCTGCGGCAAGAGTTAAGACCAGACTTGCTCGTCTTCGTTTAGGGAATCTCGGGACTACTCGATCTGTAGGATGCGGCGTTCAAGAACTGAAAATCGACTATGGTCCCGGGTACCGTGTTTACTTTGGGCAGGTGGGAAGCGAGCTTATAGTCTTACTCTGCGGCGGCGACAAGGGGAATCAAGATGAAGATATCAAAATCGCAAAAGAGTATTGGACCTCGTGCAAAAAGGAAAAAAGCTATGCCTGCAGTTGACTACAAAGAGGATTTCCTGATGCAGGACCTTAAAAACCTAGACCATGCCGCTGATTATTTAACAGCGGCCATCGAAGAGGGAGAAGATGTCTTTTTACTCGCCATGCGGGATGTTGTGGAGGCACAAGGCGGCATAGGCGAGTTGGCCAAATCGACAAGGCTAAACCGCGAGAACCTTTATGATATGCTCTCCGATAAAGGCAACCCACGACTATCAAGCATCACCTCGATACTCGATAGGTTAGGTTTTGAGGTTAAATTTAGCGCAAAGCTTCAGAGTACCAAGGCGGCGTAGGTCCGCGATGGAGCTCATGACCTTATCGCCTTCGTCCGCTCTATCTCAACCTTGGCCGATCTTTATTCGTCATGATAAAAGCGAAGGAACGGGCAATCGCCCGGCAAATGGACTCAACCCACATGTTCGGACGGCCGGCATAGTAGTCTCAAAGGCGGTCTTCAACATGCTCGGGATCCTATACTGCTGCACACTCCAAGTCAGCGCATTCAAAAGGCTGAGCCGGCTCCTCGACGCCATTTAGGTGAAGCCACAGACTGCCGTCTATCGCATCTTCTCGGAATCTAGCAATCGGTTGCCGGAATGGTCCTGCCACATCGGCCTTACCCACTCTGCTCCAACGTCCTGAGGTTACGGCCCAGTTCATCACCCAGAGCCGGAACAGGCATGGCAGATCCAATATATCAAAAACCGCAAAGTCTGTCCGTGTACGCACATCGAAAAAGGCTACTTCCGGCTCATCGAGGACCTGTGCGTAAGAGTGCCACCCATCGCCAATCGGCACTTTAAGAATAGCTCCAATTTGTCTTCGCTGCCTTGGCATATAACGTTTTTGACTCCTCGTCGACCCTTTAATACTACACGACCTATCGAGCTACTCAATCGGCCGCCTGCGGTGCTCGGAATTTGTTACATGCGCTCTCTTGACCATATTTCATTAGCCACAGACTTAGGCACGAGAAACTAATTGCCCAAACAGCCCGGGCGCAGAAATAGGGCCACCCTTCACCAAGCCACTCACCATCGCACCCGTAAATTCGGAAAGGTGTATACACAAACCCCAATATGCCCACCCAACCTCCTGCTGCCAAGGCAAGCGCGGCACACAAAAGCGAAAGTACCGCTGCCTTCTTCGACGAAATGCATGCAGCGATCCAAAATATCAGCAATGAAAGAATTGAGCTCGTTAGAACAAAGACAAGGTCATGAAATCCGTCTTGAGATCTCACGTGCGAAAGAATATGAGAAAACCGAACATTGCCTATCCCAGAAAGAAGATAGTCTGATGATATCGGGGTTGTCCATTCTAGATAACCGCCGCTCCGATAGTAGTTGCTTTCAAGCAGCACGGCCATGAAATAGAACAACTCGGCTATTGTCACCGTGACTACACACGCAGGCCAGTGTCGAAAATTTATCGTACGCATATAACGCTTTTCAGACCGCGGCGCTGCGATCTCAACTCTCACGCACTGACCGCTTGCGCCTGCGATCCTGAAATTTTGACAAGCCGCCGACCTTTCTGTGCTTTCTAGTCCGGTCGACGGGATAAATTGTGATCGTAATCGCCATCCCTAATTTGGCCGCACGAGATATGGCGCTCGGAGACAACTGAGCCCGATAGCAGTTGCTTTTCGAGCCTGCGGTCGTGCCACTGTCAAACCCGATGTCCAATATGCGGCTCTGGCATGCACCCCAAAGCTTGCGATGCACCTTTGAAAGCGACTCAACCAGATCACAAAACCTATTTATCGCACGATCTGGGTACCTGTTTGTCGCCTGGGTTTCAACTGAGAGCAAATACCCGCTACCCGCCTTTCCATTGTACATAAGAGATACCGCTCGACCAAATGCACTGAGTATCGGTGACAATTCCCGGCGGGACCTTAGTTCTAAATCAGTATTCAGGTAAATTATGTCCAAGTTTACTCTCTGTCTTTTTCAGCGGCTTAACGTTTAATCACATCACTTTGCGAACTCTAAAATCCCACAAAGCAGCAGACTATTCAGGAGCAGATGTGATGGTGATTTTTGTTATGTTTTCAAACTCCGGTACATCACATATGCGTCAACATATCCTAGCTGCATATGATTAAACGCCGCTGGTAGTGTGCCTACAATATCAAATCCAAGAGACTGCCACAGTTTAACAGCAGGTGTATTAGTGCTAACCACAAAGTTGAACTGCATAGATTTGAAGCCGTCTCTACGTGCCTGATCTAAACAATGCTGTCCCATGGCACGACCAACACCGCTGCCTCGAGTTGATGAATCAACCATGAAAGAAGCATTGGCCACATGTACACCAAGACCTATGTTATTGGCGCGCAATTTATACATTCCGACGACGCGCCCTTCGTCGATAGCAACGAAGGACTTGAATTCTGGTGAAAGCCAGTAGGCTCGAGCCTCCTCGTCTCCCGCATTAGGCAAGAAAACATAGCTATCTCCAGTCGAAACAACTTTCTTAAAAATCTCGGCAATACGAGGAAAGTGCTCCTCGGTCGCCACGCAAATATTTAAAGTATTATTTGGAAACATAACAACACCAGACCCAGGTCATTCCGGGATTAGCGATATTTCATATTATCACCACGGTATTGCGTACTCAAATACCAAACAACCCTAATTCTTTTAATAGATTACCTGTCAAACATTCCGGTCTTCAAAATGGTATCAATACCGGGAATGCGGCTGCCAATACCTAGAGCCTGTCCGGAAACAGCGAAAGCGCGATAGGACGGGAGAAATAAGTGAAATAGTAGAGTAGTATACGTGGCCAATTTCGAGGTTAAGCCCGAAAGAGGCACGTTATAATAGCGCCGACTAGTGAATTTTGAGGCTAAAGCAGCCCTGTCGAACCATAAATGACCGTGTTTGATAAACGAGGATTCTACGAGCAATCCCCCGCCAACCCTGGACAGGTGAGTAAGGGGATTGGCAGGGGATTGCT
>CAIXSY010000092.1 GCA_903922175.1 uncultured delta proteobacterium | reverse complement strand
TTTACGCCCAGTAAATCCGAGTAACGCTTGCACCCCCTGTATTACCGCGGCTGCTGGCACAGGGTTAGCCGGTGCTTTTTCTGCTGGTACCGTCATTAGTTTCGTTCCAACTAAAAGAGTTTTACGACCCGAAGGCCTTCATCACTCACGCGGCGTTGCTGCGTCAGACTTTCGTCCATTGCGCAAAATTCCTAACTGCTGCCTCCCGTAGGAGTCTGGACCGTGTTTCAGTTCCAGTGTGGCTGGTCGTCCTCTCAGACCAGCTACCCGTCATAGCCTTGGTGAGCCATTACCTCACCAACTAGCTGATAGGACTTAGACCGCTCATATCGCGCCTTGCGGCTTTACCGAAGAAAACCTTAGTTCTCCGCGGTTCATTCAGTATTAGCTAAGCTTTCGCCTAGTTATTCTCAGCGATAAGGTACGTTATCTAAGTATTACTCACCCGGACGCCACTTTACTTGCCCTTGCGGACTTTCTCGTACGACTTGCATGTCTTAAGCACGCCGCCAGCGTTCACTCTGAGCCAGGATCAAACTCTCAGATTTAAAAAAACTTGCTACTTTATTCTCGATAGCCATAGGGAGGCTACCGAGCAGTTGCGCTCTAGCTAACCGAATCCGTGAGGGTTCAGCGCCGGAAACACAATCGGTTACACCGAATAAAGTGATCTTTTGCCATCCATCCAGTGGCTACCCATCCAAACCAGATCAGTGGTTTATCAAGGCAACTTGCGCCCCATGTTGAGCTTCCTCGACACGGGACCACTAGTATTGACGTAGAGCTTTACTTGACAATTTGCTGCTCAACTCACAACGAAACCGAAATTCCGTCATGAGCTGGCATTCATTCACCGAACAGTCCCCTAGCCAATCCAGACAAGCTGGAATAGCTAAGATGTGAACGATGAACAAAATGTTCAGTTCCAAAAATAGCTTCTACCCATAACCTTATTGTCACTACTTTGAACTTCGTAGTTCAAAGCGCGCCCGATAATAAACGTTTTGCTTCAGAAATCAAGCGGTAGAATGCGTTTTTTTGTCGTTCTCAAGACGCTTTAGGCATCTTTTTTTCCGACTTAAAACCCGATGCAATCTATCGATTTGTCTAAGCTTTTCAGCTCAGTTCGATGCAGCCACGTTCGTATCGAAGGAGCAGTAGTCTAACAACTATTTCCGCCCCCTGTCAAGAGATCTGGCCCGCCATTCTGTTATTTTTATCTATTAATATCAGCCTATTGACTCTTGGTGCGATTCGAGTCGCTGAAAGTCGGCCCTGTCGCGAATCGATCTAGGGCCAGATCTGCATCCTAACGAGACTAGCAGGAAACTTCTCCGCCTTTCGTTTTCCCTCTTTCGAACATAAGTTACTTTCACTATGTTAAAGTAACAGACATGGCCGAACCACTGCGGATCGCAATTAGCGCCGGAGAACTCTCAGGAGACGAACACGGGGCAGCCTTAGCGCGTGCCTTGCGCGCATGCAGCCCCGACGTCTCGCTGCGCGGAATGGGAGGAAAGAATCTGCGCGATGCCAACGTCACCACAGACGTCGACTGCGAGAAAAGTGGCGCCCTGATGGGCTTCTACGAGGTCTTTCGCGGATTCGCTAATGTATTTCGCGCTATGCGCGAGATGAAAAAATTACTGCGCGAGTGGCGGCCGCACCTACTCATATTGATCGACTATCCTGATTTCAATCTGCGACTAGCAGCATACGCAAAGAAACTTGGCATTCCCGTTTTCTATTACATTCCGCCTAAGGTTTGGGTTTGGCGCGCGCATCGCGTCAAAAAACTAATCGCACTAGTCGATCGCATCGCCCTGGTCTTTCCGCACGAGCGCGCATTTCTCGAATCGCGTGGCTACCACAGGGCTAGCTATGTTGGGCACCCCTTCGTCGACACATTGGCGGCACGGGTTGGGGCCGACGGGGCCGCACGAACTCGCGCGCGTCAGGCTCTTGGCATCGAGGAAGACCGCTGCGCCGTGGCGCTATTTCCAGGAAGTCGCAAGAGTGAGGTCGCACGCAACCTAAAGAACATGCTTGACGGCTTTCGCCTTCTAAAAAAGAAGATCCCCGATCTCTGTGGGATCATCCCGCTTCCTGCCACACTGAAGAAGGATTCGATTAGCACGCAGATTCGCCCCGACGACGACATTAGCATTACCGACGGACGATCTCTCGACGTGCTCCGCGCCTGCGACGTCGGCCTACTAAAATCGGGCACCTCAAACCTGCAGGCTGCCTTTGTCGGGCTACCCTTTGTGATGTTCTTCATTCCGCCACGGGTCGGCGCGGCGATCCTGCGTGTCCTTACCTATATCAACGAGTTCTCGCCGGTAAACATCGTCCGCCCGCACACGGTTGTCGAACTTATCCAGGGGCAGGCCTCGCCGCAAAATATCGCCTCGCACCTCGAGGATCTTCTGCTCAACAAGGAAAAGCGAGAGGCTCTCCAGCAGGGGCTAGCTGATGTCGTTAAAAAGCTCTCTTCGTATGACCGCGAACCGGGGTTCGAGAAGTGCCATACGAGCTATGAACGGGTGGCGGAGATGGTGCTCCAAGAAGTGGCCCGCTCCGCGGGCCACTAGTTCTACCCCAAATAAGTATAATCCGAGGCAGGGTAAGATTTTTCAGCAATTTCTGGAAGTAAGCGCGCAGCATTGGTGAAAGAACTTATTTGGGGTCGAAACTAGCCCGCGCTTCGCGCGAAAGATGACTAGCCTGACTATTCGCTTACAATAGTTCAATATGAAGCCATAGTGAGGTGGTAATTTTTCTGTAACGAGAGAACGAATCCCTGCTTATGCCCAAGAAGAAACAATGGATCCTGGTTGTCGCCCTAATTGCCATGGGGTTCACTGCAGGGTTCATCTATCTCCACTACCTTTCCCCCAAAGCTCGCTGTGATGACGCCAACTGGAAAATCATGCCCCAAGAGATCCGCGATGCGGTGATGGAACTTGGTGCCCTCCTGGATTCGTCTAGATGTAACCTGCACTGCCAAAGTGACACCTGTTCAACTTCGATAGTGCCGAGGTTGCCGTACTATGAGAGGCATGCGAAGCCTGGTCCCTACCTTTCAAAAAACATTCCCCGGATAGAAGCGTTGGAAGCTAAGGTAAACGCTTGGCTATCTGCTGCTCGTCCTGAAATTTGTTGGGATCATCGTATATTCCCCTGGCAAAAAGCAGGAGGGCCCAGGTGGACCTTGCAGATGCCGGAGGTAGTAGAGCCCTGTGGGCAAAATCGCTAGCTATCGATTCCAGGGTCGAACCATCCTCGTTCCGGCAATGCAGCAAGCAGGGATGACGCTCAGAACAACGAGGCCACTTCCCGATGCACTCAGGCGCACTGATGTGCAGCCGAGAGAATACGTTTTCGAGAAATCCGTCGATAGGTAAGGAGTTCTAGCGAGGCTTTGCCTCAGACCGACGAGCGTTGATCTGTAATCCGCTCACGGCGGTCCGAAGTCAGTTTTCTGCTGACTGCACCAGCTACTGCTCCCGACAGCAGCCAACAGCCTTAGCCGTAACTCCTGATGAGGCAGTAGACGTAACGAATGAACGAGGCGGGCCATGAGGCACCTCATCGCCCCCTTAGACAACTTTTTCGTCATATCTCCGATACATATGCAGTGAGATTGCACAGTCTATTGGTTGGACTAAGAAACAAGTTGTACAGTTATAACCTTCAGGTTATTATACCTATGCGCGTTGTATACTACCAAACTGCTGCCGGTAGATGCCCGGTGAAAGACTTTATGTTGGGGACGTCTTCCCAGCTTAGAGACAAATTTGATGACGCTCTGCGTCGGTTAAGCCAAGGGGAAGGTCTGCCGATGCCGCTTAGTCGGAATATGGCGAGTATCCATCGTGGTCTGCATGAACTTCGGCTAAAAGATGCGAGCGGAGCTTACAGGATTTTTTACTATATGAAGATAGGCGATGCGATCTACCTGGTGCATGCGTTTAAGAAGAAAACGCCAGGCACCCCGTCACGAGAGATCCACACTACGTTACAAAGGATAAAGGAGCTCTAAAATATGCCGTGGCTAAGTATGTCCTTAGATGAATTCACCGCAAGCCTTGGATTAGATCCTTACGAAAAGGCGCAGAAGCATTCGCTGATCAACCAAATTATCACGCTACGCAAGCAGCGCCGCCTCTCGCAGGCTCAACTCGCCAAGAAGGTCGGCGTCTCACAGGCACAGATCGCTAAGATTGAGTCTCGGCTCAATACCTACAATGTCTCCTTTGAGGCGCTGTTTAAAATATTTGCGGCACTCGGATACATCTGCAAGATTACGACCAAGAAACGGGCACAACGAAAAGCGGCGTAGGTATCACCCGGGTCGTTATGCAGATCCTTATCACCGTGGGTTAGGAAGTACGGGGGGGCACGGGAGCCTGCCATAGCCACTTCCAAAGTGGAACAATGGAGATCTGAATTCCACTCTCATGCCAGGTTTCCTCGATAGACTCGGTAATGATAGTGTACCTCCCGACCTTGAGATCTTTATGGGCAGCAATCAGAGCCTTCTTTTCGCGCTCCCTGGTCTCAGGACGCGTAAGATCGAGGCTGACTTGAATTGCCGATTGGAAGCGGTTTTTTGTTCGAGTGATAAAATCCACCTCGCAATTTTTCCCCTGCCAGAAGAAAACCGCGTCGAAGCTCTGCTCGTAGTCACGCCGGCGGAGAAGCTCAAGGAAAACCACATTTTCGTATAGCGCGCCGAGAGAGTCTGTGGGCACAAATGCGGTCGCGCTAATCAAGCCCGGATCAATGGTATAGGTCTTTTTATTAGCAACGAGCTGGCCTTTTAGTTTGTGGAAGTACCGCGATAAGCAAAAAACCAAATAGGTCTCTTCAAGATAACTCAGATATTTGGCTGTCGTATGCGGTTCTTTAATTCCAAGATACTGGCCAATTTTACGTAGGTTAATCTCCTAGCCTAGAACGCATTGCAGTCGTCCCATACCGCAAAAAAGCATTGTGGTAACCCCGAACATCGCGGGACGGATGGAGTGCCGCGCGCTTCCTTTTTCGCCCCCCAGACAACATTTTCGTCGTTTCGCCGATACATAAGAAGCATCCCCCATCCAGCGAGGTATGGGTTGATACGGACTTGATTAAATTACCCTTTAAGGGTATTTTACCTATATGAGAGAGGATGGAAAAGATAAGAAAAAGTTTCGACTTGGAGTTAATGAAGCGTCGTTTTTCTACCGTCGCGCAGCTAGGACTTTGCATAACAGGCACAGCTTTTCGCAGTGCCCAAGATCTCGGGTTTTCAAGAGAGGATATTGTGGCAGCGATCCAAGCACTTAAACCATCTGACTTCTACAAGTCGATGACGAGCTATGCTGATCATCGAGTCTGGCAAGATGTTTATCACCTCAATATTCGTGTCCGTATACTTTATATCAAGTTTAGCATCTAACCGAATGGGGATTACGTGCTCATGTCTTTTAAGGAGAAATAGTATGCCTAAAATAACCCCAACTAAGCAGTGCCCGGCTTGCAGGAGTGGAAAGCTAGAAAGGAAAACGGCACTCCAAACATTTACCTATAAAAGGAAAAAACTCCAGTACGAGCAACCCGGATTGTATTGCGAGGAGTGTGGAGAGGCGATCTTAGATACCTCGGATATGGATGCGGTGGAGCCCCTCCTCTTTGATTTTCGAGCAAAGATTGACGGGTACCTAACCACAGGAGAAATTCGCAGAATCAGGAAAAAGCTTGATCTAACACAGAAAGGGGCTGGGGAGATCTTTGGAGGAGGGCATAATGCCTTTAGCCGCTACGAATCGGGGCTAGCTCGGCCTCCAAAGTCAATGAATAGCCTGCTTCGACTTCTCGATAAACGGCCTGAGCTGCTTTGTGAGATTTCGAAAGCGGCGGCGTAATCGTCCTGTCTTATTTACAGCTTTTCGATTACGAGCCTATTTGAGCCGCACGCAGCCATCGTCGAGGTACTCAGCCACGTCGACGATCCTGCGTTTCTGTGAGCGTGCCAGGGGCAAGGAGAGTGCAGCGGCGGGTGTGATCCAGCGCGCTTCGGTGGACTCGTCGTCAATCTGCAATTCACCGGACTGTATAAGCTGTATCTCAACCCCAGGAGCGCTCAACTCTGGACCGCCCGCAAGAATTCGAGTGTCGTAGCCGTCTTTTTTTATCCATTCGCTCATACAATTTCCGATATCTGACTCTAATCAACCCTTACCAGCTTCCCCTGATTGACCTGCAACACATGCGCCGGTAAGCGCGCGCCGCCCTGCGGCGTAATTTGCACATGAAAGCCCGCTCCCTCGAAATCAACTTTATACATGGCCTCGGCTATCTCTTTCGGGCTAGGCGCCGCAGCTCCACGCAAAGCCTGGAGGAGCGTCATAAAGCCATCATAACCCCGACCCACAACGCTCGGGTAACGCGGCTCGTGATGATATTTCGCGTCATAGAGCCTCAATAGCTCGCCGGCCTCTTTCTTCTCTTTATCAAGAAACGAATTGGTCACGTAGCGGCCTTCGACCGCATGCGGTGCAGCCTCAATAATATCGGTATCAAGAACGCCCCCTGCGGCGAGGATCGGCAGTGAAACATTAAGCTGCTGAGCCTGCTGGAAAAACGGGATCGCATTTGAAGTAATCGGGGCAAAAACCGCATCGACCCCCGACCTCTTTACCTGTTGGAGTACGGTACGAAAATCAGCCTCTTGCGGATTCAGGTCTTGGCGCAGAAGGATCTTCCCACCGCCTGCGATGAAATCTCGATTAAATGCATCAGCATTCGCCTGGGACCATGGATTATTTGTGGCAATTATCGCCACCTTGTGAATTTTAAATTTCTCTCTAAAGTAATGCGACGCGGCAAGCGAATACCCGCTACTATCAGTCCCGGTCGAAAACACGTACGAGCCCAGCCGATCAATCTCTTCGCCGGAGTCTCCGATAACCAGAAGCGGGACTTTGGCGCGTTCAAACATTGGACCGGCTACCATGACCTCTGTAAAGGTAGAGATTAAGGCTACAGGGACCTTATCCACCTCAAGCAATTTCTTGGATGCCGTAGCAGTCACCCGCGAGTCAAAGCGAATATCCTCAACGATCAGAGATATCTGTTTTCCACCAACTCCGCCTTCCGCATTAGCCTTGGCCCTAGCAATCTCAATCCCCTCAAGATAGGCCTGCCCCCAGGCAGCAAAATCCCCGCCAAGATGGAGCATTACTCCCACTTTAAGGTCGTCGGCAGAGACGAGGCACGGGGAGCAGATATAAGAAAATCCGAGGAAGGCAAGCAGGAGACGGATAAGCATGATTAGGGACCTCTCAGAGGATAGAAAAAAGAAATGTCCGTCTTCGCCCGCGAACATTACTGCCGAGCTCATGCTTTGAGCCCGGGCTTCCCCCTTCGCCCGGCCTCGCGGCCGGTGCTACGGGGGACAAGTCGACGCGACTCGTTAAAGCTGGCTCGCGTCGTCCCCTCCCCAGCTGAAGAGGTACTCGCGTCCGTCTTCGCCGCCAACACTACTGCAGAGCTCACGCAGCATGCCAGGCTTCGACGAGACTCGTTAAAGCTGGCTCGCTGCGTCTCACCAGCTGAAGAGGTACTCGCGTCCGTCTTCGCCGCCAACACCACTGCAGAGCTCACGCAGCATGCCAGGCTTCGACGAGACTCGTTAAAGCTGGCTCGCTTCGCTCACAGCGCTTTAACTTCGTGTTCTCCGCTTTTGCGAAACATTCTGGTCCTAGCACACCAAAGATTGCCTGAAGCCAGGATTTCCGCCCCGTGAAATTCGCAAAAGGGGAGAACGTGCCCGACAGGGGTCGAACCTGTGACCTCAAGCTTCGGAGGCTTGCGCTCTATCCAGCTGAGCTACGGGCACATACCTACATACGAACACCATGATAGTAGTCTTCTCTGACACTAATTTCAACTGCCCCATGACACCGTAAAGAGAGTTATTGCCTCACCAGGAGTCACAGTTAAGGCCGGGAGCGCAGCTGCATCAGATGCAGTCAGCGGAAAGCCGACTTCAGATTGCCGATAGCGGATTACAGAAGGCAGATAAGGCACTAGTCTCTTCCGCGCCAATGCGCGGGTCGGTTCAACTTAGTCATTTGGCCTTCAGGCCGTGGGCTGTGGCCGAAAGCTGCAGCGGCATCAGATGCAGTCAGCAGAAAGCCGACTTCAGATTGCCGATAGCGGATTACAGAAGGCAGATAACAGGCAGGCGGCACTAGTCGCTTGCGCGCGAATGCGCGGGTCGGTTTAACTCCGTGATTCCACCGTATCTCTCCGTGCGAAACATGCTGTGTGTAGTGCAAAAGTGCTGGCCACGAAAATAGCCCCACCTACCCGCAAGACTCCCAAACTCAATCACCACCAGCGCTACGCGTTAGCGTAGCGCTTATTATTTAAAAGGCAGAAACAGCGGAATCATCAAGCTCGCCGTTAGAAACACGAGCAGCGTCAGCGGTAATCCAACACGCAAAAAGTCAGTCGGCCGGTACCCTCCAGGGCCAAGGACGAGGAGGTTCGCTTTGGCACTCACCGGCAAAAGAAATGCATTTGAAGCGCTCAGCGCGGTCATCATCAAGAACGGATAGGGGCTAAGCCCTGCCTGAAGACACACTTGAATGACGATCGGGGTGAGAAAAGCGACCGAGATGGCGCTATCGAGTGCCTGAGTAAGGAAGCTTGCCATGACGCCGAAGGCCATGAGCAGCAGTAATGGCGGCGCATTTGACGAGAACTCCAGGAGGACAGAGGCCAAGGCCGAGATCGCCCCTGCTTTTTCGGCGGCCACCCCAATCGGCAGCAGTCCCGCCACCAAGGCCACAGAGCGCCAGTCGACACTACGATAGGACTGCTCCATAGTAATCGCCCCGGATAACACCACGAGAAGCACGGCTAAAAGGGCCGAGACCTCAATCGGCTGTACCCTTGTCACAGACAGCACCACCATCAGGAGAAAAGCCGCTATGGCAAACGGTGCTTTGCCCGTATTTCGTGCGCTGTAAACCGGTTCAGAAACCACCGCCAGGTCGTCATCACGCGCCAATTGATTAATTCGCGAGCGCGGACCGTGGAGCAACAAGCCGTCTCCTAGGCGTAGCTGCATCTTACTAAAGCGGGCACGGCGCGGCTGCCCCTCGCGCCACAGGGCTAATACATCGAACCCATAGCGCTCGAAGAATTTGACCTCGGCTATCGTTTTTTCAATCAATGACGATCGCGGTGGAATGACCACTTCTACGACGCCAATACCGGCACTTTCGATGTCTGGCTGTATATTCTCTGCTTCCAGCACAAGCGTTTCCGCTCCGAGATGTTTGAGGTCATCCATTCGTCCGGCAACGACTAACTGATCACCGCTATGTAGAATATCCGTCGCATGCGGCATAAGGAGCTTTTTTCCGTCGCGCACAATCGAAATTATGCGCGCTCCGCACCCTTCCATAAGCTGACTGCTACGCAGGCTTTTGCCCGCAAAGGGCGAACCCTGTGGCAGGCGGAAGCGATGCAAGCGCTCGTTGAGCCGATAAACCTCTGCCAGCGAGGTCTGCGGCTCGCGCCTATCATGCTGTTCAGGATCGACGCGCGGCAGGAAACGCGCCGCGTAATAAGCAACACAGATGATGCCAACAACGAGCATCGCCACTCCAAATGGGGTGAAGTCGAGGAAATGAAACGGGACCAACCCGCGCGAAGCCATAATGTCGGCAACAATCATATTGGGTGGCGCACCGATAAGAGTTGTCATTCCACCAAGAATGACCCCAAACGCAAGCGGCATGAGCAGTCTCGATGGAGGAACCTTGGATATTCGAGAGAAATGGAGCACAGCCGGCATAAGCAGCGCCACGGCGGCGACATTATTCATAAACGCCGAGAAGACAGCGCCGATCGCCATGACGGCGACCACGGCCGAGGTCTCACGCTTACCAGCTAGTCGAGTCAAAAGCCGCCCCATCACCTCGGCTACCCCGGTCTCTTTTAGTGCGCTGCCCAGGATGAACATGCCGATCATGGCGATCACTGCTGACGAAGAGAACCCAGAAAAAGCTTCCGCCGGGGTGAGGAAAGACGCGAGAACGAGCACCGCCACCGTGGCCAGCGCCGTCAGATCCACCGGCATCACCCCACTAACAAAGATGACCAAAACACACATCAAGATGATAATCAGCAGAGTCAGAGCACTCACACGCTATAGCGCTCCTCGCCTACACCATCTCCGCGATGTACTCGGATACCGCCGTTTGCGGCCGAATGCTCGACAAGATAATAAATCTGCAGCTCTTCCCCATCCTGCTTAAGTGCTGCCGCAATCTCTTCGACGGTAAGAGCTTTACCGGCCTGGCGTAGGCACTGCATGACCTGCGCTTGAAGTTTGAGCACAAGTGCAGCAGCCTTTTTGCCAGCCTCGACCCCTGGTTGGTCATAGGCGTTGATGTTAACAAAAGAAGCGTAATAGCCAACCGCCCTCTCGAAAAGTGCCACGAGCATACCTACAGAATAGGCACTCACCTCCGGCACCGTAATCGTCAAGCTCTCACGCCCACTCTCGTAGAGGGCACGCCGCGTTCCCTGAAGGAATCCAGACAGATAGTCCACACAGCGAACCCCGGGCTCCACCTCAAGCTCAACGCCCACCTTTGAGAACGAGAGCGCGCTATCGGCTTTTTGCACATTAATAAAAACGGCAAAAAAATTATTAACCCCATCCCGCAGCTGCTGTACGTAGGCGTGTTGATCGGTTGCGCCCTTATTTCCGTACACCGCAATACCCTGATGAACGACATTGCCGTCGACATCTCTCTCCTTTCCAAGACTCTCCATCACGAGCTGCTGGAGATACTTACTAAACAGCTCGAGGCGATCTTTGTAGGGCAACACGACCATATCCTTGAGGCCCCTGCCGCCACAGGC
Organism: uncultured delta proteobacterium; assembly: GCA_903922175.1. GTDB lineage: Bacteria > Bdellovibrionota_C > UBA2361 > UBA2361 > CAIXSY01 > CAIXSY01. The sequence continues at coordinate 2,102 of CAIXSY010000092.1, read as the reverse complement.
GTGATACCACATCAAGGCCAGCAACGCGGCCGGATTCTTAAAAGGAGACGGATTACTGGTAAGCTGATCCATCTCACGCGCACCGCGCAACATCTGGTCGATGTCTATCCCCTGCAACGCCGCCGGCAGGAGCCCAACCGCACTCAGCTCGCTAGTGCGCCCGCCGATCCAATCCCACATCGGGAAACGCGCCAACCAGTTCTCACTCAGCGCCAATCGGTCAAGTTCCGACCCGTCCCCAGTAACCGCTACAAAATGTTTTGAAAACTCAAGTCCACGGCGCTTCCAAGCTTCCTTTGCCACCAGTTGCCCGTTGCGCGTCTCCTTAGTTCCTCCCGATTTTGAAATCACGACACACAAGCAGGTCTCCATGCTCGGGATGGCGTCAAGCACTCTCCCCATGCCGTCTGGATCCGTGTTGTCAAAGAAAGATACCTTTAGGGCAGCGTGAGCCGATCCTAGAGCCTGACTAACGAACTGAGGCCCGAGCGCAGAACCGCCAATACCGATCACCAACAGATGAGTAAACTTGCCCCCTTTCGGCGGACATATCTCGCCAACGTGCACTCGGTGCGCAAACTGCTTAACTGCCGCCAGTGTCGATTCTATCTGCCCGCGAATCTCGGCGCTCGGGGCAAGCGCGGCGTTACGCAGCCAGTAGTGCCCGACCATGCGCTTCTCGGTGGGGTTAGAAATCGCACCAGCAACAAGCGCCTGCATCGCCGGGAATGCCTTCTGCATAAGGGTTGTCCCCGTCGTAGCAAAAAAATCCTCCGCGAAAAGCATGCGGCTTATATCGATAGAAAAGCCTGTATGCGGATCTCGCAAAAGATATCTCTTGAAACGTTCCCAAAGAGCTTTATTATCGAGCGGCGAGACCATACATTTCCCCCATGAAGTTGAGTAGATAACTCATAAATCTAGCACCGTAACGCACCCTCGCTACGTATCTTAACTCCCAGGAAGGTGATATAGTGCTTACTGTTGCTCTCGTTTTAGCATGTTTTTGGTCAACACAAGTAGCCGAAATGTTAAAAGATAACCTGGCATTTATTCGTGAAGCATTTGCCCAATTCGAGCATACCGGGGCACTGTTCCCAACTTCGAAGTGGGCAGCTAGAGAGCTGACCCGCCCGCTGCGCTTTCGCTCCAAACCGATGAAAATTCTTGAGCTTGGGCCTGGTTCAGGTTCCATTACCGTGCGAATTCTCGAAGAGATGGTCGATGGCGATGAGCTACTGATCTGCGAGATTAATCCGCGTCTAATGCGCGTGCTCAAAACCCGGCTTCGCAAACTTGCAGAGTACCGCAAGCGCGAAGCTCAGATCCGCTTTTTCTGTGGCCCGGCACAAGAGCTTCCTGAAGATCGAAAGTTCGACCTCGTCGTCTGTGCCATTCCGTTTCTCAATTTTGAGCTCAAAACGGTCAAGGAGATCTTTGGCAAAATTGAGTTACTAACACACCGCGACTCGACCCTGACGTACTACGAACACATCGGCATCCGCCCGATTAGCCTAATCTGCTCCCCCCCGAAGCGTCGGAACCGAATGAAGGAACTTAATATGTTCTTTAAGACCTACTCGAAGTTCCACGCCATCCGTAGGCGGCCAGTATGGCTTAATGTGTTTCCGATTAGCGTGTATCAGGTGAGCATGGCTTAGAAGTCGGCCTTCGGCCGACTTCTGGCTTGTCAGCAGCTAAGTACTACCCAGGCAACCCTCTCCAGCAAAGAAGTAATGATTTGTTGCGCCGTTAGCAGTATGCACACCTGACTGTTAAGCTCGGGGCTGATTTCGGCCCGAGATTTGGCTGAGGGCCTAGGTTCAAAGGTGGGCGGGTACGCAGTAGCAAAGCTTGGATGGGATCGCAATCCAGGTCTAATTGTCATTCCGATCCTATCTTTAATACAAAGGCATTGGGTGTTACGATCCGCTCGAAAGTAATTTTATCCATGGCTAGATCCTACATTTCGCTAGTTGGGAGTACTAGTTTTTGAATTTCAGGGTGAGTCATATCGAGGGGTTGCAGGGCTAGCTGTAAGGCTCGTCTTTGTCGCTGATTATAGATTTCACGATCTTCTCCTGTTTTTTGTGAATATCCTT
>CAIXSY010000091.1 GCA_903922175.1 uncultured delta proteobacterium | reverse complement strand
CTCAAAATTCACTAGTCGGCGCTATTATAGCGTGCCTCTTTCGGGCTTAACCTCGAAATTGGCCACGTATACTACTCTACTATTTCACTTATTTCTCCCGTCCTATCGCGCTTTCGCTGTTTCCGGACAGGCTCTAACTAGCCGATTCAGCACACTTTTCGACCACGAGCAGGCCCACGAATTATCAAACTACCCGGGGGGGGGTATCGAGCAGTTACAGACGAAGTCACTGCTATACGCAGTGCCATTCGTCTTAAGTCACCAAACTCCGCTTTCTCTCCATACCTCCTATAAGAATGAGGTTGTTGAACTTATGTTTGGAAGTAACCTAACTAACCCGTGCCCGCATAGCCAAGGAGACCTCCTTGATAAGAGCTCGCACCCTGCCACACCGCACCCCCCAACTCAGATATCTAGCATAGTCGCACAGCAGGATAAGAATGATAAGGTTCTAGATCTGCTCGTCGAGATGTTCCCAATGAAAACTCCGCTTTTACCCCTGTCTAAATCCAAAGCGAACCATGAGCTCCACGGCTCCCTTATCGAGGCCTGTAACAGCAGAGGTCGGCTAACCACTGACGACTGCTCCATTCCCTACGGCGGCAGTCAGCTCCACCCGCTCACTAGTCCAACGGTACAAAACAGGCTTCGCCGTGACGAAAAACTGCTTAGCGTCATTCTCGATGAAGCCGTACACGAGGAGGGTGAAAAATCTAGAACCGCCGTGTCTGTCGTGCGTGAGACCATACGCGCTCACCTTCGTGATTACGCCGCCGCGATCGCATCGAATCAAGATGCTCAGGCCACGACCTCAGCAAAGGCAGTATACAAAATTTTAGGCACTATCTCACCGGATTTCAGCACTGACCGTTTTTATAAGCTTACCAAGGGCGACCGAGGCTTTCTTGAGGGCGCCGCCGAGCACAAAGATTATCGAGCGCGCTTAATTATCGAGGGGCTTTGGGCTGATGAAGGTCTCGTCGATAGTCGAACTCGTGCCGGAATGGCCCGCGAGGATCCACGGAGCAACCTCCCCTTTGGGGTCAAAGCTGTGCACATGTTACAGGACATCGGAACCCTGGTTAATCAAGATCTAAAAGCGCAACTACGCAGGCAAGGATGTAAGGACCAAGAAAAAACGATTACAAGACTGGTACTACTCGCCGGTGCCATCGGTGAGACGGCGATTGAGGCAACCCCTGCCCTGGCCCAAATAGTTGCCGACAAAAGTAAGAGTGACCCAGATCTGGCCAAGCTTGCCTCGCAGGTCATCGTTAATATCCGAAAGGTAAACGAGGAGGCCCATGAAATCCTCGTCGCCGCCGCTAAAGAACGGGATACTGCGCCGAACTCTCCAAACATTGCTCGCGCGCTGTTGGCCAAGCTTCCACCGCGACCGCCGGTCAAGAGCTTCGCTTCATCCAATCCGATACATGCGTTAACGGAATAGCGAAACTGCCGTAGCGGCTGGTACATCCCGCCTCATTTTCTGCACCCTATCTGCCAGGAGCAACGAAGGGACCTGCAGGACAGCGACGATAATCAGCCCGAAACGCAGAACAAAATCAGTAGAGAACAAGAATACGAGCAGACACAAGAGAGCCCCAGCCACGACTCGGCCAGCAGTTAGCGAAATCTCGCGATCACAGATTAGGGCATAGTGCTGTCCCGTCGGGCTCATCGCGCTCAGTGCCCCATAGACCATCGGATTAATAGTGCTCCACATGAGCGGTAACGCTATGGTGCAACACAGCACAAAGACGACTGCCCCGGCCGTGTTAAACCATATGGCGAGCACCACCCCGGCGAGTAGAAACAGTACCACTGAGGCTCGAAAAAGTGGCAACGTCAACGGCCTCCCCCTTCCATTTACCAGGTACACCACCAGTGCGCTGAGCATCGCCGCCACCGACTGTACGGTTCCCAGCACTCCCTCCATTCCCAATAAACGCAGGGTGCAAAGAGGTGGAAACGTATAGAACACAAACGATCCAAAGCCACTAACAAAGCAGAATGCACGAATAGCCCAGAGCCCGGGGAAAAAACGAGGGGAGAGTCTTGGTCCTAAATCGGGAACATCCAGGCGCGCCCGCCAAACTTGGAGGGTTCCTGTCAGGAGCACCACGCAGATCACCGCCATTAAAATTGGGTACTGATCGACCGCTTCGTGCCGAACACTACGCAGGGCGATAAACCAGCCCCAAGCAAGCGGTGCGACGATTGAAAGCAATTGGGTCGTGAGCACCTCGAGCGCGCTGAAATACTCGCGGTCTGCACCACGTAATATAGTCAGCATCAACACATTACGATTCCCCCAGTAAATACCCATGAACATCCCGCTACCGAATCCTGCAAGAATCTCTAATCCAGGGGTAGTCGTCGGCAAAAGATAGAGCGCGCCCATCGCCAGCCCCTGCAGCAGCAGGCCACTCGCGTAGATCCTAATCACCGACAACCGGCGTAGCAGAACACCATTTAGCAACATCCCGCTGTAAATCCCCGCATACAGGAAAAGAAAAAAAACAAAGACAGCCTCGAGAGAGGACGAGATTCGCCACAGGTAGGAGATACTAAAGGCGCCCCCGAGCAATGGTGCGGCGATACTTTGGCTCAAAATGGAGAAATACAGTGCGCGTGCTGCAGAGGAGAGCCGATGAAAAAGATCGAGCTCGTGGCGAATAAACGACTGTAGTGAAGCGAACATACGAACGACATCTCCCGGCTCCACGGTACAACGAAAGCTGCATTGATGGTACTAGGGTTCTCGACCTACCCGCGGATCGCGCACCAGAAGAAGGGGCAAGCTCGTACGATGGCGCACCTCGTGGGCAACACTGCCGAGGATAAAATCAGCCATAGCACCATGCCCGTGGGTCGCCATGGCGATCAGTTCACACTTCTCCTCCTGCGCCACTCTTAGAATCTGCTCTGCTGGCTCGCCGCGTTCAAGAACCGCTTGGGCTTCAAAGCCTTCAGCGCGCAGCTTTGCGCACTCCGTCTCGAGGTAGAGGCGATCACCGGCGATCTCCTCTGAATCGTGCAGGTCGAGTAGCTCCTGATGACGAGCGACAAAACCATCGGCGACATGCATGAGGAGCAGCTTTGAGCCGGCCAACTTTGCCAGTGGCCGAATATGCCTCAAAATAACCTGATCACTCTCGGAGTTTTCTAACGTAACTAAAATAGTGGCGTAAACCATATGCCCCCTTGATCACCTTCCAAATACAGTCTGGTACAACAGATACACATTCAGCAGAATAATTATCACACTAATAGCCCAAGCGATCACCTGGAAACGGGGCGAGATAACGAAGCGGCCCATCAGGCGTTTATTCGAAGTGAACCAGACCAGAGGAACCACCGCGAAACCAAGCTGAAGGGAGAGCACCACCTGGCTAAAGATCAACAGCTTTCCTACTCCCTCCATACCAAAGAAGAAGGCCGCTACCACGGCTGGCCCCATGGCTAATGCACGAGAGATAAGCTGGCGAACCCAGGGGCGTAGACGCAAACTGAGGAATCCCTCCATCACAATCTGGCCAGCCATAGTTCCCGTGATAGTCGAGCTTTGGCCCGAGGCCAGGAGCGCCACTCCAAACACAAAGCTCGCTAATGAGGCACCGAGTAGTGGCGTGAGCAACTGATAGGCATCCTCAATGCTAGCCAGATCTTGATGCGCGCTGTTATGAAAGGTCGAGGCACTCATCAAAAGGATCGCCGCATTTACAAAAAATGCTGCCACGAGAGCGTAATTTGAATCCCGGCTGGCATAGTGGATCGCGACTAGCTTACCACGGCTGCTTCGCGGATAGGCTCGTGTTTGAACGATGCTCGAATGCAGGTACAGGTTGTGCGGCATAACCGTGGCACCAAGAATGCCGATAGCCACGTAGAGCATACCCGGGTCGCTGATAATCTCCGGTGAAGGTACGAGCCCTTTGAGCATCGCCAGCGCGTCCGGGGGCGAAAGCAGCAATTCATAGGCGAAGCAGATTCCGATGACAAACACCAATCCGGCGATAAAAGCTTCTATGGCGCGCATACCACGCTGCTGCAGAAGAAGAACTAACAGGACATCGACGGTGGTTAACAACACCCCAAAAGTAATCGGCAGCCCAAAGAGGAGGTTGAGCGCTATCGCCGACCCGATAACCTCCGCTAAATCGCAAGCAGCAATGGCGATCTCTGCCAGTATCCAAAGGAGTAGACTTATTCGACGTGAAAACTGCTCGCGGCAAGCCTGGGCCAAGTCCTTACCTGTGGCAATCCCAAGGCGCAGCGCCAGATGCTGCAGCAGCATGGCAAAGAGACTAGAAAGCAGAACGACGGAGAGCAGGGTGTACCCGTAACGCGCCCCGCCAGCTAAATCGGTAGCCCAATTGCCTGGGTCCATGTATCCTACCGAAACCAGCAATCCTGGACCGATATACGACCATAGGCGGCGATAGAAGCCACCTACCTTCGCTACGGGAACTGAGCTTGCAGCTGTATTTCTCACAGAAAGACGATCGTCCTTAGATAACCTTAAGCAGCTTGTCGACCTCCGGCCTGACACATTCGGCGATAAGTTCATGCCCGGCGTCATTCGGGTGCAACCCATCGGCTGAGAATAATCCGCTCAGCCCCTTGGCCTCAAACGCTGCCCGAATCGGAACAAAGATTACCTTCTCCGCCAACAACACTGCACGCAGCTGATCCTCGTAGGCACGAATGCGTTGATCACTGAATTCACTACCGTTGAGAGACACCACCTCCGTCGCCAGCGGTGGTAATCCCTTAAAAAGAAAGCGTGAGGTGTAGCGCCGCGCAATTTTTATAATATTTTGCACATTCTCGCCATACTGATCGAGCTTAGTTTCTAGGATACCACCCTGACATCGTTGGTCATTAGTGCCCGCTGAAAAAACAAAGGTGAATGGCCATCGATCAGATACACGCGCTTCAATCTCGTGCTCCATCCGAGCCAGAATCTTCGTACTCGTATCCCCGCCAATCCCCAGGTTGAGGAGCTGAACCTTCTCCTTAAAACCGGACGCAATCGAACGCGCATGAAGATGCTGCTTGAGGCGATCAACCCAGCCACCGCGACTGTCCCACGCGCCATACTCAATGCTGCTGCCGAAAACAAGGATTCTCATACATGCTCCTCCTGGGATAACTATACACATCAGGAGATGGCTGTGCTAGCGGTCGCCCAAATAGGCCCATTACCTAAATTCTGCGTAGGGGCTCAATAACCCCGGACGCCCGTGCACCTGCACGCGTACAGGTGGAACAGCAGCCTGCAATCGGCTTACGGCCAACGGACACAGCAACCGCGCCGGTGGTGAACAGGCCTCTAGACCATGACACGCATGAGTGGCGCCCACTCACCAAGTACAGTATGTTGATCTCGATTCTAACGAGATAAAGGTTCACACATGAAACAGCTACTTAAAAAGTACTCCTTATTTGCACGAGCACTGCTCTTTGTCTCGATTTTGGTTTTACTGAAATTCGTGGCACACATCTATGATTGGGAGAGCCTCTCACTCAACCCTCTATTTTCTGGAATCGTTGCCGCTAACGTGTTTTTGATGGGATTCCTTCTGGGTGGCGTGCTCTCTGACTATAAGGAGAGTGAAAAGCTTCCGGGGGAGCTCGCCGTAAGCCTTGAGGCTCTTCTGGATGAAGCCTCAATAATCACAAAAGCTGAGAAACCACTTCCCTCAAAGGAGTATATGGAGAGCCTACAGGGTCTCGCCCTTGCCATTAGGCAATGGTTCTGGCGGAAGGAGAAAACAACCTCTGTCATGCTGCGACTTACAGCATTGAATGATTTTTTCAGCGCCTTCGAAGGGGGCGTGCAAGCTAACTTTATCGCTCGCATGAAACAGGAACAGAGCAATATTCGAAGGATATTAGTTCGAATTCACACCATCCGCGAAACCTCGTTCATCTCTTCGGGCTATATTATTGCAGAGGTAACAACCTGCCTACTCTGCCTAGGCCTCGTTCTCTCCAAGATTGATCCGTTCTATGAGTCTCTCTTTTTTGTCAGCGTAATCTCGTTTCTAATGATCTTTATGCTGGCCTTAATTAAAGAGCTCGACAACCCTTTTGCCTACTACGAAAACGACTGCAGAGATCTCGTATCACTGCAGCCGCTTCAAGACCTCCTGCGCCGCCGTGTCGATCCATTAGAATCTATGGGGTTGGAACATAGCACCTGGGAAGCGTAACCATTCAGTAATTGCTCAATAAGTCCGGGTAAAGAATATCGTGCACGTGCTCCTGGTCGATGTAGGTCAAGTCCTAAATGCAGTCTACACATTTCTCCAAGATAAGGGCATTTGGGCGCATCCGCAAGCTTTGCCGGGGGCGAGCCCCCGG
>CAIXSY010000090.1 GCA_903922175.1 uncultured delta proteobacterium | reverse complement strand
GGTTGGGCGAAGTAGGAAGGTTTGTCCAAAATGTATTCAACGCTCACATTTCATCAAAAGCTGTCGGGATTTCCCAAATTTCAAATGTGTTTGGCTAGAATCTCGCTTCGAAAATACAACTCATCTATACCGTCCGCAAAAAGTCTTGGCGGACCCCCGAATAGCGGGGGCGGCCGGAGCGCCGCGCTCGGTCTACCCTTTTTCTGCACCATGTTACAGCTATTGATAACTCCACAAAAAGGGTAGACCAAGCGCGCCGCTAGTTGGTGCGACAGCAGAGGCATGCGAAGCCTTCCCTCAGATCGACCCGTGTGGATGCACGAAGCGGCTCAACGAGTAAGCTGAATCTATAAATAACGGACGCTCATCTAATAGAACATGGCCGCGGAATTTAATAAAAATACGGATATAGTTCTACTCTTCAATCCCGATTCTGGCGTCGGGCCACATTACGCGGCGCAGTGCATCTTGGGACGAACGCTGAGGGAGAGTGGTTATAGGGTACTGTCCGCCCGCTGTCCTGGGCTTTACTTCCGCTGCCCAGTGATGGACATGCATGGTCTTCCCTTCAACATGACCCAAGAGCAAAAGCAACAGGTCTGCATGAGCTGTATGGTCGGTGGCAATACCATGTCAGCCGACTATGGCATTGAGTCATTTAATTTAGGAGATTTTGCCACTCCGGAAATAGCGGAAAAGCTTAAGTGGATATTGCACAACTTGCCCCCCAATCTCTTAGATTTTGAGTTAGAGGGCGTTCAGTTTGGAAAGCTGTGTGCCATGGATCTGATTCTTTGCAAGAAAGATAGTCAACTTGGTGTAGATATCTCACCGGAGTTGCATCACGCCTGGGTTTCTTATATTGCGAGCAGCGTACTTAGTTATTTGATGGTCGACCGGGTCTGCCAGACTTTGCCGGTTAAGCGTATGTTTCATTTTAATGAATATTGCATTCTGAATGCGGCGAGGCTTGCTGCTCAAAAAAATGGAGTGGCAGTAAGTTCGATTACCCTGGCGCCGCACATGAACAATGACCGACGCCTTTACGTTATAGTGCCAGACTCCTTGCGCTTGACCTGCTTGAATCGCGCCAATTTCTGGGGAGAATGGCGCAAGCTGGCCCTAGCGGAGAGTCAGGTCCACAGCATAGCCAGCGATAGTCTGCTCCGCTTAGGCGGAACTGGAACCCATGTATTTTCGCCACCGAAGTCCAATGTTGCGAGCGACTTGCGTCAGCAAATGGGCGTTCCCCCCAATAAAAAATTACTTGTGGTTTATACGAGCTCTCTCGATGAGACATTTGCCAACCGCTATGCTCTGGCTGGAATGGGACTTCGTCGAGACGTACCTCCTCAACCGTTCAGTGATCAGATCGAGTGGTTAAAAGCGCTCTGCCAGTTTGTAGCTCATCGAGATGATCTGTATGTAATCGTGCGTGTTCATCCACGTGAGGGAATAAGTCGCAGAAGTAGGGTGACCTCAGCACATCTCCAGCAGCTTCAGGCGGAATTTAATGAGATTCCTGCTAATTGCCGAATTGTCTGGCCAGATGAAAATATATCCAGTTATGACCTCGGCGAGCAAGCTGACTTGGTGTTAACGAGCTGGAGTACGATTGGAATTGAAATGGCGCGCCTCGGAGTTCCCGTGCTGTCGTCGACACAAGGCTACGAGGCGTTTCCGCATGATGATTTTATTGAATGGGGAGCGACACCCGAATTGTATTTTAAAAAGCTCGAACTGCTCTTAAGGCGTCCTCATAGCCTCACAAGAATTAAGCACGCCTACCGCTGGTATCACACGTACTCGGTAGCTATTTCACTTGATCTCGGTGACCTGATACCTCGGTTTGATTATGACGGTCTACCGCCATTTAAGATGCCGGACGAGGCGGCCGCGATAGAGAGCGCAATTATTCATGGCAAACCTCCTTATCAACTGAACCTAGAGCGTCAGATTGCACAGCAAAATCCGCATAGCCTGAGCCAGGAAGATCAGGCATTGCGGCGTGAATTGCGGCGTATCGTGCACTGCCTTTGTAGCGGCAGTGACTCAGAGATAGATCAGCGATTAATTGCGGTTGTCTGCAGTGACGGATTGCTTACCGAAGCACCGGCAAGATTATTGGAGATGGGCCTCGTGCGTAACTTCGCGATACTGTTTTGTGGTCCCGATCGCAAGGTTAGCTACGTGGCAAACAATGCGAGCTTTTTTAAGTCTTCACCGATGTGCCAGCGCCTGGCGGAGCTTTGTGCAGATGAGATTCTTACCGTAACGAGCACTGAAGAATTGATCGCCAAGATAGCCGTGCAGTGAATTTACCTTGGGGCGTTCCCCGGTCGAAGCGGCAATGTCGGGTGCGGCATGTCACCATATCGCGTCCTGAACTTTCCGGCTTCATCGGCTGATTCTGGCTTCGGTTTATGAGCGGCAAAGAACTCACGTAGCCCTAGCTCAAGCTCTGCTATGGAGTTCGCGACCTTAATCTCGGCACGTAGCCCCGATAGGCCACGCCGTTCAAGGTAGTTTATCAGCGGACCATAGATTCCACTTTCGTTGAGTAACCAGAGCGGTTTGAGCATGCGCCGATCGTCAGCGGTCGTAAACGTGACCACGGGGTGCTGTTCTAGTCGTAGCTCGGCGATGACGAGGATCTCCTGGGTACTGCCGACGCCGCCATCGAGCGATACGAATGCTTGTGAGTTGCCCGCATAACTCTCGATACGGTGCAGCATGTCTTTGGAGGCGATGTAGTGATCGACCTCTTCGGGGATGTGGTCGCCGGTAGCGCGTTCAAAGAAGATCTTTGGAGCCCCAATGGCATCAACCGTGACACCTTTAACAAACCCTTTAAGGCGATTACCCGCTTTCGTCAGCTCGCCCATGACCCCATAGGCGCCGCCGCCGTGGAGAATGTTAAAGTCCTGGCGCACAAGTCCTCGGGCCACAGCCTCGGCGCGTTGAAGGTGATCGGTGCTCTTTGTGCTGGCTGAGCCGAAGCAGGCAACGGTGACGCTCGATGGCGGGCGTACATCGTGGCGTACGCGGTTTTCGGTGTCAGCCTCACGTTTCGTGTGCACGTAGTAGTGTAGGCGGGTGCTGGGGATATGAGTTGGAAGATTGGCGGCGATATAGGCATGAGCATCGTCGAGATTGTTCGTGTAGTGCGCAATGCGATCGAAGGCATCTCGTGTCAAACCTTGACTGCGCATGAGTGTAAAGATATCTCGAAACGGCTGCCAATAGCTTTCATCGCCGAAAAAAACGATCGGTTTAGAGCGTAGCACGCTGCCGTCGGCGGATCGCTCTGCGGTGATCAGGGGATGTCCAACTTCAGCTTCAGCCATGACGGTGACGAGATGCAGTGGGTGGGCATCGGGGAAACAGACAAGAGCATCGGCACGGGCCAAGTTCTCGTAAATGGTAAATATTGGGTCGCGGGCGCGGCCATTATCAAGAGCCAGCCCCCAGCCCGTCTTTTCGATAAGGGAGGAGAAAAACGTTTGGTCGGGGGGAGTTCCGTAGGCGAGGATGGTGGGGGGGATGTTCATAGGTGTCTACGTTGTTTTAGTTAGGATAGCAGGTAATTTCCCAATAACCGCGCAGCACTCTCTCGAAGGCAGTTTCCCCCTGCCTGTGCTTCAGCACGGGCTAGTGCCGCAACCGGAAAGTTCTTTCACTTGGCGTTGAACTCCCGCTTGGTCGTTGCCTTGTCCTCTTCGACCTCGACTTTGACGTATAAGTCGAAGTCTAAGGGTAAATGGCCAAGGCCACGCAGAAGTTCAACGCCAAGTTCACAAAAAAAAGCTAGTTTAAGTGAAAAAACTTTTCGGCCAAGGTACTAGGAGCAAATCCTTTGCCCAAACATTTGAGCAGTTACGAGTTTTGCTATACTCTGTCCTAATATGCAAGAAAAATCCCCCGATCTTAAAGCCCGTTCATTGTGGTCTGGTCTTAGTGGCGTGAAGGCGCTCACCTTAACACCCGCAGGTCGCCCCCTTAGCGGCGCATTGCGTGTTCCTGGCAGCAAGAGTTTTACCAACCGCGCCCTCATTATTGCGGCGACGGCAAGCGGCACCTCTACGTTGTCGGGGATTTTAAAAAGTGATGACTCCTATTGGTGCATCGATACCTTGCGTCGCCTCGGTGTCGCCATCGAGGTTGATGGCGACACGGCAGTGGTCCATGGGGTTGCGGGCGTTTGGCCGGTATCGAAGGCGACGTTGTATATCGGGGCAGCCGGCACGACGGCGCGCTTTCTTCCCGGCACGCTGGCTGCCTGTGCCGCTGGTGAGTGGACGATCGAAGCTAGTGAGCGTATGAGCGAGCGCCCTATCGGCGAGCTGACCGACGCTCTTGTCACGCTTGGAGCTGACATTACCTATCTTAACCCGGGTAAGTCGTTTCCGCTGCGCATCTTGGGTAAAGGATTACGCGGTGGCGCAGTCACGGTTTCGGGTAAGATATCAAGCCAATTCTTGAGTGGTGTGTTAATCGCTAGCCCGCTTGCTCAAGCACCGGTATCGATCACGGTAACCGATGGCATTGTGCAGTATGCCTATATCGACATGAGCATCGCCCTGATGCGTCAGTTCGGCGCCGAGGTTACGCGCAATGCCGCTTTGACGCATGTCGATGTCTATCCGGGCGGCTATGCCGGGCAGTCCCTTAGCCTTGAGGCCGATGCCTCGACGTGCGGCTACTTTTTTGCTCTGGCGGCGCTTACCCAGGGCAGCGTGCGGATTACCAACATAAGTTATGAGGCCCGAACAACCCAGCCCGATATCCAATTAGTTGATATATTAGAGCAGATGGGGTGCCGCGTGACCCGCGAACGCCGCTATCTCGAAGTCACCGGCCCGGAGAAGTTAAAGGGCGGATTCAAAATCAGTATGCGTGAGATGTCCGATCAAGCGTTAACGCTTGCGGCGTTGGCTCCATTCGCCGATAACGCCATAACGATCGAGGGCGTGGCGCATATTCGCCACCATGAGTCGGATCGCATCAAAGCTATCTGTACGGAGCTTTCTCGTGCCGGTGTCGCGGTGACGGAGCACGAAGATGGTCTTACGATTCAGCCGGGAACCCCCCTGGCAGGCTCGTATAGCTCATATGACGATCACCGCATGGCGATGTCGCTTTCGCTCTGGGGAGCAATGGTTGGCGGAATTCGCATAACCGACCCCGGCTGCGTGTCCAAAACCTGTCCGAACTATTTTGAGGAGATCGCCAAGCTCGGTGTTGGGGTTAGTGAAGAGCGCTGAGGGGGATCTGTTGAACCGACTCGCGCATTCGTCTCCTGCTTCTATCGGCCGTTCTCAGCGATCTGCTTTCAGAGATATGCGGCAGCTTTCTGCAGACTGCATCCGATGCCGCCACGGCCAGCGACGGAGGTCGGGATGACCCCAAAAAAGAATGTCATCCCAAGCTCCGTCGCGGCTATTTGATAAATCCGCTGTCAGCGATCTGCGGGCAGCTTTCTGCAAGCTGCATCCGATTGCAGAAATGGTCATTTTGTTGTAATTGCTCATTAAGTGTGGGTAATTCGAAATCTTGAACTTGCACTTGAACTGTTCCCGATTCCTGCTCCTGCCCCTTATCCTCTTGATTGGAATAGGAAAAGGAGCGGGAGCAGGAATCAGGAGCAGTCCAAGTGCAAGTTCAAGCAAGCTTTTTTACCCGGACTTAATGATCAATTACATTTTGTTGGGCTAGCTGCCACCGTTTGAGGAAGTGGCGAGTATTTAGCGGGATTCTGTAACTGCTCGCCCCTTCATCGTCCTGTGTAAAATAACCCCAACAAAATGACCATTTCTAGAACCGATGACGCTGACGTCAAACGTCTTACGCCGGACGTCTAACGTCGACGTTCTACGTCCGGCGTAAGACGTTTGACGTCAACGTTAGCCGATTAGGGGCGAGCAGTTACGGAATTCTTTAGAAAACAGCCCTCCATCGCCTGTGCTGTTCTCTGATAGGTCCGCGCCAGAAGGTCATTGTGTCCAGCCTCTTCGTCAGAAATAAAAGAGATATCAATCTGCCCCTGTAGATCGCGCTGCATATCGACACTGTGGTGGTAGGCGATGGTTCGGTCACGTTTCCCGTGGATAAGGACCACGCAGGTTGATCCGATCGTCTTGAGGTACTCTTCGGTTGGTAGCTTGTACCACAGGAAGGGGGAGAGAAGGCCAAAGCCAGGGAGCTCCTCAACCACAGCGGTTAAGCTTTTGTAGGGAGACATCAGGATAAGTGCACGTGGATGCACCTCGGAGGCTAGGTAGGCGGCCGGTCCCGTGCCGACAGAGGCGCCCATGAAGATGAACTGCTCGGCAGACAGGCCGGTCTTTTCCCGGGCGTATCTCCACAGCGCGCGAGCATCCTGCTGCAGCCCCTGTTCGCTTGGCCATCCGCTGCTTCGTCCAAAACCGCGATAATCAAAGAGGAACGAGGCGTATCCGAGAGACTGCAGCCACTGTGAAATGTGAGCATCATTTTTTACCACTTCGCCGTTACCGTGAAAGTAGATAACTGCGCGCGGTGGGGTCTTGGAGTTTTTGGGAGCGGGAAGGTACCATACTTCGAGCTTCTTTCCATCTTCGGTCTGGATGAAGGTACCTTCAAACCCCTCGCGCTTGGCAGCGGCGGAGATCTCTCCACTTCCCTTGCCCAAGGGCCAGCTGACGATGGCCGGAAATATCTGAATATCTTGGGTTAAAACGAAAACAGCCGAAACAACGAGAGTACCTAGTAGAAGACGGAGCAGGAATCTTCCAAGGGGGCGTCCGCACTTTGTCAGCAATCCAACTTCCATATCAACTCCAACCTTTTGCAAAAACCTTCTATAAGTGCCGTGTGTTTCGCGGATGTCTCACCATTTTAACGCGTTGAGGCGCTCATCGCAAAACTAAACCCAGTACATTGTAACGGAGAAGCGTTCGACTCGACCAATCTGCCTGAATTATCAGCAAGTATTATCATTTCTTATTTGGTACACTGTATTGTCCGCGATAGTTCGTCGCTTACGAGTATTCCAGCGGCGTCATGGTGTTGGCGTTTATATATTCACGGAAGTAGGATGAAGTTACGCGAAGGGCACGAAAAAGGACACGAAAACCACGAAACAAATTGCTGAGTATTCATCAGGAGTTTCCTACTTCGCCTTGCCTTCCCCCTTCGCCTGGCCTTCCCACTTCGCCTGGCCTTGCGGCCAGTGCTTCGTGGGACAAGTGCGGCCGGAGCTTCCTACTTCGCCTTGCCTTCCCCCTTCGCCCGGCCTCGCGGCCGGAGCTACGGGGGACAAGCGCGGCAAGTGCTACGTAGGACAAGACGTAGGACAAGACGGCTAGGGCCGTCGGCTGCGGCCGCAACTGATGCTGCAGCTGAATCTGATGCAGGTAGCTGACTGCAGATCTCAGATTACAGGATGCTCCATTCTCTCTTCCGCGCGAATGCGCGGGTCGGTTCAACTGCTTAATAACCCCGGGTAATTGGATTCCTTCCGTTAGTTCAATAAGTTACGCGGACTTTGTGCTGTCGCCAAACAAAAATAGCCGTTTCGATTTGCTTAGCAACCAGGTTGTCTGTAGTTTGTTTCATGCTGCGCTGTCTTCTCTTTTGAAGCCTGCAGGTTTATTATTCCTCTCGTCAAAGTTCATACGCTTCGTAGTTTACCATGAGCGAAGATCCTATTTTTACCTCAGGGAAATTTGGAGTCACCCCCCGAAAGGAGCGTGAGCTTCTCGCCGAGATGTTGCGCCTCGGTATCCGTGAGGCTGATATTGAGGAAAAGTTCGTACGTGGCTCGGGTGCCGGCGGGCAGAATCGCAACAAAACATCAACGCGGGTGCGCCTCGTGCATCGGCCGACTGGTATTGAGGTAAGTTACCAGCGCGAACGTTCTCAAGCCCTCAATCGCTTTTTTGCGCGCAGGCTGTTGTGTGAAAAGGTTGATCGAAAGTTGCGTGCGTGCGCGCGCTCCTAGTGAGGCGACGCCTCAGACCGACGAGCGTTGATCTGTAATCCGCTCTCAGCGATCAGAAGCCCGCTTTCTGCTGACTGCATCCGATGCAGCTGCAGCTACGGCGACGACAATTCACATTGCCTTCTCTCCTCGGTCGAGTTATTTTCCTCAGTAATATCATTATGCTGCCTGCACTTTAAATTCTCCACTTTCTAGCCCAAAATGAGAGCTACCTTGGACGTTTTATGATTGAAGTATTGATACTTACGGAGGGTGGCGGTCACCTGGGGGATACGCACATCGCCCGCAGCCTTGCGATCTCCGAGGCTTTTCGGGCGCGCGGATGTAGAGTTGCCCTTACGATTGATGTTGCGGGCGTAGTTGATCATCTCCTCGGAGCGCAGGTATTCGAGAGGCGAGCCTGGGTGCACGATCTTGAGACGACCGCCGCTACGGCGCGGCGTTATGATGTTGTCGTGGTGGACTCCTGCCGGGCCGATACGGAGTTTTACACCTGCCTTGAGGAGATTCCTGTGACGATGTTGCGCCTCGACGAGACAGCGAGTGCCTCGTCGGTTGTGGACGTCACGAGCGCCTCGCCTCTTGTGACAGGCTGCCTGGCACGTGCGCTGCAGAGACTACTCAGCGTGCGTCGAGCTGCCCGTACTGACTGCCAAGTTATATTTGAGATATCAAATCAGGCGGAGGTTCGCCAGGCATCGTGCAGCGCTGAGCCGATCCTCTTTGCCGATCATGTTACCTGGTTTATGGAACAGCTGCAGCATCCTGATGTTCTCTTTCTTGTCGCCGATGTGCGACAAAAGGCAGTTGGGCAGATCCGCTTTAGCATCGAGGGGAGATTTGCCACGGTGAGCATCAGCGTTAGCTCAGTCCTGCGCGGTGCTGGAGTTGCGCGATTGCTGATGCGAGAGGGGCTCACGCGCCTTCGGCAGGGCTTTCCGGCAGTTGTCGAAGTGCAGGCATTTATAAAAACGGATAATCGTACCTCAATCAACTATTTTGAAGGTAAAGGGTACGTTTTTGGGAAATATGCCCAAGTTAAAGGGTGTGAGGGATGTCTTTATACCTTTGATCTTTCGTAACTACTCGCCCCCTCGTCAAGCTGTGCGTATATTCTTAACAAAATGACCATTTCTAGAACCGACGACGCTGACGTCCAAGGTCTAACTGACGTCGACGTTTTACGTCCGGCTGTCGAGTCAGCGTTAGCCGATGAGGGGCGAGCAGTTACGATATTACTAGTGCCAGTGTCGCGATCGGAAAGTTTTTTCACTTAAAACTAATGTTTTTCTCTTGAACATGGACTTGAACTCCCGCTTGGTCTTGGCCAATTCCCCTTAGATTTAGGCTTAAACGTCGAAGTCAAGGTCGAAGAGAGCAGGCCACGGCCAAGCGGGAGTTCAAGGCCAAGTGAAAAAACTTTCCGGTTGAGGTACTAGGGAGAACTAGGCCAGTAAGGCGAGTGCCCGAACGTTGTTATTCGGTTGCCAGCTGGGGCGACTGCTGCTTCTTACAGCATCAAAGATGCACTGCACCTCAAGTGTTGTGTGTTGCCAGCTAAAACGCGACGAGTTCTGTGCTCCCGCGCGTATGAGTTGATCGCGGACTCCGGGGTTCTGCACGTCATCGAGGGCATTGGCTAGATCCTGCGTATTTCGTACATAGGTCACACTTTGTCCTGCGACCTCGGGAATCGAACTCCAAGGGGTGGTAATAACAGGGCATCCGCAGCTTTGGGCCTCAAGAATTGGTAGGCCAAATCCCTCGTACCGAGATGGATACACAAGTGCTCTAGCCCCAGCGTAAGCCGCACGCAGCTCCGCATCGTTAATCTTGAGCTGCTTCCAAGGCATTTTGGATCGTAGTACTTCTATCTTTGGGGAGGTAAGGTAGCCACCGATAAGAAGTGCCTCAAGCTTTCGGCTGTTCGGCAGTCGGCGCGTAGCCTCAAAGAACATTTCGGCGTTCTTGTAGCCGAGTGAGGGTCCGACGAGCATGAAATATGGATTGTTAATTTTATAACGCTGTAGAAAATTAGAGATCTCCTGTGAGGAAGGCTGAAAAAATATCTTGGGATCAATGCCGAGGTGAACCACCTCAGCTCGACCAGCGGTGGCTGGGTAGGTGTTAATCAGATCTTTGCGGGTATGTTCAGAGATGCAGATGAAGCGTTGCGCGTATTCGATCGCACGGCGTTTTTCTACCCACGGTGTATCTTCGTTTTTATTAAATCCAAACATTTCGGGAATCATATCGTACACCATAAGTACGCTTGGTGTGCGCAGAGGGGTTGAATAGTATGTTGACACAAATAGTTCACATTTGTGGCGGTCGATGACCGCTTGCAGCATTGCCGGGTCTTCCTTCGTGTGGTGCTCGTCGTATGCGGCAACATCAACGTACTCAAAGCCGGGTAGGCGTGGCGCTGTGCGCATACGGTCGAGTACAAGGATATTTTGAGCGTAGCCATTGACCGACCACCGATTCATCAGCGAGCTCCATACACGGGAGATCCCCGTTGCGGAGAGCTGAAAGATGCAGCCATCAAGGGCAATGCGTCGTTTTACAGGCAACGTAGGAGAGGGAGTGCTTCCCGGTGCTTCCCGTTGTAACGCTTTCATCGTTGCGGGAGTGATGAGCATCGTGACACCTATGGCGGCAATGCGATCGACGGTGGTTTCGTCTTTCACCCAGGGAAAGAAATCAGCCAAGCGTTGTGGAAATGAAGTTTGCCTCTGTAATCTCCTCCATCGCTCTATGGCGCCATGATAGCCGTAGTATTTCTCCTTGAAACGAAGCTGTGTCTCGTTAACATAACTAAAGTGCTGGAATACCAGTCCGGAATTTTCGGTTTCGTAGTGCAGAAATGGCTTGATGCGGCCGACATCAAGAAAGCTTTTGTTGGGGAGTGGGACGACGAGCATCGGTGGTTCATGCGCGGCCCATTGCATGCCCGGCCTATAGCGCCAGACACGCAGCCACTCCTGATTCGGGTTTTGGGAGTAGCAATTTCGCGACCCAACTAGGAGCGAAGGCCCAACAAAGTACATACACCAGAACCAAGCTGCGGTGCGGCTCGGATCGGCGAGAAACATCTTTCGCATTATGTCTATCTGCTCAGGGTTCCACACCTCATCACTATCGAGCTGCCACAGAAGGCACTCGCCTTGGATTGCTGACAGCGGTGCACGCACCATCTCTAGTTTTCCATCCCAGATGACGTCGAGAGGTTTGCGATATATCGAGATATGCTGTGGATCTTGCCGCTGAAGTTGATCGAGATACTGGCTTGTACCGTCGTTGCTGCGACCGTGAGAATGAAGCGATTCGTGGAGATTTCCACCCTGGGCCACCGACCATGCGGTATCGTGGGTTAGCTGTGCCGCTCCTTCTACAATATGCCAGTGCCAATCGAAGGGGAGTTTCCGCAGTACGTCATAGTGCAGGCGTATAAACGGTTCACCATTGAGGACAATGGTAAAAAAATGGATCGGTAGCGCACTCATCAGCTATAAGATGCACATGCTCTCTTAATGGATTACGAAGTTCTTTACTAGGTTTGGAGACTATGTCCCAAGAGTGTTCGTGGCGTTGTGCGGTTTGATGACATGTGTAGTATATACGGCCAGTTAGGTGCTGTTGCGGGTATCTACTCATTAACCCCGGGTGACCTAATAATTCGTGAGCGTGGACGTGCTCGTGGCCTGTCGTGAGCTTGTCGAACGGTCGTGGTCGAAGGGTGTGCCGAATCGACCAGGACCACGACCGTTCGACAAGCTCACGACAG
>CAIXSY010000089.1 GCA_903922175.1 uncultured delta proteobacterium | reverse complement strand
CGTGCCTCCTACGCACGAGTGCGTAGGACGAACAAAAGTTCTTAGCCGATTCGCTTGTTACAATAAAATTACAAAAGGGCGGGGTACGCGGGGTAGTAATCTTCAATCTTGGAATCGGGCGGGATAGCTTAAGAATCGATTCCAGGCTAAACTATGCACAACAGGTGTTGCTTAGTTCATTTGCAAATCTAGCAGTAAACCTCTACGTCTTAAAACCTATAAGGGTTATGCTGAGTCAGGGTATTTAGGTGACATAAGGGCATAAGACCCCTTAGATTTAAGGAATTATTGTAGATTTACTGCGAGTTTTTTGTAGACAGCTAAGGCCGTGGGCTGCGGCCGAAAGCTGCAGTTGCATCAGATGCAGTCAGCAGATCTCTGAAAGCGGATCTCTGACAGCTGATCCCTGAAAGCAGATTACAGATCAACACTCGTCGGTCTGAGGCAGAGCCTCGCTAGTGATGCCTTGCATTTCCCGTGCACCTTCACGGGCTACATTCCACCCACAGATTCTGCAAAAGACCCGAAAATCCCGCGCATGCGCTGAATAATTCACCCACATTACTTGCACACTTCACCTTCCCTTCACCTTGGTCTGCGATACTACCTATGCTATGCGAACATCCTACTCAGAGTTTATCCAGCGCCACCTAACCCGCGGCATCGTCCTCCTCTGCCTGTGCTATCTCTATGCACAGATCAGAACACTGAGCGCCACAGCTGCCCTTCCCCTGCTGGGCCCAACGGCAGCTTTTGTCGGCGCAATCACTAATATCTCCTTTCGTTTTGACCCCGGGCTGGGCTTTGTTGCCGACTCCGATGGATTCATCATTACCCCAGCCTGCGCCGGTATTCGATTCTTTGTAATCGCCCTAAGCTTGTGCCTCCTTGGGTCATGGCCGCATCGTCTCAACGTAAAAAACCTCTGTGGATTCATCGTCATCACCTTTACTACCACGATAATCGCCAACAGCGCGCGCATTCTCAGCCTCTGTATGATCGAAAAAGCAGGCAGCAACCTGCATCTCCGCCCCAGCTGGATACATGAGGGCTGTGGAGTGTTTATTTATATCTCAATGCTTTTCTTACTCTCTCTTTTTATAAGGGCTCTCTATGATCGCACGAACCACCACGACGCCTAACCCCATGGCTAATCCATTAGCTCTTTTCGTAGCCGGACCGCTGCTCCAGCTAGCGCTGGCTTGGTTTGCCTGGTATTTCTACGGACTGGCGCATACTCAGCTTCAGCCAGAGCAGCAGCTGGCATGGCAGAGATTCGCCATCGCACTCGCCCTTCTGATCATAACCTGGTCGAGCATCAGCGTTCGTTTGTGGCTCACCAAACGAAAGGCAAGTTGGCGCTCGGCGGTTGGCCTTAGCGTGTGTAGCAGTGGCGCACTGTACGGATTGGTTTTTTACGCCACAAGCCTTATCCCACAAAATCTGCCCCCTTGGGCGATCTCGTCAGATGATCTTATCTGGGCCCCATTTTGCGCACTCATGCCGGGTATCCTATACGGAGTACTGCTCTTGGCCCTACAGCTTACGCCGCCGACACAACGCCGCGCTTGGACGAGCTTTGCGGTTATGCTGGCGATCCCCCTCTTCTGCTACCTTACCTTCACCGAAGCCGTACCGTTGTTACGCAGGCTTCCGGATGGACCATTTTGGCGTCATAGCTACGTAGTCTTTTGCATAAGCCTGCTTGCCACCTTTATATTTTTCTCGCTTCGCTGGGTGCTTATTCTCGCCCGGCGCAGTCCTCCATGGATAACCGCCGGATTGCGATTTCTATGCTGTTTGTGTTTCCCCGTGTTGGGGCTGTGGGTAAACAACTCGTTGGACCATGGCTTTAGCTTCGGTTTTCGTCAAAGCGGTGGAATTTTCGGTGATTTCTCCGATCCGCTTTTTCTTGCAATGGCGCTGCTCAATGGACTCGTGCTGACGATTCCAGCATCACCTAAAATCCCCTATGCTACAAGCTGCCTACTCTTCGCGCGCTGTTTCTGTGTCCCAGTTAGCCTGTATTTCTTTATCGTCTTTGTCCCCTTCGTCCCCTTGGCGCTTCCCGGAATCGTGGTTTACGGCAGCGGACTCTTACTACTCACCC
The DNA here is from genome assembly GCA_903922175.1 of uncultured delta proteobacterium. Lineage (GTDB taxonomy): Bacteria > Bdellovibrionota_C > UBA2361 > UBA2361 > CAIXSY01 > CAIXSY01. The sequence continues at coordinate 9,140 of CAIXSY010000089.1, read as the reverse complement.
CGTCGCTCGTCGCCTTTTTCCACGCCCGCGCGATTCATGGCGATCTGCTTACTCTGTACACCAATCGAAGTTGGCGCACTCTGAGCGCAGCTTTTGCATGCATGCTGATCATTCCTTTGGCTATTTACATAAGCTTTCTTAGCGATCGGCACACGCTTCAGCTAGCACTCTCCTCTATGCTCGATCCGGACTATCACTCCCTAAGTAGGCCCGCGATTAACCGTGGTCGGCTTTCCAGAGTCTTGGCCACGATAAGCCATGACAAGCAGAAAATGCGCATGCCGCTGGTTAAGGGCACACCTCTCCTGAGCAGCCTCTATCGCTCCGTCGTGCTCGACAACCTCACCTTAGCTGATACGACGCTAGCGGCGATAGCACAGTCGTACGAGATCTCTCTTACCCAACCGCTAGCACCTCTACTATCTGATCCTGAAGCACAAGCCACACTGGCGGAGGTCACGTCCACGACCTCCTACAGCCAAGACATAGGCGCCTACAAAAGCATACTGAACATAACGACCGCCACGGACCTGACTGGTGCGCAGGAATTTAGCGTCGACTTCGAGCTTCCTCCAGGAGCTTGGGTTAGCGCCTATCAACTACGTGTCGGTGAGCAAGATGTTGCCGGTCAGATCATTGAGCGCAAAGCAGCGCAGTGGGTTTTTAACCAAATTAGAGGAGAGCGCCGCGATCCAGGTCTACTCTCATACCTTAGTCCATCCAAGCTTCGGCTACGCGTCTTTCCCGTAACCAAAGATGAACCGCGGCGTACGAGCATAACGATCATTCACCCTGCGCCATTTTTGCTTGTGTTGCCCACGGCGACTCTGAGGCTGGATGACGTACGAGCCACCGTTCCAGTCCCCGAGATACAGAGATCCGGAGCCGGCATCTATATACCGGCATCAATTAAGGCGGCATTGCCGACAGTTACTCGCGCCCCCTACCTCTACTTTATCATTGATTGTCAGGTGACCACCTCATCATTCACTATTCAGCGTATGCAGGAGCTGATTAAACAGAGCGGGAGTCCTGCTGCCAGTCATGAATTCATCGCCGGAAGGCGCTCGTTTGAGGCAGTTTCAGCTACAGACGCTTTTGCTTCTTCCCCTTACCACTGCCGGCACGATGGCGCGTTTGACGTCGACTTCGCGCTAAAAGCGCTAAGTGTTGCCAGCGCCTCGTTCGCGCAGACCTCTTACCCAATTCCAGTTATAGTCACTGACGACATCTCTCGTGCGCGCATGCCGCGTGAACTGCAGGCGTTTAAGACCCTTATTCCCGAGCTCCGTGCCGCCGTGCTGCTTGAGTCACAAACAGTCTCAGTGCGCAGCATTGATGACCTGCGCGTAATACTGCCATACAAACCTCTCGATCTTTTTCAACCTGTTCCGGTCCACGCTTTTCCCAGTGCCGAAGCTGCGCTGGCATACCTTCCCGCAGATAATAATGCGGCGTTGATCTATGATCCCAAAAACAGCACGCCTCCTTCGTCCTCGGGCCAATCTCTATGGCTCAAGGGGCTTCGGCTGTACGGCGACTGGCTGGGGAGTGTCTATTCCCCCGCGTACCGGACTGATGCCACGTGGCGTCAGATAATTAGAACGAGCATAGAAACGGGGATCTTAAGCCCGGTCACAAGCTACCTCGTCGTTGAAACAGAGCTTCAGCGCGAAGCCTTACGTCGACTGCAGCAGCAGCGACTAAGTGGAAGAAAACATATGGACGTGGGGGAGATGCGCCGCATGGATGAGCCGTCACTAGCTTGGATCGTAGCGATACTGCTCGGTCTGGCACTGATCACCCGCCAGTGGAAGCTGTTGAACCGACCCGCGCATTCGCGCGGAAGAAAGTAGCGCCTCTGTAATCCGCTATCGGCAAGCTGCTCTCTGCTGTCTGCTTTCCGTTTTCCGCTTTCCGCTGACTGCATCAGCAGCGGACTTCGGCTGCGGCCGACGGCCCAACGCTAAATGTTATACCTTAGAAGGAAGCAGCACCTCTGCCAAGCGCACAAACTCTTCGATGCTCAAGGTCTCCGCACGGCGTGCTCCATCTATTCCCGCTTGCGCAAGACCGCTTTCAACCTGCTCGGCACTAAGAAAACCAGCGCCCTTAAGGCTGTTAGAGAGTTTTTTGCGCCGCTGCAAGAACGAGGCTTTGACTACCTTCTCAAACCACAACGGATCGGAAACCGGATAGCGCGGTGCTTTGAGAAAGGTGATCTCGACTAACGCTGATTCGACCTTGGTGGGAGGATGAAATGAGCTGCCCGGGATTATCGGTCCCAAGAGAACACTAGCCCACAGCTGTGTGGCTACGGTCAAGCGACCATAGGCCTTGGTGTGTGGTGCTGCCGCGAGGCGCTCGGCGAACTCTCGCTGGAGGAGGAAAACGGCGCGCTTAATCACCGGTGCTGAGCGCAGCATGTAAAAGATAATATCGGTCGAATAAACATAGGGAAGGTTGCCGAATATCGTTAGCTCCGTGCCAAACTGCGCCAGGGGGATTTCGCGAATATCACCACAGACAACCCGCGCCGCGGGGAATTCGCGCTTGATGTGATCGCAGAAACGTCCCTCTATCTCGATCGTTGTTAACTGAGGAAATTGGCTCAGCTCCTGCGTCAGCGCCCCCAAGCCTGGCCCAACTTCGATAATGTTCTCATCCGCAGAGGGGTGGCCGAAATCGACGATAGTGCGAATGACCGACGAGTCGATCACGAAATTCTGTCCGCGCTCTTTCGATGGGCGCACGTCTAAATCACGAAGCGTGTCCTTTACTCTTGCCATACACCTCTCCTCTAAATTCCGCCTCTAAATCTCTTCAACAGGCCAGCGAGCGATCACGTCCATGTCTGGTGTTGAACGCTCGCCACGCTGGAAACGCCTGAGCCCGACATAGCCGATCATCGAGGCGTTATCCATGCAGTGCCTCGCCCCTGGAAAGAATGCTTTAACACCGTGCAGCTCTGTAACGCGCTCACGCAGATAGCGATTAGCAGAAACCCCACCGGAAACAGCGACCTGGGTAATATTCGAACTGGCCAACGCCTGTTGCAGCTTAAAAAGCAGCGCATCCACTATCGACTCCTGCACCGCCCAAGCGAGATCCCCTCGAACTTTTTCATCGGCAAGCTCGCGTTCGTGCTTCTTCACCAAAAGCGCAATTGCGGTCTTGAGCCCCGAAAAACTAAATCCCTGCGACTCCCGCATGACGCGTGGCAGTCGGAAATGCGACTTGCCGCTCGGTCGATGGGCATCGGCCAAGGCGGCAAGGCGCGCGCCCCCAGGGTAGGCAAAACCAAGCAGGTTTGCGGCTTTATCAAAGGCTTCACCTGCCGCATCATCGATGGTACGCGCTACAATTCGGTAGCGTCCCAAATCCTGAACTTCAACGATCTCAGTATGTCCCCCCGAAACGACGAGACACAGGTACGGGAACTTCAGCTCCGTCGTGGCAAGCCACGGGGCAAAGATATGCCCCTCGATATGATTGACCCCCAGCATCGGCAGTGTATGCGCCAAGCACAACCCCTTGGCAAATCCCGCACCAATCAGAAGACATCCCTTGAGCCCCGGCCCCTTGGTCACGGCAACCAGCGCAAGGTCTTGATAGCGTTTGCCGCTTTTTTGCATTACGGCGTCCGCGAGCAGTGGCAGATTAGAAAGGTGCTCTCGCGAGGCAAGCTCTGGGACGACTCCGCCATACTGCTCATGTACGGCGGTTTGTGAAGAGATCTCCTCTTCTACGATAGTGACCTTACCGTTCTCCTCCAAGAGAAGAGAGACCGCCGTCTCATCGCAACTTGTTTCAATCGCTAAAACGTACATAAAACAAACTACTTAGAAAAGCTCTTCAGATATTTAGCGATCGCGTTCAAGTCGCGCTCGTCAGCTAGGCGATAGAACTTCGTTGGGCAAAAATCAGGATCGCTCTTTTGACCTTGAGGAGAGCGCCCCGTTTTTAGGTAGGTGACGACATCGCTTTCACTCCAAGCGCCGATGCCCTCGGTCTCAGAGCTCCCGATACCCGGGGCAAGCTTACTCCCCTTCTCTGTCCGAATGGTCGCTCCTCCGGCAAGATATTCCTCTGCCGTCAGCATCGTCGATGGGCTGTTGTGGCACTGAATACAACGCGCCACATGATCAACAAGGTATCCTCCGTACTGAACTTCGAATTTGGGATCGAGCTGCGGCACGTACCCAACATCAGACGGACGAGACAGAAACAGCCCCGTGGTATTTTTGTCGAGCGTGGAAAGAGTTCGGCGCTCTACCGTACCATCAACGGGCGGCAGGGTTTTGAGATAAGCCACTATGGCAAGAGCATCATTGTCAGCCAACCATTCAAAGCCACGATGAACTTCGAACGAAAGATTGACCTCACCCTTGGCAACCGAGGTATGGACCGCACGCATAATCTCAAGCGGCGTCCAATCCGCAATTCCATCTTTGGACGATGTCAGGTTCGGGGCTCGAACCTCACCAAAGGTATCATATACCACCCGTCCACCACTGAGTGGCACGCTCGGGTCACTCTTCCCTCCGTGACAAAATCCACACGCCGCAAGCCCACGCACGAGACTTTGTCCGCGCAAGACTGCAGTCGCATCATAGGGCACACCCAACCCCTCAAGCGATGGCGTCGGGGTACAGCATAATAGCGTTTCCACCAACACCAGCAGAGTAAAGAACAGTATCCCATTTCTCATAGAACAACCCTCTGTGGCACACTAAAGAGGGAACGTACACACGGCAGGCGCCGCTAGCCCTCGGTGGGAAGGATAGTAATACGGCTAAAGCTGGATGACAATTGGACAGCGGAGGTAATTCAGGGCTGGCGCCCCACATGGCTCTAGATTCATTGACCCTTGAAACGTGTACTAAATGAGTTGCATTTTACACTTGAACTTGGCCTTGAACTCCCGCATGGCCATGGCCCATTCACCATATTCTTGGAATTCGACTGATAGGCATGCTCAGGTCAAAGAAGGAAAGGCCACGGCTAAGCAGAAGCTCAAGGCCAAGTCTACGGCGAAGTTTAAGTTAGCAATGGGGCCTTGGTCTGAGGCGCAGCCTCGCTAGAGTTTTTCAAAAACTTCTTAGACTTGAGGTCGACCTTGGGAATCTCCTGCCAATGGGGATACGTGCCAGGTCCTGGCCGCCAGGCCAGGACCTAAGGAATAACCAACTTTGTTCCGATCTTCACCGCATTGCCCTTGATGCCATTACGCGCGCGAAGCGCGGCGACACTTACCGAGAAACGCTGGCTAATTGACCAAAGCGAGTCGCCACTACGTACCGTGTAGGTCCTCGCCGGCTTAGCAACAGGCTTGGTCGTCTTCACCGGCTTTGCCACATGGCTAGGCTTCTTGAGCGCTGGTGGCGTACTGCGAACAGGAGTTCGCGCCGCCTCTTCCTTACGAATAAGGATAGTCCTTCCTGGCGTCACCACGTCGCCCTTCAGATCATTGGCTGCCAGCAGCTGCTTCACGGTAACGTCGAACTTCTGAGCGATCTTGGTCAGCGTGTCACCCTGACGAACCTTATAGGGCATTCCCATGGCGGTTGAGACCGGCTGTGCCATGGTGAACTGCGTTACCGGTGCACTTTGGCGCAAAAGGCTGAGCTTCGCAGCAAACCGCGCAGGAACCTTTAATACATAGCCCGCAGGAATTCGCGCCCGACCACTCCAGACAACCGGCATCAGCGCATAATTAACATCCTTCAACTCGTCGAGTGAAATCGTAAGCTGCTTGGCTACATAGGTCACCGGTAGCGACTGATTAAGGCGCAGCTGCGCCAGATTAAGTGGTGCATCAAGCTCGAGCCCTGGAAAATATCTCTGATAGTTATCATAGATCTCAACCGCCGCCATAAACTCGGGGTAAAAATTTCCTGAGGCAAAACCAAACACCCGCTTGATCGGGTTTTCGAGAATCTCAACGATGTCAGTTGTCCCCATCTCCTGCGACTTGCGCATGACACCAGCAACGCCATGATTATACGAAGTAATAGTGAGGGGCCACGTTCCGATACGACGATATGCCGAAGCAAGATAACGCGCCGCCGCTCGCGTCGATTCAATCGGATCACGGCGCTCATCGACAAGACTGGACACCGTCAAATAACTTTTCCCCGTGTGACGCATAAACTGCCAGATCCCAGCCGCCCCGACGGAGCTAAACGCCTGGTAGTCAAAGGACGACTCAATAAACGGCAAGCGCGTAATTTCGACCGGTAGACCAAATTCCTGCGCAAAGATACTCTCCATGATCGGCAGATATCGCCCCGACCGCTTTAGTGCTGCAATCGTTTTCTCACGTACGCCCGTCTGGGTTCGAATAAGATCGTCATCGATAACGTGCTTAAACTTATCGCTGCCTCCCGGCACAAGCTTCATCGCCTGAAATATCTTGTGCTCTAATTCCGTAGCCGGAATACTCCCCTTCGAAAGGTTCAGCAGTGCGCGACTCACCTCGGCAACACGATCCTCGGTTACCTTTTTCCTATATCTCTCGAGCGCCGCCGGGGTACTCGCCATCGACTCTGAAACTTGATGAAAGTCGAGCACCTTAAAAATCACCTGTGGATACTCACGATGGTGAATCACCACCTGGTCTTTTCCATACTTGGTGAAGATGTTTATCCAGAAATCAACCCGAAGGCGCAAACCAGGAGGAGTGATAAACTCAGGCGGATGCGCGGCGACAGAATCATCACCCTGCGACCGCGAGGCCTCGACCACTGGAGGAGCACTAGCCCCCCCGTCCTGCGCCTCAAGACGTGGACACAGAAAGAGGAAACCCGTTATCAACAGAGAGAGGGTTGTTCGCCTCATAGAGAATTCTCATAAAGGGCTTTGACTATTTGATCCTCAACTTGCACCGCTTTATCCTTAGATGCCACCCCATTTTGAATGATCGCAAAAGAAAGTTTCCTTCCCTGCCGGTTAATCAGAAATCCTGCTAAAGCGCTCACACCGTCGAGCGTGCCGGTCTTGGCCCGCAGCGTCAGATCGGATGGCTCGAACTCCCGCTTCTTAAGCGTGCCGCTCCTGAAGGCCACGGACAGCGAATCCTCAAATTCAGGGCGAATAGCCTCATCGTGTTCGATATAATGAAAGATATCCGTCAACATCCTCGCCGTAAGTCGGTTTTGGTGACTGAGCCCGCTGCCGTCTGCCAGCACGAACTGATCCTTCATATAACCAAGCAAGGTAATCTGCTCAGCCAGGCGCCGCAGACCAAGGGACCTTCGGAAACGCCCGGGCAGCGCCGCAACCTCCCCCACATCCGCGCTATCACCAAGAAGAAAGAGAAGCTGCTCGCCGATAAAGTTATTGCTAAAGTGATTTAAGTCTCCAAGGATTGATTTCAATGGCTTTGAGCCATGAATCATCACGAGTGATGCCGTCGCTGGAACATTGGCGCGCGAGAACTGCTTCGGGACCTTTACCCCCTGCCCCTCAAGCAGCGCCAAAAATGTGCGCCCAAAATAATCCGGTGGATCATCGACGCTACGGTAGTAGGTCGCGCACTTACTCGAAACCCCGATCGCTCCCTTGACGCGAAAGGTCCGCGAATCCCCCCCTTGAACAACTGCCGCGCCACAATGATCGCCTGCTGTCGTGCCTACATTATTCTCAATGATAATGCCCGACTCAGGGGGATCCGCGCTCACATAGGCGGGCGAGCCCTTCTTGTCTCCCGGGCAGATAGTGAAACCATAGCTGTTGTAATTAAATGAAAGTGCAGCCGAGCCTGTCTGATACGCCCGAGTGCCGACTGGATCGCGCTCACCATCGAAGGCTGCATCGTCAAGAACCAGCCGATCGATCCGACTTATCCCCTTTTGCTTAAGCTTACGCACAATAAGCCAGGCTTCTTCAAGGTTAAGCGATGGATCGCCGCCGCCTCGCACATACAGCGTGCGAACAACACCCTTGGCGACCTCGTCCACAAGGATTTCAGTCGTGAAGACATGCTCCGGACCATAGCGCTTGAGGAGTGCCAACGTCGTTACTATCTTCAGCACACTTGCCGGCTTAACAGGTTTGGCTGCATTGTGCTCAAAAATCACCGCCCCTTGCAGCGGATCGGTAACAGAGAGCACCAACGTAGAGGAATAGCGCTTAACGATCGAACTCAATGACTCCTGGCTGGATCGATGTGAATCCGCCCGAAGCGGAAACACGACCAGCAAACACGACAGCAGCACCACCAAGAGGTGGCGCTTATGAGTAAAAATAATAACCGCCTTATTTTCCAACTTTCGACGTACAACGCAGAGCGTCGAGGTTCGCATCACTCAACCCCGAGGTTTCGACTTCGTTGAGCTTGATAAATTCCTTCCACTCGTCAGGGACTCCCGTATCCTCAAAGATCGCCTCAACCGGACATTCAGTTTCACAAGCACCACAGTTAATGCATTCATCCGGACTGATCACGAGCAGCCCGGTGTCTTCACCCTTGGCAGGATTTCCAAACTGGTCGTTGTAGCTCTTCTTCTTGATATCGTAGAAGCAATCAACGGGGCAGACCTCGCAACACGACCTATCCTTGATGCCGATACACGGCTTAGTGACGACATATGCCATGAACAATCTCCAAATTTTTACCCGACAAGCTACTGTAAGGAAATTACGAGAAAATGCAAGGACCCACTCGCCATTGAACAGCTAATAATTCAGGTTATCTTTGTAGAAAATAAAAAGAGGGCGGGCCCTCCAAGAGGTGCCCGTCCTCAGCTCGCAGAAAGGATGGTGTCATGCCTAGTATAATACCTATCGCCTGATGTGGAATTTTGTTTATATTCCACTGCGCAATTTATAAATTATTATTCACAATACATTCGGCTAGTTAGCTACGTTTATAGCAAAACAACAACCATCTTATGGTCCGAGGGTCAAGTAATCCGACGATAAAAGCCTGTCGAAATACCCTCCTACCATCATATATCTTTAACATGACGTCACAAACCAAACCGCCCCACCCAATATGTTGAGTCGACGAGCTCAGCACATCTTAAATAGGATTACTCAGCTTTCAAACACAATCGGTTGCGGCCAACTGCCATCAACGCTATACTGCAGAATCTTGAGCTCACCGCGAGGTGAGCGAAGACCTCGTCTGAGCATCG
>CAIXSY010000088.1 GCA_903922175.1 uncultured delta proteobacterium | reverse complement strand
GGCCTCTGCTGCCGTCTGTTTCGTCCCGTCGCGGGTGATTTTATTAATTTCTTGCCTATTTTCACCTCAAGGAAAGTAGCTTTTCGAAAACAGGGTCTTTCCGGACAGGCTCTAGTTACGAAAATTCCACTACCGCCCCCTCACCCGCACCTTACGCCTCTTGCTCCACACCTCACGCCACATAATATGGATCAGCAGAAGCGCCAACGCCAAAAATAGTACGTAGGGTGTAATCTCTTTTTTCTCAATCCGCGGCGTAATGTTCCCCTTGAGGTCTTCAGCGCTGGGGTTAATCTTGCCACCCGAAGAGCCAGCCAGCTCGCTCAGCAGCGGCATAAAAAATCCCTGATCTCTTTTCTCGCCGAAGAGCTCTCCGGGAAGAAAGAAGGCCACCGGGGTAAGCTTCTTTCCAGCAGCGAGGGCGCGCAATTCGTATCTGCCCGCGGTGGCGTTATCAAGCACTCCTCTAAAATGTCCACGAGAGACTGATTCAAACTCTAGACGCCGCTCAGTGCCACTGGGCAGAAGCAAGCTACCCGTAGCACTATTCGCCGCCTCTTCAGAATAGACGGTAAGATCGAGGATCAGCGAACCATGATCAACGTATTGGCGTAGGTCAAACTTAATGCGCTCGGAGGGGGCCCCTTTCGATGGGCGAATGGCATCAACCACCTCGGTAAAGAAGCGGGCGAACTTCTCCCAAGTAATCCAGTAGGACGACCAGCGTCCGTTGCTGTCCGTCGTAAAGGCGGCGCTGCGTCCCTTACCAAATGTCCACGAGGCCAAAAGCGGTTCGGCCTTATCCCCACCAACGGCGACGAGCTCAAGGTTGGCGCCCTCTTTAATCCGCGTCTGCACATAGCCGCGCACCGGCGGGAAGCTGCGGATGGTGGTGCTCTTTAATTCACCCGGCCCATCGCGCACGGCAAACTCCTGCTGCTCCTTCATGCTGCGCTCACCGGAAGCGGTCTTGACGTCGGAGAGAAATATACGCGGCAGCATGGTTGAATCAAGGGTCTGATAGAAGGAGCCACCGCCCACCTCAGCCATCTCTTTAAGCATATCGATGTCAGCCTCACCCCCAAGCATGATCGTCGAAACCGTTATGCCGAGGACGCGCATCTGCTTGGTCATTTCAATATAGAATGGCCCTGCATCGGGAACCTTGCCGTCAGTCAGGATGAGCATGTGTTTTCGGCCGGCTTCAGCTCGCACGAGGCTGCGACGAGCCTCATCTATCGCCGGAAGAAGGTTGGTCTTTTGCGCTGGATAGAGTCGTCCGACGCGATCAATCGCCGACTCGCGCACCTCGGAGAGCGGGGCGAGCTTGACCACGATCCAGGGAGCCGAGTCAAAGCCGATGACCCCAATTAGATCCTCATTTTTCAAGGTGCGAATCACCTCTCGCGCAGCATCCTTGGCGAATTCGAGCTTCTGGTTTTCAGCCATACTTCCCGACTTATCGATGATCAGCTCGACGGCAACGTTGAGCCGTTTCTCAATCGTCTGCGGCGGCACGAGGCGCACGGGCAGCGCATCTTCGATCGCGGTGCGCATATACCCACCAAGACCAAAGCTATGATTGCCACCGATCATCAGCAGGCCACCACCGCCTTTAACGTATTCGCTCACCTTCTCCGCTGAACCAGAGGGAAGCTGGTTGAGGGCAACATTATTTAAGATTATCGCATCGTAGTCTTGCAGGCTTCCCAGAGATTCAACGCGTCCTTCTGCCGTAATATTTTTGAGGCGATAGGCCTGCTCACGCAGTAGTTCCGGCAGATGACGAGCGTCTTCGGCGGTGCCATTGATCAGGAGCACCTTTTCGCGCTCCTCACCGGAAAGAAAAATGGTCTGGGTAGAGCGGGTAAACGCGGCCTCGCTTGGTGTCAGCCGAGCACTTATCTCCTTAATGCCTTCCGCTGAAGGATCACTCGGGGTGGTGACAACGATCTCTTTCCCTGGATCAACTGCAACCTCTTGGGTGTAGATCACCTTCTTATCATGAGTAATTTCGAGCTTACCACGCTGCGCTTGCGCCGATGTGTTTTCTATACTGACGCGCACATCAACGCTCTTTTGTGCTGGGGCCAAGAGAGGGGCAAATAAATTCGAGATGCGAAAGCTCTGCGTCGGCTTCTGTGGGTCAGGAGGCACAAGAGGAAAGAGGCGCACGCCGTTTGTGCCCAAGCTCTGCTTGAGAGCGCTCGCATCACCCTCCGTCTCCCAGCCATCGCTAAGTAGCAGTACCCCCCGGCCACCTTGGCTAAGCGTCTCAGAGGCGACTATCCCGTCCAGGGCATGTTCAAGATTAGTACCACCAATATTTAGTTTTTCTGAAGCTTGGCGCAGCTTTTGATAGCTCGAGGGGATATTCGCCCCCTCAACGCTCGACGAAGCGCTTTGCTTAGCGAAAGGGATAATCTCCAAATCGAGCCCCGCTTCGTGGGCGAGCTTTATGAGTTGCTGGTAAAGCCTATTTCCCTGTTCAGGCTCGATGCTATCGGAGATATCAACCAGCGCCTGCACCGACGCCTTTCGGTCAATCGAAAGACGAGAGGGTTGCGCTGCGGCCAGACTCAGAGCAACGGCGACGGACAAGCGCAGGAGCGACTCGATGCGAGATGGAATCGGCAAACCTGCTTTCTTCGCCCGCAGATACACGAAGCCGGCAACCAACCCATAAATCGGGAAGAGCAGAAGGGCTATGGGGTTATCAAATATCATTTTCTATAACTACTCATAAGCATATCCGCCGTAAGGAGGAGAAATACCAACAAAGCTGCAAGCGCGCTCAAGAGGCGTTTACCTTCAAACTCCTTAGTCGCTTGCGCTACGGCACTAATGCTCACCGCTCTGCTTCGTAACGTATTCGACTCCTGCTCATCGAAGAAGTTAACCGCGATAAGGTGCTCAGCGCCCCGGGGGGAATCAACACGAACGATCCCCGGATCGCTCAAGGTTATCTTTTTACCTAAAAGGTCACGGCTCGACGAGGCAAGCACTGGCCCTTCGATATAGGCCGCATGCTGGTCGTCTCCATGCCCGCTATACGTCGAATACGTAGGCTGGAAACCGACGTTAGTTGAAAGGTCGGAGAGCCACTTAAGAATATTCAGCGTAAGAATGCTCATCGTCGGGGCGCTCTTTCCCTCAAACGGCAAAACTTCGAAGCCCAGCACGACGTAGCGATAGCCATCTTTCTCCCCGGCAAACGCAGCCACGCCCTCGGTCGTAACGATCAGCTCGCGGGCCCACTCCGGCACAGCAAGTACGGAGAACTCTTTAAGCTGTAGCTCGGGCAGGTTAAGGTACGTAAGAATCGGGTGTGATGTGCGCCACCTACTAACCGCCGCCAGCGGCACCTGCTTTCGAATTTCAAATAACGTGTTTTCCGCTGAGGGAGCGATAATCAAGGCGTTACCACGTGGAAGCGTGGTTGGTGTTATACGGTGAAAGATAAACGTGTTCGTTTGATCGCTCGGCGGGGCAAATTCACTAAACCTATCAGGCGCAATCTGCTCAAATTGAGTAAGCGGCATCTTATCAAGTCCGAGCTCGTGCACCGAGAAGCGGCTGATCACATGAATCGCCCCCTGACTCTTCTCCGTCGAAAGATAGGCGCTGTCGTCTTCGCTTAAGGCATCAAGCAGACGTCGCGATGCGGCATCCCCCTGCACCTCAATCCGCGCGCGAAATTGAGAATACTCTGCCGGCACAGCGCTAAAAGAGACCGTTGCACTACCCAAGGCATCAAGCGCAGCTGTCTTTTTAGCGCTAGGGACGTAGCGCGGGCTCTTATCGGCCCCCTCCAGAACCTCAAGGCTGACGGCAACCTGCACCGGCTTCTGTGCAAATGACTGCAGCTGCACATCGACCGAGCGCCCCGAGTTTCCCTGATCATGCCGAAGACTCATGCGCGAAAGAGCGATGTTTTGAAGAGCTTTGGCTTCTGAGGAAAAAGCACGAATTTCAAGACGCCCCTGTGCCCTCGCGGCCCCATCCCCCTGCACACTAACGTGGGTGTCCGTAAACACCAGCACCCGCTCATATTGGTCATTGCGCATAAGACGGGGCAGAAGCGTATCGAGGTTCTCGCCTGCGTAGACTGCCTCAATATTCTGGATAGCATGCAGTGCCTGACTCGTGGACATCAGTCCATCGCCGAGCTGACGCGGGGCGGGAGAGGTGCTATAAAGCGCGATCTGACTATCTCGGGCTAGCGCGGAGAGGAAGCTCTCAGCATCCTTTTTAGCTAGGGTGAGAAAGTCTTCCCCTTCGCTGGATGTCGGCACCAGGCTGCGCATACTGAGAGAGTTGTCGATCACGACGGCGTACACCTGCCCGCGCTCCCGAAAGTAGAGTCCGCAGGCGCCAAGAAGCAAGAGAATGAGGAGTAGGAGCTCATAGAAAAAACGCGGCGGAGGGGAGAACTGTCGCGGGGTCGTCACCGTTTTCTGCAGTGTCTTGAGGAGTAGTAAGCTGGCGACAACAACGCGCTTTCCTTTTCCATGCTTGCGGTAAGCATGAATGAGGGCAGCGACGGCGAGCGGCAGCAGGAGCAGCGCCAGGGGGTAGGCAAAACCGATGGCGGCAAAGGGGTTCATCAGGTGATTAGTCCTGTTTTGGGCAGGTTGGTCAGCATAATGCTCGAGAGCTCATCGTCGGTGCGCACGAGCGCATAGCCGACGCGGCGCGAGCCAAAAAACTCGCGCATCTGTTTATTGTGCTGACCCAAAAGGTATTCATAGCGCCCAGAAGCATCTTCATTCAGCGAGATCTGCATCTCTTCCCCCGTTTCGCTGTCGACAGCAAGCGTGTCTCCGCTTCCTTGTAACGGCGCCAGGTCGCTTGGACTAAGCACCTGGATGGCGGTGATATCGAGATTTTTGGCCATCATCAGGTTGAAAATCTTGCGCAGCTCGACAAAGGGCATAAGCATATCGGAGATGAAGATCGCCACGCCGGGAAAGTGCACACGGCTCACCGCCTGCTGCACCTCATGCACCAGGTCCGGGTCATCCTGCTCAAAGCGCAGATTGAGAAGGTTTTCGGACATGGCATGGATCGCCTTGCCACCCTGGTACGTAGGACTAAGGCGCTGTCCAAGTGGGGCGACCACCACGCTATCTTGCTCCATCAAACCGACATAGCCTAAGGCAAGCCCGATATCGCGCGCCGTCTCCCATTTTCTTTCGTTGGCCGGTGTGCGCATCGAAGCGCTCGTGTCGATAATAACCAGGATGGAGAGGTTCTCCTCCTCCTGGTAGCGGCGCACATACAGACGATCGGTACGGGCGTACACCCCCCAATCGATCCAGCGCGGATTGTCACCTATCTCATATTTACGAAAGTCGGAGAACTCGATTCCGTGGCCGCGCTTGGGCGAGATATGCCCACCTTGGCGCGAGCCCAGATAGGCGCGCCTCGAACGCATCTTAAAGAGTTCGAGACGGCTAAGAAATTGTGGAGTAAATGTTGCGGGGAGCATTCCGTGTCACCGAGTTCTTCTTACTTGGCGTTACGCACCTCGTCGATAATCGCATCAGCCGTTATGGCATCGGCCTCGGCCTGGAAGTTAAGGATCATGCGATGACGCAGCGCATGCGAGATGACGGCCTTGATATCGTCGAAGGCGATATTAATTCGTCCATCAAGAAGGGCCATGACCTTGGCGCACATGATTACCGCCTGAGCACCACGTGGTCCAGGCCCGAAGCGAACGTAACGGCGCGTCTTTTCCGTGGCAAATTGGTTCTGCGGCGTCAGTGCGGCGAGCATGCGCACGAGCACCTCGTACATCGGTCCGGAAACAACGACCTGGCGCACGAGCTTTTTCATGGTTTCGATTGACTCAACAGCCCTGCCCTCTTCGAACACCGAGCGCGTCTGCGGGACATCGACACCAGTCGTGCGACTCAAGACCTCTTTAAGATCGTTCGAGGTTGGAGGCTCAAGCAAAAGCTTAACCAAAAAGCGGTCGAGCTGTGCTTCAGGCAGCGGATAGGTGCCTTCAAGTTCGACCGGATTCTGCGTCGCCAGGACGAAGAATGGTGGTGCGAGTTTGTAGGTTTCATCTAGAACCGTAATCTGCTTCTCTTCCATCGCTTCGAGTAATGCCGACTGTGTTTTCGGCGTGGCGCGGTTGATTTCGTCTGCCAGGACGACGTTGGCGAAAAGGGGTCCAGGTTTAAAAACAAAGCGGCGCTTACCCGAGTCGTCTTCGGTGAGCACCTGTGTGCCGGTCACATCCGAGGGCATCAGATCAGGGGTAAACTGGATACGCTTAAAGGAAAGTCCAAGAGTCTGGGCGACGGATTTAACGAGGAGCGTTTTACCAAGACCCGGAACCCCCTCGAGCAGCACATGCCCGCCTCCAAAAACAGCAGAGACAGTACGGCGCACGACGTCCTTCATCCCAACAATGACTCGCCCGACCTCATTTTCAATGCGGCCGAATGTTTCACGGAACTCGACGATAGCTTTTTCAAAATCTTCTTTCTTTGGTTGAGTGTCAGTTGGATTCATAATCAAGACACTACTCCAACATATCCCGGTATTCCAAGGGGATAGGTTGCTTTTGTTCATCTTTTGCTGCCTCGGGTTTGGCTAGCTTAACATCAGAAAGCGAGGTCTTGGCAGTTGCTTCCTTTTTATTGAGTGTAAGCGATCCCTCTTTCTCGGTATAGCGAGTATCGAACTTCTCGTTGGCCCCTTTTATCTGATCCTCTTTATAGCCTTTTTTGCCCCGAATTCCTTCGCCTGCAGGGCCGTCCCCTTCAGCTGGCATATCCCTGCTCCCTTCTGTCTTGTCGGGTAAGGCACTGTCACCCCCAGCGGTCTTGCCTTGCTGCGAAGCTTTGGGGTCGCTCGATTTGTTCTGATTACCTTGGGACTTGCCCTTGCCTGGTTCTTTGGACTGCTCGCCTGGCTTCTTCTGCTCGGAAGATGCGTCCTTGGACTGCTCTTGCTTCTTGTCCTGGCTCGCCTTGCCCTCTCCCTTAGCCGAGTCGCCTTTCTTGGATTTGTCCTCGCCCTGCTTACCGGCATTCCCCTGCTGACCCTGCTTCTCGCCGGGCTGCTTTCCTTCGGCCTGCTTTCCCTCGCCCTGCTTCTGCTGATCGACCTTATCCTTTATTTTTGCCACCGCATCTTCGGCTTTTTTGAGCGCCTGGGCGCCATCACTCTGCTGCCCTGCTTCTGCAGCTTGGGTTTGGGATCCACCTTGCCCACCCTTCTGCCCCGCCTTGCTTTCCTTATCCTGGCCCCCCTTATCCTCGTCCTTCTTCTGGCCGTTATCCGCCCCTTGAGGTGACTGACCCTCCTTGCTGCCCCCCTCCTTGCCAGCCTGCTTACCTTCGCTGCCCTGGCCTGCCTTTCCGCCAGCCCCCTGGGAGGGGTTGTCGCTTTTGGCCTGGTTCTCTGACTTTGAAGACCCCTTTCCCTGATTGCCGTCTTTACCCTCTTGATTACCCTGATTTTGACCTTTGTCCTTGTCACCGCTGTCTGATTTCTTCTGCTGGCCCTGGTTTTCCTGCTGCCCCTGTTGGCCTTGCTTCCCCTGCTGACCATCCGGCTGATCTTTCTTCTTCGAGTCTTGAGAGGGGCTCTGCTGCTGGGATTGCTGCTCTTTTTGCTGTTGTTCTTTCTGTTGCTGCTCGTCTTTCTTTTGTTCCTGCTTTTCCTGCTCCTGCTTGCCCTGCTCTTTTTTCTCCTCTTCGTCTTTTTTCTTTTCCTCCTCAGACTTTAGCGGTGTGCTCTTTTCGTCCTTGGGCCTTTCTTCATCATCCTT
Organism: uncultured delta proteobacterium; assembly: GCA_903922175.1. Taxonomy (GTDB): domain Bacteria; phylum Bdellovibrionota_C; class UBA2361; order UBA2361; family CAIXSY01; genus CAIXSY01. Next base: position 1,240 of record CAIXSY010000088.1, on the reverse strand, counting down.
ATTCTGCTCAACGACCTGCTCTTCTTTGGCCTTCTGCTGCTCAGCTTTTCTTAACTCCTCTTCCGCGCGGGCGATCTCTCCCTCGGCATTCTGAAGAGCATCCTGGAGGGACTCACCTGGGAGATCTTGTTGCTGATCGAGTGCCTGAGCGAGTTTCTCCAAGCTTTCCTTTACCAGCGGCGGTAGCGATGCAGCCTCCTGGTTAATAAGACTTTGGATAAGTTTTGCTTCTTCGGTCTTATACGTGTGCGAGAACACCCCCCAGAGCAGTCCTATAGTAGCAAGTCCCGCCACCAGGGCAGCTCCGACAACACCTTTTTCTGGAGCCGAAAGCTTAAGCGGCAGCACCTCTAATTCGTTAAACTGCGGAACTAACTTTTCGATCTGAGCGCTGATAAGGGTACGTTTTGAAGCTGCATCAATTACGTACTGCGATGCCGTTCTATCGCCGAGGGAAGTAAAGGTACGCGCCCGATCTTTTAGGCCGAAGTACTGGTCGACAGTGAGACTTGCTTCGTCGAGCGTGGGCTTTTTAAAAAAACCTTTCCAGAAGGCAAGGCCCAACAGGCCAACGAGAATGAGGACAAATAACAAGATCCCAAGCCATGAAGAAACACGCCAGGCCAACGCCCCAGCCAGGACAGCAAAAGCAAGCGCCGCACACAGGGCACCTATTGCGCGCAGAATTCGCAGCTTAGCAAGTCGCGCAAAGGTGCGCCGGATAAGTAGCTCAGCAGGCATGAGGATCCTAATCAGATATACGCGAAGCGTCTTTCTTCATCTTAGCATGAATGAGGGGAATTCCACGAATGGGGAAAGTTAAGGAGGAGATATGCTTCGCATAGCTCCTAGCCCTGACACTGTGCGCACGGTAACCGTCACGCCCCCCCCCCTGTCGAAGTACACCTAATTGTCCCGAGGAGTTCTACCCTTTTTCGTAACTGCTCGCCCCTAATCGGCTAACGCTGACGTCAAACGTCTAGCGCCGGGCTCCGGCGAGCACCGTCGAGTCGACGTAAAGCGTCGAGGTCTGACGTCCGGCGTTAGACCTTGGACGTCTGCGTCATCGGTTCTGGGGAGTTAAAGGGGTCAGGTTCTGGGGAGTTAAAGGGGTCAGGACCCTTATTCTTTCTTCGGCCTGCCCCGGGGGCGAAGCGATTGAGTTATTCCAAGACGCGCGGCGGTTTCGAGAGTCCAACCCTCCGAACCATATGGCCGACCACGAGTAACGGAAAGTCGC
>CAIXSY010000087.1 GCA_903922175.1 uncultured delta proteobacterium | reverse complement strand
TTCTCCGCGCTCGTACTCTAACACTACTTGGCGTTTCAACGCTTCACTATAACGTTTTACCACCTTTACTGTCTTTCTTCTTAGGTCCCGTCCCATAGTACCACTGCCTCCTGATGTGTATACTTATCTCAGGACGGGACCGGGTGGAGGCGCGCTACCTTGCCTGGGCACTGCAGATGACTACTACTTAGTATCTGTCCGGCAATTCAATCTTTGGAGATCCTTCGACTCGCACGCAAAAAATTGTGCTCTACAGTTCAATATGATGTGCGCTCACTCAGGGTAGTTCCTGGCTAATTTTTGCCATTTCCGGACAGGAACTACTTGGCCGGCGTTGCCTGCTTAGTTCGCCGCCCAGCAGCCAAGTGCCGTTGATCGATGATAACGCTAATATCCTTGGGAAGGTTCAGCGTATCGCCGTTTACTGGCGGAGCTTCTGCTTGAAGCACCTGCGCCCCCCCCCGCCCAGCGGTCGACCAAACATTCATCTTTTGCCCCTCGTGCGAGATCTCTTCCCCGGGGATGACGGGAGGCAGCCGCTTATCGAAACTAGCAGCGGAGCCTTCCTGCGTCGGTTGGACCTCTGCCGCACCCACCTGATCGGCTCTGGCAACTTGGGCCATATTAGAAAAACACAATACGGAGATAGCGAAAAGCAAAACAGGATGTATGCGCATAAATTGTTCTCCGTGATTTAGCCGAGAGAGTAAGCACATCGTAGCATAGTGGTAAGTGGAGCGGCAGGCCCCGTTCGCACATCGTGCATTCGTTCTATGCTGTACCAACGTAAAAGACTCTAGCTGGGAGCCGGATGGTGTAACTCTCCTAGTCCGGTCCTGCAAGGGCTTGGAGGTCATAAGACCCCCGCCTACTTACCCAAAAAATCTTACCTACTCGTCCACCCGGATGCGCGGAATGTCGATCTCTCCAGGATAGGTAAGGATATGGCGACGTCGGTTTTGATAGAATCGCCAACTTGTCATGATGCAGTTTAGCGCATAGGCAAGACCGTTGACGTGACAGATCTCTGTGCCGTAGTAGGTGGGGATTGGCCGCTCGACGATCCGCATCTTGCGCTCCGCCATCGCTAAAATTATCTGAGTGTCAAAGTGCCATGTGTTGGTAAACGATTGAAATGGAATCTTCCTCAATGCGTGCGTAGAATATAGGCGATATCCAGAGTGATACTCCGTAAGATGTAGGCCTGAGAGCTTGTTCTGGATATAGGTTAGTATCTTATTGCCGGAGAACTTATACAGCGGCATCCCCCCCTTGAGGGCAGCCCCACGAGTGGACATGCGCGAACCAAAGACCATATCGGCTTCGCCTTTAATGAGGGGCTCAAGCAGTATGGGCAGGGCTTCGGGAGCATACTGTCCATCACCATGGACGAGAGCGACGACATCAAAGCCGCGGTCGATGGCGTACTGGTAGCCTACTTTCTGGTTACCACCATAGCCTTGATTGCTCTTGTTGCGATGGACCGTGAGCTTTTCTATGTTGTGCTGGTGTTTATAGCCCAGCGCGGCATAGTAGCCCTCGTCTGGGCTGGCATCGTCGATTACAAAGATCTCTTCAACCTGATCGTAGACCTGCTTCGGGATCCGATTAATGGTCTTAATTAGGTGGTCGACAGCGTTATAGGCGATGATGAAGATGCCGATTCGCGGAGAAGTCATGCTCACTCTCACAGTTTTAGAGAACCGAGTAGATCATACCCCGCAACGCCGGTAATTTCAACTTGAGCGATCTGCCCTATGGGAAGCGCCCCTAGGTCGACCTCTGCCGCACCGGCCGGGGTGATGACATCATTTATAATCACCACACCGTCTACCTCTGGCGCCTGGAAACGGGCGCGTCCAGTTACCAGTAGCTCGGTCTCCTCATGTGCTCCTTCGACAAGGACCTCAATCGTCTTTCCGATGTAGCCCTGTAGCCGCTTAGCAACGACCTTTTGCTGCGCTCGCATCAGTCGATTCCGCCGCGATGTCTTGGCACGATCGGTTATCTGGGAGTCAAACTCAGCCGAGGGGGTTCCTGGCTCGGGTGAATAGGTGAATACGCCGACGCTGGCGAAGTGTCCCTCGGCGATAAATCCCTCGAGCTCCGTAACTGCCTCTTCGGTCTCACCGGGGAAGCCAACGATGAAAGTGGTGCGCAGTTGGATCGAAGGAGCCTTGCTGCGTATCGACTCAACCAGTGCCCGCGGAGAGAGCCGACCCAAGGGACGCTTCATCTGGGTGAGGACATCGAGATTGACATGTTGTAAGGGGATGTCGAGGTACTCCACCACGGAGGGCAGATCGACGATCGCTTTGAGCAACTCGTCGGTTATACCTACGGGATAGGCGTAGAGCAGGCGAATCCAGGGCAAGGCCTTCGTTTCATCGATGGCGCGTAGTAGATCAACCAGGGCTGGGCCTTTACGATCCGCGCCGTATGAGGTGAGGTCTTGGGCGATGAGATTTACCTCGCGCACCCCTTGGGCTCCAAGCGCCTTTACCTCTCGGACAATGGAGGCCAGCTCTCGACTGCGCATCTCCCCGCGGATCTTTGGAATAATACAGAACGTGCAGGGCCGGTTACAGCCTTCGGCGATCTTGACGTAGGCGGTGTGCTGCTTGGTGGAGAGCTGACGCGGCATTGAGTCGTCATAGATGAAATAAGGCCTGCCGGCTCGCTTAAGCAGCGCCTCAAATTCGAGGGCATCTTTACCCAGCGCAGCATCGCCGACGCGCAGCACGTCATCGAGTGTAATGAAGGTATCAACCTCAGGTAAGCTTGACTTAAGCTCCTCGCGGTAGCGCTCGACCGCACACCCCGCCACCACCAATTTTCGTAGCCGTCCCGTTTGCTTATACTCGGCGACTTCGATGATGCAATTGATGCTCTCTTTGAGGGCGCTTTGCAGGAAGCCACAGGTATTGACGATCGCCACATCGGCCTGGTCGAGCTGATCGACAATTTCAAAACCGTTGTGGCGCAAAACTCCGATCATGACCTCGGAGTCAACCTGGTTTTTGGCGCACCCGAGGGTAACCACAGCTGCGCGCCCCATGAACTTTTGTGGGTCGGTTCCCTCAGTATTGCTGGCTAAGTTTAGGCTAACATGATGGTCGCACCCCGAGGGCTCTTGGACGATATTCAATAGCGGTGACATAAAAGCTCCATGGGGGGCGATTGAGGCTTAGAAGACCTGGGGGGTCGGGAATATAGCATAGTTCCTGTCCTGGACGCCATATTTCGCAGATGCGAGGAGCTTTCCCGCCCGGACAGGAACACCAGGTCCCCGTCTAATGCCACTTAAACGGTACGCTAACCCACTGGAGCATCTGATTTTTTTTTGAACTTGAACTGCTCCTGATCCCTGCGACTCGGTCGCGGTCAGTTTTTTAAGTGAATTGATACACGACCGCCGTGAGTCAGCGAGTTAGTTTAAATATTTGCCTTAAGCTGCGAGAGCCTGAGGCAGCTGCCGCGCCAGCGGCAGGCGTGCGAGCACCCAGAGATTATGCACAAGCACATTCCAGGCGATGG
>CAIXSY010000086.1 GCA_903922175.1 uncultured delta proteobacterium | reverse complement strand
GAATCGGCTAGCCGCCCCTTCTCACAGACTCTCAATTACCCTATTCATTCCTGAAAGTCAGCGCGTTTCTTCAAAAACACCCCTGTTCGGTAAGGGGCGAGCTTAGCTCGCCTTTTCTCACTTCGTGAGAAAAGGCGGCTATTTACATCGACCACGAGCACGTTCACGATTCTCCTACCCACACTTTTGAGCAATTACCAAAACTGTATAGCAAGCTGACTATTTCTCTTTACGCTCAACAACCCGCTTCTCAAATATCTCATCAATCAAGCAATAGTCCTTAGCTTCGGCGGACGTCATGTAAAAATCACGATCCGTATCTTTCTCAATCTGCTTTATATCTTTACTGGTGTGCTTCGCCAAGACGCGATTGATCTCAGCCTTGACACGCAACATTTCACGCGCATGAATCTCTACGTCAGAGGCTTGCCCCTGGTACCCGCCGAGCGGCTGGTGGATCATGATTCGCGCATGAGGCAGAGCCGAGCGCTTCCCCGGCGCACCACCGGCCAGGAGCACCGCACCCATACTCGCCGCTTGGCCGACACAGACGGTGCATACCGGCGGTCGGATATATTGCATCGTATCGTAGATCGCCATACCTGAGGTAACCACCCCGCCAGGGCTGTTAATGTAGAGGTAGATATCTTTCTCTGGATCTTCGCTCTCAAGAAAGAGCAGCTGGGCCGTAATCAGATTAGCCACGACATCATTGATCTCGGTCCCGAGAAAAACGATGCGCTCTTTGAGCAGCCGCGAAAAAATATCGTAAGAACGCTCTCCCCTGCCGGTCTGTTCTATGACGTAAGGAATATAACTCATAAACTTATCTCCATGGCGAATCAGCCAAAAACACCATCAGCACTAGGCACTCGCCGTTTCAGCTTCAGGCTTCTTCTCTACGTACTCGACTTGCGACTGTTCCACAAGGAAGCTAATTACCTTATTTCGGGTAATTTCCATCAAAAAGCTGACAACCCTGTCCCGCTCCATGAGATATTTCTTGGCCTCTTCGACGCCAACGCCGCTATGCGCCGCCATCTCGCCGATCTCCCTGTCAATGTCATCCTTTTCGGCTTTGATGTTCTCGGCCTGCCCGATGCGATCCACCACAATAGCGCTCTTAACGCGCTTGAGCGCCAGCTCACCGAGCTCCTTGCGGAACGGCTCCAGATCGGCGCTTTCCGCCTTCTTGTTATCCATGATCCGATAGCGCACCAAGAGGGCGCGAATCTCATCGTCAATCAGAACTTGGGGCACTTGAAATTCATGTGCTTTCGCCAGCTGATCAACGATCGCAGACTGCGCCTCAGCCTTAGCCTCACGCTCACGCTCTTGCTCAAGCTCTGTACGAATCTTTAGCCGCAGCTCGAGCACTGTTTCACAGCTACCAGCTTCGGCGCCAAGCGCAAGCGACTTGACAAAGGCATCGTCAATCTCAGGTAAGATCTTCTCATAGAGGGCGTTGAGCGTTACCTTGTAGAGCGCTCGGGCCGTACTATCGGAACCGCCACTACGCCTACCCGGCGGCGTCGACTCAATCTCCCTCATGGAACCAACTTCCATGCCCACAATGCCCTTTTCAAGATCATCAGGCAGGCGCCTTTCGCCAAGACCTACCACCAGTGGCTCTGGTCGCTCATCCTTCTGCCCTTCTACCACGACGGCAAGAGTAAGATCGACGACATCACCCACCTGCGCCTGTGTGCGCCCATCTATCTTCTTCATCGTCGCCTTCGAGCCACGCAAACGCTCGATTACCTCAACCACCTCAGTATCGGTAACGGTGGCGCGCCCAACCTGGACCTTACAGCCTTTGTAGTTTTTCACCTCGGGACTGGGGAAAAGAGATACCTTGGCGGTATATTCAAGGTCTTTGCCGATATCAAATGTCGCAATGTCGACTTCAGGCGAACCGATAACCTCAAGGCTGTTATCCTTAGCAACCTGAGTAAGTGAAGAGTTGATTAGCTTGTGCGCCACTTCGGCGCGGACGCTCTCGCCGTGCATCCTTTCTATAATCTGACGTGGCGCCTTTCCCGGGCGAAAGCCCTTGATATTTGCGGTCTGAGTAAGCTTGGTCAGAGCCACGTCAGTCTCCTTGCGAATTGTATCAAGCGGGATACTGACCTTTATAGACCGCGTTACCTCATCGATTGTATCAATGGAAGAAGTGAAATCCATGCTAAAGCTCCTTTATCAGACTGATTCTGCCGGGGCAGGAGTCTAACATAATTCGCCAAGCCTTGTACAATCTGCCTTGCACAATCTGCAACAGCTTATTGCATCGCCTCCGGCGCTTGGCTATCCTAGGGCAATACTTCCCGCGGGGGTGGTGAAATGGTAGACACGCCAGGCTTAGGACCTGGTGCCGCAAGGCGTGGGGGTTCAATTCCCCCCTCCCGCATTATAAGTAGTACGAGGATCGTATAACGCTGACGTCAAACGTCTAGCGAGGCTACGCCTCAGACCAAGGCTCCATTGCTAACTTAAACTTCGCCGTAGACTTGGCCTTGAACTTCTGCTTGGCCGTGGCCTTTCTTTCTTTGACCTGAGCATCCCTATCAGTCGAATTCCAAGAATATGGTGAGTGGGCCATGGCCATGCGGGAGTTCAAGGCCAAGTTTAAGTGTAAAATGCAACTCATCTAGTACACGTTTTAAGGGTCAAGGAATCTAGCGCCGGACGTGAATCGTCGAGGTCTGACGTCCGACGTTTGACCTTAGACGTCAACGTCGTCGCGCTCTTTTATCACAGGGGGGCGAGTAGTTACCAATTCACCCTAATACACCGCGCCCTCAAAAACCCCAGCACTGCCACCTACGGCTATGATATTGCCATGGGCATCGATCACGATGACGTAGGGAACCTCGATCCCTTCAAAGAGGCGATAGGCCTCGTCGAGAACATCATTGCCAGAGAAGGCAAAAAGTATTTTTTTCGAATCAAGCTGACGAATACGCGCCTCGACAGCCTGGCGCTTATCGGCCTTATCTATATTAGCGGCGATAAATTCGACTGCCGGGCGCTGCTCATATTTTACGGCGAAATCACGCATGGACTCTAAGACCCGCCTCGACTTGGAACAGTCCGATTTCCAAAATACCACTACCGTCGTCTTACCGCTAAAAGCATCGATTGATACCCGCGTCCCATCGAGCATGGTAAAGCGCGCTGGTGGCGTGACCATCCCTACCCATTGAGAGCCAGGCGCTGGACCGAACACACACGAGGAAAGGAGCAGGCACATCCCTAGAAGGACTCGAAGCGAAGATCGCATAGTTGTCTTACCTCTGCTATTTACGGTTGCGCTCTTCCCTATCTCGAATTGACCAGAAGCCCTTGAGATAGAGCTTACGCACATCTGGATCCGTTTCCTTTTCGTAGTAATCGATCGCCATCTTCATAACCACGACGTCCTTGCTGTAGCTGGCAGCGCGCTCAACAACGATGAGCCGCACCTCTTTGTCGGGATAGTCCATAAATCTCAAGAGCATTGGTGCATCGACGTACTTCCCGTATTTAAGGAGAATCCCCTTAAAGATCAGCGGATTTTTGAGCTCAATGAGTGAATCAAGAATCCTTGAATCACCAAGGTACTTGCCGAACGCATCGACTACTTTCTCAACCTGTGCGGGCGATACCTTGTCGAGTACGCCCAAGGTACCTATGGCCACAGCGAACTGCGCACGCTCAGCCCAATGCGAGCTACGCACCCATTCGATAATATTCCGTATCGCCGGTTGAGCTACGTTCTTTCCAGCCAAAATATCAAAGGCTTCGAGTGTCGCCTGCGGATTAGTGTCGTCAGCACATATGGTAAAAAGCAGCCCCTCGACCTGGGCATCGAGCCACCTCCCGATTACTACGACATCCTCCTTACGAAGGACCCCCGCCGCGGCTTTAATCAACGTCACCACCATATCACGCGGAAGGTTATCGCGCTTGATTATCAGATCTACATACGTACGCCGTAGTGGAGAGAATATCCCCCGCTCCGTGGCTAACATGGCTACCGTATGCAAAGAAGCATCACCACGCTCGGCAACGATTCCTAACACCCACAAAAGATCTTCATTCGGCAATTGCTCAATCGCTTGTAGCGCCTCTTCTGCAAATACAGGGGCCAGCTCATTGCTGGCGAGCACAAGCGCCGGGATAGAACGCCCTTGAAGCGTCTCGTCGCGGTTCATGTCGCTGATAAGTTGTGCGAGCACAGGCTGATACTCTTTAATCTTTCCTGTATCGAAAGCCAGCGCCGCCGTAAGACGCAAAACGATCTTGGGGTTAGTGGGATAGGCCTCCTTAAGCATGTTTTCATGGCGTTCTTCCGGCAGCGTCGTGTCCAAAGAACGTAAGATCGGCGCATATCCTGGTGGATGCTCGCCCTTAGCGCTAGCACGCAACCATTGGCGTACCTGCTCAGCACTGCGCTTTAGGCCTAACCGGGTAGCCCGCGTAAGAATAGCTTTCTCAGCTAACTCCCTTTCCGGGCGAGTGGGCGCATCAAGAGCGATCTTGACCAGCAATTCGTGCGACAACGGATCGTCCGAGCCGGCTACCTGCTCTATCTTTTGTGCCTTCGCGGCAAGCGCCACGTCAGGATTAGAGATTTCGCCGGCCGCTTCTTTGATTGCGGGATCTTCAATCCCCTCCATAGCCTTCTGCAACCCACGCGCAAGCGTATCATCGCGAACAGGCTGCAGTGATGGTCGAGTCACCACCAATCCCACAACGACGACTGCCACGAGGATCACCACGAGGCCAAGGGTGAGCCCAAGAGATCCCCTTTTCTGGAGTGGCACGGATTCTTCAGCGGGTTGAGTCAATCGGGCTTTCCCCATCTGCAACGGGGCATGAGTGGCAGCCACTGCTTTATTTGTCTCCACCTCCTCACGCTGCACAGACACCGGCGCTTGCTGCTCGCTTTGACGCTGGCGAGCCTGTGCAATCCCTTTAAACAAGATCTCCGCATCCGCGTAGCGCCTGGCTGGGTCAGGATGAAGGCACTTCATCAACACCTCGTCCGCCCACCCCGGCACCTGCGGACCGAATGAGGTTGGCAGAGCAACTTGTGAAATATCGAGCTCCTGCCCGGGGACTTGCGGCTGCTCCCCATAGGGGAAATGTCCTGTAAACATCTGGTACCCCAACACACCCAGCGCGAAAACATCCGTTGGCGCAATGAGTAGGCCACGGTCGCGCTGCTCAGGCGACACGTAATGCAGTGTCTCGATCGGCGGCAGCTCCGCTGGGGATGTCATCTCAATATCAACGGCACCCATCGCTCCGATGAAAGAAGGTTCACCTACACGATCTATCCAAAATGAGGCGCCACAGATGTCACCACACAAAATATCTCGCGAATGCAGAGCAGCTATCTTGCGCACCGCCGAGCCAAACAAACGCTCGTTTTCAAGCTTATCTACCCCACGCTCGCCAAAAGGACGACCGAGAAGTGCCGGGAAGATGGCAAAGCCGACCCCACTGGCATCGACTCCATAGCTAAGCATCGAGCACAAAGGAGGATCCATGTCGCCAATTAATGCTAGCCGGTTGAGAAAGCGCCGCACCGCATCTGAATTCACCGGCAGAGATTCGCGCAGCTTCCACAATGAAACACTCTCCTTACTCGCACGATCGAGAGCCTTAAATGCATCGGCACAGCGAGTCGAAAGGAAGAATCCCTCGATCACGAAATAGTCATCAACGGATCCACTCGTATGGACCGGCATTGTAATCAGATCACCCATGCGTTACTCCGCACACTAAATTCTCTAGCGATAGCTTTTGCATTACCACGACCCAACTATCTCAACAGGGACGGTAGCGTCGAGCTCCTCGTAGGTTACCACACTCCTCCTCAATCCACACGTCCCAAGGAATCGGTCGAGCTTGGTGCGCAACTCCCCACGAATGAGCACCGCCACGGGGAACACACCTCGTGAACGTATCGGCTCCAAAACTTTCTCTAGCCTCTGACGCAGGTGCGCAAGGATTTCAGGATCCGCTGCTATGCCGTCTCCGGCACTGCTCACCTCGATCGATTCAAGCAGAGCACACGTATCCTCCGATGGCGCCACCACCCGAAGCGTCCGGCGATAAGAAAGTAGCTGACCAGTTACCTGGCGTTTTCTAGCCGCTCGCACGTAGGCAACAACGGCCTGGAGGTCGACATCCTCATCACCGGCAAGTGAGACCCGATTGGTCGAGCAATAAACCGCTGTCAGCTCCACGATCTGCCTAAAATCACGCAGACTTACCCCCGCCCGTACGAGATCCTGCAGTAATTCAGAAAGGCGCGCAACATTGAGTCCTTCTTTACTAAAGGCATCTGCCAGTAGGCCGGGATGACGCTTTTCAACCTGACGCAACAACGTATGCGTCTCGGCAACGGTCATCAACTCCTCGGGGTGATTGAGGAAGAACACTCCAGCGCGAAGCCCGATAAATTCAAAGAAATCAAAGACGCGAATGCCGGCCCCCTCAGTCACTCGACGCAGGGCGGGACTCTGCGTCGCCCAAAAGACCCTCTCCCCCGTGAGCGGATGCTGACTCTCCATCCCAACATCAAGGCCGAAGACGCCCGCCTGTTCCGGGCGCACCTCGACAAGGACGCTGTCAAGAAGAACTCGCTCAGTCTCGATAATACTGCCCCCGACAAGGAGCGAATAGCTCGAATGGCCAAGCCCATCGTGGGCGATGACCCTCAACTCGGGAAGCTTCATGCCGGTCTCGAAAAAGAAATCGGCCTGGAGTTCTCGCCACCAGACCTGGTATCGCTGAGCATTGAGCCTATACAAACGAAAGAGCACGTGAGCATCGAGGGCAATCACGAGGATCCCCTCTTCCGATGCGTCCTCCTCAACATCCGGACCGGGAAGAAGAGCTCCCATCGAGCCTGAAAATTCAGCACGCGCTGGCAACACTCCCGCCGCCGCTGCCTGAGCACGCGCCACGAGAAAGGAGCTAGCCACAAGCCCAAGACCCACAGCCAGGAAAGGCAGCTTAGGCAACGGCGTGAGGATACCGATCGCAGCCAGCAAGACGCCGGAAAAAAGCATCGTTCCCGGACGGGCGAAGAGCTGTGTGCCCACTTCCCCACCGAGAGTCATGTCCTCGCCGGAGGAGACTCGTGTCACCACAATACCTGCACAGATGGAGATCAAGAGGGCCGGGATCTGATGCACCAATCCATCACCAACGGTGAGAACGGTATAGGTATGCGCCGCATCGCTCAAACTCATATTACCATTGACCACGCCCATGTAGAGGCCGCCGATAATATTGGTGAATATTATGCAGATGCCGGCGATGGCGTCCCCCTGGACAAAGCGCATGGCACCGTCCATAGCTCCGTAGAGCTGAGATTCTTTGCGCAGGTCGTCGCGCTTAACCTGCGCTTGCTCTGCCGTCATAAGCCCGCTGCGCAGATCGGCATCAATCGCCAGCTGCTTTCCCGGTAGGGCATCAAGGGCAAAGCGCGCGGCCACCTCTGAGACGCGACCGGACCCTTTCGCAATAACGATGAAATTCACAATGGTGATAATGCTGAAGATTATAACCCCAACCACGATCTCGCTACCGATCAGCAGCGTACCGAAAGTACGGATCACCGCACCGGCATCTCCCTGACTGAGGATGAGTCTGGTAGAAGCAACGTTAAGGCTCAGCCGAAAAAGAGTCGTCAGAAGAAGGATCGATGGGAAGGTAAGCAACGCTAACGCATTCGGAATATAGAGAGCCGTTAAGAGCAGCAGGAACGCAAAGGAGAGGTTGATTACAAGTAAGAAATCGAGCAGCTGCGTTGGCAGCGGAACCAACAACATCGCCGCAATCGCAATTACGAACAACGCCAGGATAACGTCGCTGCGCCGTACCCCCTTTAGTTTAGCCCCTCCGATCACCATATTTTAAAGCACTTCCGCGCGAACGGCCCTGTCTATTCAAAAGCCTGCATAATCTGAATACCAAAGCCGATCAGCAGGATCACCAAGAATCCAGCGAACACCAAAGCCACGGGACCGGTTGCGGTAAGCTCTAGCTTCTTAATCTTAGCGTCAATCGCTGTCTCTCGCTGGCTGGCAACGGCGTCGGCCAACTCCTGTAGCTGCCTCGTAATCTCACCACCGTGACGAGCAACCTGCGCCAGAGACATAAAGGTATGCTTTAGTTCGGTGTGTCCAGAGAGGACACCGACTTCGGTGATGGCGTCTTCGAAAGAAGCGCCCGCCTGAATATGATTCTGCGCAATTTTGATCAGTTCCGTGACTGGATTATGCGTGTCCCGCTCATCGGCCATAGCGACAACGCGCTGGATACACGGACCTATATCAAGCGAGCTACTGACGCCGATGGCGATCTGCTCGATAACAAGGGGCAAGAAGTACATGATATCTTCAGCGCGAGCTGCGATACGACGATCAATGATCGAGAACGGAATCTGCAAACCAACAAGCCCGCCAAGAATGATCCCTATCAGAGCCCAGTCGAGACCCATGAGCATATACATAAAATAGGCGCCAACGGGCGTTGAGATGAGCGGGGCGATGACTCGAAGCCTTTTGAATTGCTGGCGCTCCGCCTCACTAAACATACCGGCCATAAAAAACTTCTGTGGCAGCGTGATCGGTATGTTCTTTTTCCTCTTCTTTACCCTTTTTAATTTCTGAAGGTCTACGTTGCTGAATTCGCCGCCGCGTCGACCGGCCACATTCGACTCGAATGAAGAATTAGCCCCCGCGCTCATAAGCGAGCGATAGCTCCCCTGATCGGGCGCCAAATAGAGATACAAGAACACTCCCACCACGCCGATGGCGAGCACAATAACCACAATACCAACGAATAAGGCCGGTGATTCCAAGGGTCCTCCTTACACTTTTAATTTAGTCACCTGCCGTACCCAGTACATGCCAACCATGATGACTAATATGCCGTACTGCCACACCTGCCAACCAGTAGGATCGGCCCAGGCACCAACAACCGCCTGGGGATAAACGAAATACATGTACACCTCAAGCGCCGTAAGGATGCCCAATATGAACCATATCGATCCGCGTTGCAGACCGACAGCCGCCACCGCCGAGGAACGAAAGAACTGACGCTTACGAACCTGCTTGGAGAGTCGCTCAAGGGTGTCAGACAACGTACCACCTACGCGCCGACTCAAAAGCAGGGCCTGCACGAAGAGCTCGATTTCGGGGTGGTAGACATCTTCAGCAAAAGCTCCAATAGAGCGATCTTCAGATACACCGAAGCGCAGGCGTTCGATCATCATCTCAACCTCGGCTCGCAAAAGGGAGGTTTCTGCCAACCCCTTAGCGGCGGCATCAAGCGCGCCGATGGCATTCATGCCCGTTTTTAGGAGCCCAACCACCGAGAGCAGAAATGCTGGATAATCAGCATCAAACGCCTTAAACCGGCGTTCGACAGCCCACGTCAAAAAGCCATTGGTGATCATCAACCCGACAAGGCCGCAGGCAACGGTCAGCACCCCGTTAAGCTTGAGACTAGCCAGGGACATAGCAAACAATGCAGCACAAAGCTGCACCAGGCGCCACGCCAAAGGAGGGATCGGCCACTGCGCATACTTGAGGCTTTTTTGAAGGGTCAAGACACTGGCGCTTTTTCCACCCTTCGCTACCGATCCGAAAGCCTTGCTATTAAGAACACTACCAGCACGCTTCCTGCCTGTTATGTCGTTAGCCTCCTCATCCATCGACGTGGACGCTGACTTAAGGCCTGTACCAAAGGAGGCAGCCGCACCACCGACGAGCTGTCCGCCGCGCGATCGTGAGGAGTAGCTCTCGTCTCTCGGCCAATAGAAATACGCACCCGCTCCGACCACTAAGACGGCGAGGACAGTCAGTACAAGCATTAACGGATTCATATGTTTAATGACCTCCCTTTCAGCATACGTCAGTTTACTGACTACGAGAAGACTCCTCGTGAGCTAGCGTTTCGCGCCAGCACTCGTTCCCACGCCACCAAAAGTAATCTCCGGTGGTGAGTCCCCAAGAAATATTCCCGCGTCAGCCAGGACATCATCAAATGAGCTTGACCAGGAATCAACACGCCATACCGGGCGGTCACCTGTTTTAATGAGGCTGAACATGGGGCGCACTTGAATCACGCCTTCGACGAAGTGTCCAACTTCGATAACCTCACCAACACGCGGCTTGCCGGACCCCTTCTCACGAAACAGCCAGACCACCACATCGACCGCCAAGGCGATCTGCTGGCGGATGATATCAATAGAAACCGACTTCTGCGCTCGTCCAAGCAAGCTCTCAAGGCGTACGAGCGTTTCACGAGCATTGCGCGCGTGAATAGTGGACATACCAACGTGGCCTGTCTGCGCGCTCTCTAGAAACGCCTCTGCTGCATAGGGCGTGCGCATCTCTCCAAGAATCACTCGCGTGGGCGTCATACGCAACGTAGTCTTAATATGCTCTTGAAGTGTGACTTCACCGACCCCCTCGGTATTTGCCGGGCGTGACACCAGAGATCGTGAATACGGGTGCGAAAAATTGAGCTCCGGCGTGTCCTCAACGGAGACGATTGACTCGTCGGGGCCAAATTGAGTGCCCAAGCACTTAATCAGCGTTGTTTTACCCGTACCAGTTTCGCCGGCGACCATTATAGTTGCCCTGCCGCTGCGGGTCAGTGCAGCCATATACTGCACGATCAACGGCGGCGCTACCTGATAGGCGACAAGACTCTCTAGCGTCGGCTCCATGACACGCGGAACGCGTATACAAAGCAGGGGCCCGCGCTGACCACAAACGCTTTCATGTACGGCGCATATACGAATACCGTTGGGGAAAGAGGCATCAATCGTGTGCTGCTGTGTCGAAAGCGACTTCCCCACGCGTAAGAGCAAGCGGTCTAGGAACGCCGCATACCCCTGGCTATTTGGCCAATGCAACCCCGTCGTCTCACTCTTCTTACCCCGCTGAAGGACAACGGTCTGATAGTCGTAAACGTGAATATCGGTTACATCCTTATTGTCGATCAGCGGCTGCAACACGCCCCAACCCATCAGGTCTTTCTGTAGGTGGATAATAACATTGGCGCGCTCGATATCATCGAGGGCCTCATTGCGTCGACGGAGCACGTTATCCACGGCACGTGAGATACTCTCCTCGGCCAAAGTCTTGCCACCCTGCTCAACCTCAGCAAGATTAAACTCTGACCCAAGCTCGCGCCGAGCTTCACGTAAAATGGTGTGCGCCAAAGGTGAGAGCTTGCTCCTCACCGCCGTGTTCGCTGCTGTCGACGAAGCGTGCGAGATCGCCGCGGAGCTCGTCGCCCTGGTTACTGAGGTCGACGTGACTGTCTGAGTCTTAGGAACAGCATTTCCACCCGATTTTGGTTCGGAAACTGGGAGGTTGTCGGCATTGCCCTCGCCCGATGGAAGCGCCGGCAAGTCGGGGTTTGGCTGCTTGGCTCCGCCCCTAGCGCTCTGTGAAACTCTCGTTGAAAAGAGCCCAATGAGCGCTTCTTTGTCATTATCCGACTGATTTCCCATAGAGCAACCCTACTAAAAACTAACCTCGAATAGAGATCCCTTAACCGCGCTACTCCCGCAAGCAAAAACACCCTCCCCCACGCGACACAGCCAGAACCAGCATCTCCTAACCTGCGGTAAGAAAATGGAATTAGCGTGCGTCGCCTGTCACCTCGCTCGTAGCCGACTTACTACCCTCTAAACCAGCGAGCGGAATAAGCTTCCCATCCTCAAGCACCATCTCCTGGATCTTTCCATCAGGTCCGCGCACAGACACCGTATTGGAGGGACGAACCTCCCCTTCTGAGGGGGCCCCCCCGTATAACTGTCCGACCGTTATGCTCGATCCACTCACCCCCTTGCCGGGATCTGTATCACCGCGCAACGAGAGACTCAGTGCACCCGCCGTCGCGGCGAGTTGAACCTTTGAGGAATCCTCGGCTGAAACTAGTAACGTGACCGTGCTCGGTACGGGAGCCCCAACCTTTGCACTCGTATCGATCTGCCGCTCGGCTGAGAGGATTTTTGCGTTCTGCACAATTACGGTAACGCCCGCCTCGCCTCGAATGCGCGATGCCCAGATCACATCAACCTTTGCGCCCGGCAAGGCCCACCCCTCAACGCTACTTGTGGCATTCACATTAATTGTCACCGCGCGATATCCCTCCGGTATGCTGGCGGTGATCGCATTCGTCGGACGCACGGGAGTAATTAGATCGGAGATAAGCGGCTCCCCTGGCACAATCATCGAGCGCGCGAAGTAGCCCTTTATCTGGTCGAAACCCTTAACAACGCGAGATGATAATCCAACATCTGGTCGCTGCTCGACACGAAAAAGAACAGGTTCGAGCACTGTTCCCGATTCAATTTTCTGAATTGGGACCAGCACGTCAACCATCTTTAGCTCTACCTGCTCCTTCTGCACCACAACGCTAGTGGCAACGCTAGCGCCGCCCCCTCGTGTTGCGAATAAGTAAATAAAACCAGCAACTATGATGAAAAATAGACAGAGCGCAAGGACGATGAGGAGCCTATTGCGATCCTGTTGATGGCCAGTGCCCATCCCTCCAAAGTGGCGCGTCATAAATCCCTCAGCGAATACAAACAGATGTAAGAGAAAACCTAGCTTCTAGGGTATCGATACCCGAATCCGCTTCTGCAAAAAAAAACGTGAGCAATAGGCATAGCGGCCGACTCACCTCCAACACCATTACCTACGTAACATCTACTATGTGAACATCGGCTTACTCTATAAAATTCTTCACTTTTTGGTAAGCTTATTGATAAATTTTCTTATACTAACTAATCAAAGTCTGATCGATTAAACAGAAACAGCGGTATAAAAGCACCTCTATTTCTTTGCCTCTCCTCACCTCGGAGAGAACCATGTAATCGGATCACTTAATGAACCCGCCTTGCCTGCCAAGCACAAAAAAGGCACCGGTTCTGCTAAGCAAGCTTAACAGAACCGGTGCCTATAAAGCCCCTCGTAGACTACCTAAGGGCTGCTCCAACTAAATAGAGCTGGCGATCATCGAGAATCTCTGTGAGGCCTTCTGACCAAGCACGCGGACTGCAACGATGCAAACAACAGCGATCAAGGCAACAAGCAATGCGTATTCAACCAAGCTCGCCCCTTTTTCTTCTTCCTGCGACTCTTCCTTCTTCTCCAAGTTATTCATCTCAACCATTTTTCTCTCCAATAATTTAAGGGTTACCAAACTCGAACACTATCTGCAACGTTCTCTGCAAATGGGTTAAAACTGTATTTGCCCGCAGCTTACCACATAGATGCTGCCAGCTCCCCATATCTAAGCTTACCGGATCACAATAAACACAATACCCACAAATAAACAACTGCCTGTTTTAGCGTGCTCCGATTCGCCATAACCTTCAACCTAACCGTACAAAACTACTAAAAACCACTTCATAATCATTGCAGCCATCAATCCTGATATCTGCAATCATTATGCCAACAATCGAAAGCTTAATTGGCCCTTCACGGAACTGGTTTATCAGTTCCGCCCCCAGAGCTGCCCCTGTTAAACAACCGGCTCAGGAAGCTGGCGCTCGATGACTGCGTTGGAGACTCCTGCACCGCCCCCGAAGCTAGCGCATTACCGGAAGGTGGTGCATTATCGATGACGCCAATGTCCCGAGCGATTCGCTCAAGAACGGCACGGGTAGCCTTTTGCCCCATACTGTAAAGAGTCCTTCCACTTCCAGGCCACAATGCCGCCTTGGGATCGTTCGGCACCGGCGGAAGCCTCCACGGCAACTCACCAAGATGGTGCGCCGGCTCCAGCTCTGCCGCAATCTGAGAGACACCCAGCAAGGCCCCAGAATAGGGGTTAACAAGAAAAACAATTCGGTCAGTTCCCCCGACGAGACTCTTCACGAAGGTTAGATATAGATCAACCGCCGTTAGTCCAAGAATCGTATCATCGATGACGATCATAACCACATCAGCGCTCCTTAGTAGCGCCCCCGTGGCTGGCCCCATCCGACCCCCCGTATCAATTAATACGACGTCAAAGAGCATACGAGAGATCTCGACAATACGCTGCACGAGTGCAATCGAATCCGTGTGACACACAAGATCCATCGACTCAGCCATGCGATCGGGAGGCATAAGAACTGAGACATCACTACTGATGGGAATAAGCGCATCTTTAAGAGAATCTCGTGAAACTTCCCGGCTTCCATTAACCCAGGCACTGACCACCTTGGCCTCAACACCGTTGACCGTGAGCGAGCGACTTAAATCACGGGTTTCGACATCCATGTCCCACAACATCGTCCGTCGGTGGAAGACACTACAAACCTCGGCCAAAGCCGCGGCAACAGACGTAGCCCCCACCCCGCCCTTGGCGTGAGTAACAACAACAACCTTGCCCTCGCGAGCCCTTCCCTCACGCCGGAATTCGGCATGTATAGCCACGAGTTCCTGCAGAAAATCCATTGGGCCAGCACTATCCGGGAATATCTTGCGCACGCCCGCAGAATGAGCCGCCTTAAATATGGTTCCACCATAGGCTTCATCTGTCACAAACATGATCAGATGCATCCATGGCGCCACCGAGTTAGCACTGCGAGCAATAGATATAGCGCGCTCACCAACACCAGAGCCTATGACAAGCACATCGGCCTCTGAGATGCGGTCCATGAACTCACGATCGCTGACGAGCTTAACCTTCAGATCCAACATCTCTATGTCGGCCTGGTTAAATTGCTCGATGCGCTTGGCACAGAATGCCTGAGCCTCAGTACTGACATCTAAAATAAGAAGCTTCACTCAAAAACCTCAATAGTTTAAGGGTACATGATCACTATAGACCAAGTTCCATCGCGCGACAACGATCTCAACTCTCGACTGAAGTAACCTCACTGCGCCTAAAAACATCCGGGAAAAACAGGTTAAGGAACACAAAACCGACAACGATGCCGATTAGTGCTGCAAAGATAAGAATAAGGACATCTGTCCAAACCGAGGGAGCCGCCGTATCGGCAAGCTGCGAAAGCTTACGTATCCGGCTATTATCGATACCACCCGTAGCCACGTTAACTTCATGCGACATCGATGGTCGTCTAACCCATTCCTGGGACTCATCCGGGCGCGAAGCAAGTATCCGTTCCCGGCGATCATACTGAGGCAGACGAGTAGAACTATCGTACTCATCCCCCTCCACCCCAGGACTAAACACCGTTCCCTTAGAATAGTGGGCCGATCTCGCTTCAGGGGCTGATATTGTTTCTGTCTTTTCCCACCCTCTCGGGGCCCGCTCTTCGCCCTCGTCCCACTCGCTAGCAACGGCCCCCTGGTCCATAACCTCCCGCCCCCCCCCGGTGTCGGAATCGATCAACTCTGAGCTCTCCCTTGAAGACAGCTCTACCGTTAGGGCAGGGACGCGGCCCGCAATCGGCCCCACACCCTTCTTGGCGTCTTCCGTTGAACTGCGCGACGTCGTGCTAGGAGTGGCACTTAACTGACGATATGCTCCAGAAATTATCATCTGATCGGGGTAGAGCTTCTGCAGATCGAGGAAGATCTCCACGGCGGCTTGGTATCGCTTCTCGGGGTCACGCGCCATGGCTTTAAGCACAAGGGCGTCGAGCTCAGGCGGGCAGTCCGGGCGCTGCGCGCTCGGCGGCTTGGCGTCTGACTTAAGGCGCTTGGTCATCGTGGCGTAGACCGAATCACCTCGAAACGGAGATTCTCCGGTAAGCATCTCGTAGGCTAATATCCCAAGAGCATAAATATCCGAGCGCCAATCCACCTGTGAATTGAGCATGTACTCCGGACTCACATAGTCAATAGTGCCCACCACTCCGCCATGCTCGGTGAGCCTCGGTCCATGCCCAGCTTTGGCAATGCCGAAATCGACAATTTTCACATTGCCATCTTTGGTAAGTAAAATATTCTCCGGCTTAAGATCGCGGTGAATGATGCCTGCATCGTGAATGGCTTGAACACCAAGGCACATCTGCCCAATAAGACGGGCGATCTCGGTAATCGGAATAGGTGCCCCTTCGAGTTTATCAGCGAGCTGGCCACCGCCAACATATTCCATAGTATACGCGACAAGGTCGCCGTCTCGTATATATTCATAGGCTCGAACAACATTGGGATGAGAAACATTGTATGAGGCGAATATCTCGTTACGAAACCGCGCGGCGGCGACCTTATCACGCGCTACCTCAGGGAAGAGCACCTTAATGGCGACCATGTGCCCGGTCAATTCGCGATGGCGGCAGGCATACACAAGCCCCATGCTGCCCGCTCCGAGGCACTTCACCACCTCGTACCGGCCAGCAACTATAGTGCCGGGTTGGAGGCTTATCAGGTGATCATCACTCATCGACACTTCTTCACGTTCCACTCCCATAGAATACTAGCCAAACACATTTGATACTTGGGATATCCCAACAGCCTCTTATGCAATGCTTGCCTTAAATACATTATCGTCCCTTCCCACTACGCCCTGCCTCGCGGCAGGTGCTTCGTAGGACATGCCGGGTGTAGAAACTTCACGTGTGCTCAACCAACTCTTGGCCCAGCTCCTCACCCCTCTGGCGGACTGGCGACCATACACACATGGAATTTCCGATTTCCAAAGCTGACAATGTCTCCATGCTCAACGGTCCCCTTATCCCCCGACAGCTCTCGCTCTTCGTCACTTCCAAAACGCTTGATACGAGTACCATGTTCAGACAGCTGATCCATCACCTGCACCTCGCCAGTCTGGCTAATCCGCAAAATGGCGTGCATGGTTGAAACACTCTCGTCATTGAGCTGCAAACAATTTGCATGTCCGGCCGACTCCGAAGAGATAATTAACCGTCCACTACGGAGCTCGTACACATCACCATGGGGATTCTCATCGTAGGAAACTAAGAAGCCAACGACTGGGGTCTTTTTGTGCCAAAACACCCCTTCGCGGCCCTCCACGGGCTGCGGTACAGGCGCTGATGGTGGCGTAGATCGAGAACGCGGTTCGGCATATGCCGATGGCGATTCTGGCGAAGAACTTTGCCTACCACGAGCGCCCGCTGCATAGAACTGACCAAGCGAAGCTGGGCCCGAAGGCTCGGGGGCAGGAGCACCCAGGTCATTGCCTCTTGCCGCCGGAGTCGCTGTCCCGGGCGCAGAAGCTGAGCCGGGGCTATGAGTAAAATCCTGCGCGAGCCGTGCTCGCACCTGCCCCGTAATCTCGGGAGTAAGCATAACCGTGCGATTACGCGCGCGCGGAGCGGTCGCTGGCGTGTCCGCAGTTCCTTCGACATCTCCTGCACCAAGATTACGATCGGATGGTGAATTTTTATCATTCTCCATGGTTTCTCTCCTTTTCACAAAAACCTATTCACAAAAAAAACACCTCTTCTCAAGTGATCACCAGATCGTCACCCCTTGAGTATGAACAAAAAAAGTACGGCGACGAGCATTGCAGCAAGCAAGCCCAAAAGGGCCACGATTGCGATATCGCGACCAATCCTGCGAGAGACGTTTGCACCCTGTCCCTGACGCGAACTGGCAACAACTGGTTTTCGACGCTGGCGCTGGTTGTATCCAGCCGGTGGCTCCTCCTTCAACTGCCCACCCAGCGGGATAATAGCCAACGTGATGTTGTCGAAACCACCGCGCTCCTTTACCAACTCAACCATCGAAACACATGCACGTTGCGGCGAGCTGCTCGAAACAGCACTCGCCACTTCAGCGTCACTAACCTGGCTATACAAACCATCAGTGCAGAGCAGGAGGAAGTCCTGTGCCTCACCTTGCGCAACAGGCCACACCCAATAACGCTGCATCTCGATCTGCAAGCCCGGCTCAGAGCCGATACAGCGGGTCAGGATATGGGCATCAGGATGCGTCATCGCGTCCTCTTGGTTGATCTCCCCTTTCTCGACGAGTGCCTGAACGTAGGTATGATCGGTCGTAAGCTGCTGTATGGCACCGTCCCGAATCAGGTACGCTCGGGAATCACCTGCATGCCCGATTACAACCTCAGGAGCCGAAAACAGCGCCGCCACAACGGTAGTGCCCATGCGCCCGAAAGAGGGATTTTGCCGACGCAGAACAATAACGCGATTAGATTCAAGGATGGCATTGCGCAGCGCCTCCTCAGGCGGGCGCTGTGGTAAATTCTCAAGGTCCCGACGAATAGCATCGAGCGCAAGCTGAGCCGCAAGCTCGCCACCCTCCTCTCCGCCCATCCCATCACACACCAGCCAAGCAAGTCCGGAGGGCGACTCTATAACCGCATAGCGATCTTCATTGAGCGTGCGCTCGCACCCTGCGTCCGTGATCGCAGCCGGAACTGACAGGTCATCACCGGTTCCGTCGGAATTATTCGACGTCACTCTTTTCCCCGGTCGTTCTAATAGCATGAGACATTCTCACTCTTCTCGTTATAAGACCCTACTCCCTACACCTCCGTATCGGCACGCTATCGGGCTAGCTATAATATATAATAAAAGTAAGGACCCTAGCTTAGTTTAGTTTACATTATTAATCAGATTCGCCAAATTGGCGCGGCGACCTACGATAACTAGAACAACGTTACGCAAGTAGTGTCGCTTAATGTGATTCGTCAGCCGCAGTAACTGCTCACAAGGCCCGGGTAACCTTATCTTAATCTTGGTTCTGGCCTGGCATGAGCTCCGTCGAACGGTCATGGTCCTAAATCCTGGTCATGGTCAACTGGGCAATGATTTCGACCAAAGCCACGACAAGGACTTAAGGCAGTTCGACAAGCTCACCGCAGGCCAGAACCAAGACCTGGACCCAAGACCAGGACTAGGAGCAAGGTTCTTTCGCCCGAGGTTATTAAGTAATTACATGAGTAACTGCAAAAATACAAACAAGAGGTGCGCACTACACCGCCGAAGGAATCTATGGAAGCTTGCGGATCTCGAATAAAACATCAGACTGAGCGTTGTCCTCTCTTATTTCATACCCCTGTTCTAGAAGCCAGGCGACAAAACAACACCAACCTTCTTCATTTTTTGAGAACTCAGGCAGACAAGATCCACGGTGCTGCTTAAGGGGCAAGCCAGCACTTGTCCAGCGGGCTTTAATCAGATCAAAGCGCCCACCAACAATGTTGCGTACCGTCGTCAACGAAAATACTTTTACCCAACCCTCATTATGAGTAGAGGCAACGGGCTGAATATTGAAGGCGGAGCCCTCAAGACGGCGCACAATCTCTGCACACAAAATAGCACGCCGAGAGCGTACCGCCTCGCGCACGACACGCTCCTGCTCCTGTATAAAAAAGGCCTTCAGCGCAGCCAGGTAGCTCTCAATCGACAGTGTCGAACCGCTGCTCTCCGTCATATGTGTTCTCCCCTTCCCGCAAGCAGGTTTGTCACCGCATCGAAGAGAAGGCGACGGCTCACCGGCTTAACCAGGAACGCTATCTCTCCAGCGACATGACACAGGCGCTCTGCCGCATCACTGCTGCCACTGACCACTAGAATCGGTAGCGTGGACGGGAAACGCCGCCGCAGCTCCTCGATAAACTCCAAAGCATCACCATCGGCAAGTTTCATATCCGTGATCACCAACCGTGGTTGGCCATACACCTCTAGCAGCTCGATCGCCTTGCCGCGCGAGGGTGCCGAAATCGCCTTCATGCTGAGCGCTGTCGCCACACGCTCGTAGAAAGCCACCACTTGTGGCGCATCATCGACCAGCAGAAGCCAATCCCTAAGACCCCCTTCGACCGGAACATGTGGTAAGGCACTCGCCAGCTCACAACGAACAATCTCGCCCCCTTGTGCGTCCACGTGGTGCACAAAATCTCCACCACTCATACGCACAAGCTTCTCAAGATGCACCAGCGCGCGATCATCGAGAGAATCTCCTGACGACGGATGAAACAGGATAACCTCACGGCCTGGCTCCGTGCGACAGGTTATATTGAACTTGCCCCCTGCTCTCCCCGGACGATAGGCGTGACGCAAGAGCCGACGCAACACGGAAAGCATGTAATCGCGTCCTGCGATGATAAATGTCGCCGCCTCTCCATCGGGAGTTGAAATTTCAATGCTCTCAGCATGAGCACTGGTCAAACAGCGCCCGTAATGACCGATTTCGTTTTTCAGCTCGCGGTATGACATCGCCTCGAACCTTGCCGGGAGGGTGCGTCGCGCCAACTCAGCCAACACCTTGGTGTCAGATACGGTCCACGAAACAAACGAAAGAGCGCGGTCGAGTTCGCTGAGATGTTGAAGTGCCCTGGCACTCTCGCCTCGATCCGGCGCCGATATAAAGACGCGTAGTGCCTCGACACTTTCCATCATACCTTGCAGAGAATTGTTGACCAGGTGACTAAGTTCATTCTCCTCATCATGCGCCTCGCCGATGAGTCGGTCACTCTCCAGCGAACGCGCACCACCCCAACCAAAATCGATCGCGGCGAATCGCGGAAAGATACCACGCACGGACGAGCCCTCACGCGGCGCTCTAAGATACGAGATGGCACACGCCGCCAGCGTGGCACTGCCAAAGAGCGTCAAGCCCAAAGACATCTCAGCGCCATCATCAGAGCCAAGCAACCAGTAGGCCGAACTATAGAGGAGCAAGACGATGAAAAGCGACACGCCGCACACCAAAACCAGGCGCCAAGAGACACACACCACAAATAGGCACAAGATCAGCAGCGCCGACGGCAGGAAAACATGCCCGAGCGGCGTAAGATTAAGGGCGCTCGCCCCAACACAAAGCAATCCACAGAGGATGAGCAGCTCGACGCCAAGAAGGGTATGCGAAAGGATGACGATCTGACTACGAATCAGCGCATAGGCCATAAGCAGATAGGCCACGATAAGCAGTTTTAAAAAGAGACCGGCGAACAGCTCTTCCTGCGTCGTGCCCACGAGGATCAAGCACACAAAGACATACAGCTGGGGGAAGATGACGCTTCGCCGAAAATCCGAGACATCGCCGATCGGTGCGGCGAATTCCTGGCTTATACGCTGAAGCATCAAACTGACGTCGAGGTTGAACATCCGGCGTTCAACGTTAGTCGTCATCGGCGAGTGGTCCGCAAAGAAGTTTTTTAGAAACTTCCTCATTAGATAACCTCTGGATTGAATGGATGTCCACAGTTGGCGCATACCACCAAGCCTTTCACCTCTGGAGGAAGCTGTGCTTGCTGCGCAAAAGTTACGGTATAACCCGCAGCGCCGCAGGTGCTGCACGTCGGCAGTGCATTATCAGCACTAAGAAATAGTCCTCGCGAATGCTCCGGAATATGGCGCAATAAAAACTGGTCTAGGGGGATTCCTTCGACAACATCCTCCTGTGACTCACCAATCAGGGCTCGAATACGGCCTAGAAGCTCTTCGTTCCGGGCTTGAGGTGTGCCCTTGATTATGTAGTCAGCCGCCCCTTCAGCCAGCAAGCGCTGCTTCAGATGCACGGAGGGATTGCCCGTAAAAATGATCACGTGGGCGATCTTTCCCGAGCGGCGAGCAAGGCTAAAGACGTGCGAACCGGACTTATCGCTCAAACCGATATCGAGGAATGCCAAACGAAATGTGTGCACCCCGAGTGCGTTTTCAGCCTCGGCTGCGCTGGCGCACGCCAGAACCGAGTAGTGCGCCTGCTTGCACATTCGCACCAACCGCTCACGCTCTTTTTCATTATCTTCTACAACCAGGATATCTGGCATGCATCATCCTCCCTCCTGGGCTCATCCTACCTACTGGTTATGGATCCACATATGAAACTACCCATATAAAGATGCGCGAAGACGTCAATATTATTCTAAATGAACGTGAAGCACGCAAAGCACAGCTAGCGGAGGAGCTCGTTCGCAAGCTTCAGGCCCAAAGCATAACGGCGTCTCGCTTACCGCCAACCGAAAACCTAGCCGCTATCGTCCTAGAAAGGAAACCTCGTATTATTGTCACCGACTACCTGCTTGAGAATTTTGGGACAGGCCTCGACCTACTCGACGAGCTTCAGAAAAGTGATCCCACACCACCACGATTTATCTTCCTGACTGATGAGCCAAGCCTCTCCGCTGCCGTTGAAGCCATGCGCATTGGCGCTGATGACTACCTCGAGATTGACTCGTCAAACGTCTCCGAAAGACTGATCAAACAGATTAAAAATATTATACCACGAACTCGCCAACAACCTCGCCCGACAGTCGATCAGATCGCCCCTACAAAGGCCAACCTTGTCTGGGTTGCGCCGAAAAGCCGGAGCCTAATCGAGTCACTGCCCGTCCTAGCCACAAAATCTTGCCCGTGTCTTATCCTCTTCGGCCCCGAGGGTTGCGGCAAAAGAACCATGGCCCGCCTCATCGCACACGGCGGCGAAAAGGTGCACGCGGTGGCCGAATATGATCTACGCTTGGATTCTCGCCCACTGACTGAGATCCTCCAGGGCGCGGAGATCCCTGACGCGCCTGATAGTTGCACCATCCTGACACACGCCGAAGAGGAAGCAGCTGAACTCGCTCGTATCTTTACCTATCCCGATCAAGCTATCCGCATTCCACGCCATACTATCTTCTGCACCCACGACGAAGAGGCCTTGCGAATCTTAAAGGCCATTCCGCAGGGGGAGGTCCTGCGTATCCCATCGCTAAGCGAACGTCGCCAAGATATCCCTGCCCTTAGCCAACATGCGTTGGCTAGAGCTGCAACGCTGCTGACGAAGAGGGTGCCAGCACTTGATAGCGACTCGCTGGCCTGGCTAATGCAAAAGACATTTCCCGGTGAGATCCGCGAACTCAATGAGGTCGTTACCAACAGCGCGCTCCGGGCAGCACTTTCAGGTTTGGAATTGCAAAGCTGCCTGAGTGAGGTGGCGGCACAATGGGAATTAGAGTGGCAGTCGCAGTGGCTGCCCACGGCGCTCAGCCAATCTATTACACCACTGAGTGCATCCTATGCCCTCCAGCGGAGCAACCACGACACGCGTATCGCCGCGCTACGCCTGGGAGTAACAGCCGCAGATCTACAAAGGCTATTGCAGAGGGCAAGTTGCTGCGGGTTAAAATGATGGTCACACTTCTGCCCATACAGATAGGAGTAGCGCGAGGATCGTATAACGCTGACGTCCAAGGTCTAACGCCGGACGTAAAACGTCGATGTCAGACGTCCGGCGT
>CAIXSY010000085.1 GCA_903922175.1 uncultured delta proteobacterium | reverse complement strand
GACTTTAAAGTCGCGCTGGGTGCGGGCGAGGATGCAGGAGATGAGCAGTTTCATGTAGTTAGTAACGGGTAAGGGTAGATTCTCTCGTGCACGAAAGCAGATTTCGTAGAGGTGGTTACTTTTTATTTGTCGAGGTGCTTGCGGCATACACCTTATGTATCGAGGATTTGGCTGGAAAGTTTCCTCCTCGCGCTCTTTTCCGATTAAAAAACAGGCGGGGAGAATAAGAAGTGAGCGATTACAGTATGTTCGGCGGGTTTAGTTGAAAGGGCTTAAAGGTATGCGGGGTTACCATCTACTAGATTACCGGGGAAACTCGATACATCGCAATCCGGGCCGCAAATGCCAAGTCACTAAACAAAAAGAGCGCTTTTTATGCCCTCTTGAGCATACTCATAAAATATCGGGTATTTTATGAGTATGCTCAAGAGGCTAGGCACCCCAGGACGACGATCACGCAGGGTAAGAAAAGAGCTCGATTGCTTGATCCTCGGAAGTTGTCGATAATAGGAATTAGGTTTGGCGAACGTTGTATAAGCCGGGATGCCTGGATGCCTCCACGTAGCGACGGGGGTCCCTCTCTACCCTTTTTTGAGTCATTCCTGATTCGGTGCAGGGGCGTTGGAAAAGGGTAGAGCTCGGGATGACATTATTTTTTTATGTCATCCCGAGCGCATAGTGCCAGTGGCATGACGCTTGCCGCGATTACTAGCAGGGACCTCCGTAGCTAGCCGAGGTTTAATTTTCTCATTCCGAGGATTACCCAAAAGTATCATGGCTAAATCACTCCTCAGTCTCGACGAATATGTTCAAGGCGTTCTCAGACGAGACCCCGTCATTTTGGCACGCGCGGTAACCCTCGTCGAGAGCACCGCCAGCCAGCACCGTCCCCTGGCCCAGGAGATGCTCGAAAAGCTCCTTCCGCATAGTGGCAAAGCTATTCGGGTCGGCATCAGCGGCGTTCCCGGCGCGGGCAAGAGCACCTTCATCGAGAGATTCGGCAAAAACCTGTGCAGCGCCGGGCATCGCGTCGCCGTCTTGGCTATCGATCCCAGCAGCTCTCTCTCCGGGGGCAGCATCCTCGGTGATAAGACTCGGATGGAGGAGCTGTCACGCGATCCGAATGCGTTCATCCGCCCCACCCCATCGAGCGGTACGCTTGGCGGCGTGGCGCGAAAAACTCGCGAAACGATGCTCGTCTGCGAGGCAGCAGGCTTCGATGTAATCCTGGTCGAAACGGTTGGCGTTGGTCAGAGCGAGAGCACGGTACGCTGGCTGGTTGATTTCTTTCTATTGCTCATGATCACGGGCGCCGGTGACGAATTACAGGGGTTCAAGAAAGGGATCATCGAGCTTGCCGACGCCATCGTGATCAACAAGGCTGATGGCGATAATACCACTCCCGCCGAGCGCCTCAAGGGTGAATTCAATCAAGTTTTAGGCTTCTTTTCCCCCGTAACACCCGGCTGGACTCCGCGGGCATACACCTGTTCGGCCCGAAGCGGCGCTGGCATTGAGCAGATCTGGGAGGTAATCACCAGCTTTCAAAAAGCGATGCGCCTCTCGGGTGTATTCGAGGAGCGTCGCCGCCAACAGCTCGTGCAGTGGATGGAAGCTCTGGTTGTGGAGGGTTTTCGCGAGCGATTTCTTGGAAGCGCGAGCGTTCAACAACGTTATGAGCAAGCCCGTCATGATGTCGCCGCCGGAAAGCTCTCGGCAACAGCGGCGGCTGAACAGCTTTTAGAAACTTCTTGCCCATTTGTGGCACAAAAGCAGTCGGACAAATAAGTGGGCAAGAAGTTTCTACCCCCGGAGGGACAACATAGCCGAACACATTTAAAGAAACAGAGTCAAACCGGCTTGTCCTACGTAGCACTTGCCGCGTGGCAGGGCGAAGTAGGAAGGTTTGTCCGAAATGTATTTAAAATCGCATCTCACCAGAGGCTGTTGGGATTTCCCAAATTTCGAATGTGTTTGGCTAGGACTATTAGACCATAAAGAGTAAAGGAGACTTATCTATGCTCAAGCGAATAGACCACATCGGCATCGCCGTACGTTCACTGCAAGAAACCATCCCCTACTATGAAAAAACACTGGGCCTAAAGCCCTCCGCCGTCGAAGAGGTCGAATCACAGAAGGTGCGCACCGTGTTCTTCGAGATCGGCGAGGTTCACATCGAGCTTTTAGAGCCCACCTCACCCGAAAGTCCAGTGGCCAAGTTTATGGAGAAAAACGGTGGCCCCGGAATCCATCACATCGCCTTCTGCACGGACGACATCGGCGAGCAGCTAAAGCAAGCGAGCAGCAACGGCTGTCGGCTTATCCACGAGGTCCCCATCGAAGGCGCTGGCGATAAGATGGTGGCGTTCCTGCATCCGAAATCGACGTTTGGAGTGCTGACGGAGTTCTGCGCAGCGAAGTAGAAGTTACCTAGAGTGAAGCCACGAGCGCCAGTCCGTCCTTCCAGGGAAGGACCTCGACGCGATCTCCTATTGTGTAGGCTCGTGGGGTCCTTGAGAAACAATAGCGTGGTACTCTAGGGTACTCTTCAGCAAAAACCGCTAGCCCCTTACAATCAGCACTGTCAGGCGCAGTGCCTGATTTTATCTCGATGGCAGCCAACGGTTGCTGCAGTCCGCGAGAGACAATCAGATCCACCTCCTGGCCAGAGTTGGTCTTCCAGTAAGAAAACTTCAGGTCCAGATCTTTATAGTCGTTCAACCTAAAAGCCTCCTGCACAATAAGGGCCTCAAATAGCTTTCCAAAGCGAGAGCTCGACTCTCGCAATTCCGTTCTTAACTCACCACGCAGCGCGTTGGCCACGCCATTATCAAAGAGATAGAACTTTGGGGTGGTTCGCAGCTGCTTTTTTGTCGAGGAGTTCCATCCGGGAAGACGAAATCCCAGGAGGGTATCCTCAAGAATTTGAAAGTATCCCAAGACTGTTGCTGGGCTGAGATTTACCGCCTTCGCTAGCTTCGAGGCATTTATCTCTTCGGCATGATACTGGCCTGCAAACTCCAAGAAGCGAGCAAAATTATCAATTCGACGGACTATGGCTTCTTGCAGAATTTCCTCTTTGAGGTAGGTAGCAACATAACTCTTGAGACTCAATTCCGGCTGCTCGTTACCAAGCAAGATGCCAGGGAGCGAGCCAATCTGCAGAACCTGCCGCAGGTCAAAATCAACTTCACGAGAGGTAAGCGGATGAAGTTTTAGCGTTAGGGCTCGACCGGCGAGGAGATTGGCTCCACCTCTCTTTAGCTTGCGAGCGCTAGAGCCCGATAACAAGAAACGTAGATTACCCTTATGTAACTCAATCAGCCTATGCACGACATCCAATAAAGCGGGGAGCTTTTGGACTTCATCGATAAAAACTATCAACGGTGTGGTCTTTTTTAATGCAGCCTCAACCTCTAACTCCAACAGTCCGGGATCTGTTAGAAACCTAGTGAAGTCGGCAGCATTTAACAGGTCAACGCGAATGGGTGACTTGATACTCGCAAGAAATTCGCCGGCCAGATGAGTCTTGCCAACACCTCTAGCTCCAAAAAGAAAAGCAGATGTTTTTTTACCGAGTACCTTCAGGAGGTTAAGCTCTCTTTTAATCATACTATAAAATTGTACACTATATTTATAGTACCAACAAGGGCTAAGAAGTTTGCCCGCTGGGATCCTTCGGCATATCAGGTGAGGCGCGCATCCCCTCCTTGACCCCCAGACGTCGGTGAAATGCGCATATCTCAGCGCGAAGTGCTTTGCATCGGACGTCCGCCTGGCAACTATCGTATAATGGCCGAGACATTGACCAACCACGTCGGATCACCCCTACAAGTCTCGCCGCATGCCATATCTCATGGGCCATAACGCGTTGGGCTTCCAAAGTGCCCAACCCGGTGGCGTACTTTTGGTGAATAGTAAATATAGGTAGGAAGGCCGATGCTTCACCTCGTCTATTCTTACCAGAGAATGAACTTAAAAATGGGCCTATGAGCCCAGCGGGCACAGGTACCTCAAGCCTGAGACACTCCTGCTTAAGATAACCACCAATAGCTTGGATAATCGGCGCGACCAGCTCGGCCTCTTTCTTACTTAACGTACTACGCCCCTCAATATCTGCGCAATCTTTCAAATATGTTTCATTCACTTTCCGCTTCCGCGACGGAGAACGATCCGAATCAAAGAATCGTTCTTGTACAGCCCATGCCGGTAGCGCATCTGGGAACCCCTCACCGGGAATGGTAATCTTAAACTGTGGCAGGCCCGATTCACCCACTACAACTACCGGCGCCTCGTGGAGAGCCGCCACGCGGCGATCCGCCTGCTCTCTAACTTTCAAGAGTACAGCGCGATGGGGAAGCGGTTGTCCCGCGACTTCCTCACTCAAAGACGTTGCTATAGCCTCACTAACCGCCGCCGGATAAAGGCGCGCCACATTCTTAAGAAGAGTGAGAATTTCCTCCTGAACGCTGGCGTCCGGATTGCGCAGCGCAACCACAAGAGCGTCTGCAGCGTGATCACCCAGATTTAGAAAAGTGCCCAATGCATCACCGACGTAAAAATGACTCGTGGCGGCGACCTTCCCAAGAAGCTGGGCATCGGCTTTCTTATCATCACTTAGCGCAATAAGTACCGCTATCGCTTCAACTTGGTTTTGTGGATGCGACTCCCCCCTTTCCAGCAGTATGCGCAGAGCAGGCACCGCCTCAGAAATCCTACGCCTGCTAATTTCCAATAAGGCTAACATTCGAACAGCCGCATCCGCATGCTGTAGGCCAATAATCACCGCTTCATCGGGAAGCTCGTTCCAAGCCCGAACTGCAATAGGGCTGCAGTCGACTGGGACGGCACGTAATGCGGCGAGCGCTGCAACGGGTCCTACCGGCGCACGCCGTTGGGCGGCAGATCCGGAGCCAGAGGGAACAGGTAGCGACAGCATCAGCGGCTGACTTTGCTTCATAATCCAGGTTATGCACGGATTCCGACGATATGATGCATATCTTTTGCATCCTGTTAAAAAACTACCTTTCTGCGTAACCGCTCATTAACCCCGGGAGAGATTCTGTCATAGTTCTGGTTTTGGTCCTGGTCGCAAGCCCCTGTCGTGGCCCTTATGGTCAAGTCCTAAATGCAGTCTACACATTTCTCCAAGATAAGGGCATTTGGGCGCATCCGCAAGCTTTGCCGGGGGCGAGCCCCCGG
>CAIXSY010000084.1 GCA_903922175.1 uncultured delta proteobacterium | reverse complement strand
CTCCGTGGCTCCTGTGTGATATTTTATATTAATATTGACACAGGAGCCGCGGAGAGCGCGGAGGCTATGGTCTGAGATTTACCTCACTGGTTCTCTAAAACGGAATATCATCATCCTCAATTGCGCCGCCGCCGGTAGACCCGGAGACACCGCCGGAAATTGACTCAGCCGACGGCAAAGACTCAACCAACTGACGTCCAGCCGAGGCCTCCGTGGGGGTTGATTCTGAAGACGGCATTGGTTTTCCTGCACCGGCATCACGCGCACCACCTACAAACTGCACATTGTTACCAAGGATTTCAGTTGTATAGCGATCCTTGCCCTCTTTATCCTGCCACTTTCGCGTTTGGATCGATCCCTCGACGAAAGCCTGGCGGCCCTTTTTCAAGTACTGTGCGCAATTCTCGGCAGTCTTACCGAAGGTGACGATGTTGTGCCACTCGGTATGGTCAACCCAATTACCGCTCGGATCTTTTCTCCGCTCACCAGTTGCCAAACTAAACGAGCAGACCGGGACCTGCTGCGCGCTGTAGCGCAGCTCAGGGTCTTTGCCAAGGTTGCCAAGCAGAAGGACTTTATTTACACCCATAATACTCCTTAACAAGAAAATGCCCGGGATCACTACATTTTTATGAGCGCCCACACTCCGGACAAGTTTAAACTGCTCAAGGCCGATGCTCATCATGGCCTATACTTATTTCGTGCAAGATTGGCAAAAGTTGCCTAATGTTTTATACGAAGTGTATCCTCAAAAGTCGATGTTTTTGATCACTAAAGCTTCTAACTTCCTTGCCAGGCGAGACTTCTATGCTAGTACGAGTAACTGACCTACCTCCAAATGGCCTTATAATCAATGATACCATCCCCTTAGCGCCGCTCAATGCGCGTATGGCGACAGGTGACCATACCGACATCAAATTCACTGAGGCGCCCCGCGTCGAGCTCAGCATCATCCCGACCCAGGCCGGAGGAGCGCAGATGAGCGGGAAGGTTCGCTCGAAGTACCTACAGCCGTGTGGGCGCTGCCTCGACCCCCTCGAAAGAGAGATTGAAGTTGAGGCCAACTACGTCCTGGCTCAACGCCCCCCGCCGGAGCGCGGCGCAAAACCGGCGGAGCCGGTCGAAGAAGATTGCGTTGACGACGTCGGCTTAGTCTATTTTGATGGTGACCAGATCGAGTTAGAAGATCTAATCCAAGAGAGCCTAATCTTGGGCCTCTCTGTCTTCTGGAGCCCGCCGTGCGACAACAAAGGCAACTGCAAACTGTGCGGCTTCAACATCGATAAAATTAACGCTGTCGAACAGAATAAAGAAGAGAAGAAAACCGTGCGTTTTGCTGATCTCCTCGAAAAAGCGAAGAAGATCAAGAAAGGCAAAAAGTCAGGGAAGAGGGCGAAGAAGCGGCTCCATTAGGGCGGCCGTTCCGGCCGCCCTGGTTCCCTTACGCGAGAGAAGCCAAGATGACCAAGCAGAGGGCTAGGTCTGTAAAGATATGATGACGCGCCGACTTAGCAAAAAGGCTTGCAGCGGTAGCAAAGTCAACGCACCTTAATAGAGAGAGCCTGTATGACGCGCTCTCCGAGACCGGTAATCCCCGCTTCTTTAGCATGACTTCGATCCTGCATAGGCTTGGAATTGCTCTCAGCTTTAAGCCACGACTGCAGGGCTCAAAGGCCGCCTAAGGCACTGCGAAATAATAACTTGCGCAACTTGCATAAGTTATTATTTCGCAGTGCCTAACCTTGGCAGGCGAAGGTCTAGTCGTACCCACCCCTGCCACAGCACGATTCCTTGGCGAGAAAGGTTTCTTCCGTTTGTGCCTCGGCTGCGCTATAACTTTCCCTGGAAACGCGCCTACACTATTCCACCTGCAACATCGTAAGGAGCACTATTATGGCTGATTCTCAAAAACCCGTCGTCACAAGCAAAACTCCCTATGTCAAAGAGATGGAGCCAGGGGTGTATTTCTGGTGCGCCTGCGGGCACTCGAAGAACCAGCCGTTTTGCGACGGCTCGCACGAAGGAACAGGAATCACCCCAATCGCACACGAAATTGAAGCCAAATCAAAGGTAGCTTGGTGCGGATGCCGAGCCTCAAAGAAAGGGTGCTTGTGCGACGGGGCACACAAGAAGCTTTAGGAAGCAGCCCCAAAACGGTAGGAACACCTTCGCGGCTCGCGCACAACGTCGAGCAGACACATGGCGTGCGCACGATCGACTACGTCGGTAAAAAGATCTTGCTTGAACTTGCACTTGAACCGCTCCTGATTCCTGCTCCCGCTCCTTTTCCTAGGAGAGTCCAAACCGAGTAGTCCTTAGCCGCCCCAGACAGGGACAGAAAAGGCTGATAAATGACTCGTTTACTGTCCAGACCCGAAAAAAGCAGGGGGAAATACCATTGCGTTCTACCGGGCCTCATAAGTATCGGGGTATCTCCAGTCCGCCCAGAGCAGCTCATCACCTTTTCCGAGAGTCTATGCCGCTTCTGCGCCCTCTATTCGTGTGCGAATCTTTAACTTTTTGACACGTAAATATTTACCTTTTTCGACCTGTGACAGCTCCCAGTTGGCCTGCGCGTTCATCCAGAACTGTGGACTTTGTCCAAATGCCCGGCCTAGACGAAAAGCCATTTCAGCGGATATTCCACGTCGACGGCAGCAGACTTCATTGATCTTGCTGGGGGAAATATGCAGATGCCTTGCCAATTCACTTTGCGTAATACCGGCCGCGTCAAGGATATCCTGCAAAAGGTCTCCGGGGTGGACAGGAATTGGGAAATCTCCATTAATCATAAATCACCTATTTCTAATGATAGTCAATTATCTCTACATCAAATGCATCGCCGTGTTGCCACTGAAAGCAGATTCTATATTGCCGATTTATTCTGATACTATACTGCCCCTGCCGATTTCCACGAAGCTTTTCCAAGCGATAGCCAGGAATATTAAGGTCAAAAATGGAACCAGCCACATGCACGGCAGCAAGTTTGCGCTGTGCTCCAATATGCAGCGATTGAGGCAATAACCGCCGTGCCGCACTAGATTTAACGCCGCGAGCGATGTCAGCTGTGGCCTCATTTCGGTACGTTCGAATCATATCCCCTTATACCACAATTGGGGATAGTGGAGAAAGGTCTCAATGCGACCACGGCCACGCTCACGAATTATTAAGCTTCCCGGGGTTATTGAGCACGTACCTGGTTCCGGGATAACCAGCTGACCTGTATAAAATTCAGTAACTATTCCGCATATTTTGGGCACGTCGCAGCAGTGGAGGCACGCGGAAGCGGTTAGAATCGCGGAGGAAACAGAGGCCGCTGCCTCCTCACCCTCCGCGTTATTTGTCGCTTTTGTGCACCTCCACTGCTACAACGTGCCTAGATAGAGCCTGTCCGGAAAGACCCTGTTTTCGAAAAGCTACTTTTCTGGAGAACGAAAAGCGGCAAGAAATTAATAAATTGCCTCCAGCAGGACAAAGCTGACGGCAGGCGCCGCCGCCGCCGTCAGTTTTCCAGATGAATT
>CAIXSY010000083.1 GCA_903922175.1 uncultured delta proteobacterium | reverse complement strand
TTGCACTTGAACCGCTCCTGATTCCTGCCCCTGCTCCTTTTCCTATTCCAATCAAGAGGATAAGGGGCAGGAGCAGGAATCGGGAACAGTTCCAGTTCATGTTCAAGATTTAGAATTACCCACACTTATTGAGCAATTACCCGTAGAGCAGCTAACCCCTCCTAAATAAAGGGACTTTTCCTGGTCCCCATAATAATGTCATAACTCGAATAATATCGAGTCACACGGTTAGGCAACTTCTCCATAACCAAAGGTATCAGCGCGATGTTTCCCTTGTGTGGATGTGTGTGAAGGGGAGGGGGCGCCATTGAGATTGTGTACTAATGAAGTCTCGTCGAAAGGCTCGAGAGTCTGCTCTGCAGGTATTGTACCAGTGTGATACGACTGCTGACTATTCGAAGGCCTCTATAGAACTTTTTTTTGAGCTGTTTCATCCGGCGGCGTTTGGTTGTGTCGTTGATGACGAGGAGGACTCCGCTGTCGTCGAGGTCCCCGACACGTTCGAATACCTTGAGTTCTGTAGACAGGTAACGGCAGGTGTAATCCTGCATAGCGAGGAGATTGACAAGCAGATCGCTCAAGCCTCAACGCACTGGTCACTGCAGCGCATGGCGCGAGTTGATCGCAATATCTTAAGGATCGCTACCTACGAAATAATTTTCTGTCCCGAGATTCCACTGAGAGTAACGATTAACGAAGCGATTGAAGTGGCCAAGCACTACGGCGCCGATGATTCCCCAATGTTCATCAATGGGGTGCTTGACCGTGTGGCCAAACTTCTTGACCAAGAGGGACGCCTTGGTGTTAAGACTCGTCAGAATATGAAGAAGACAGGGACGGGGCCTGGGTCTGGGTAGGCGAGGCCCTCCACTTCGTGGATCTTCGCGCGGTCTTCGCGGAGCTTCGTGTAACTTGAATTCATTTGTGAATAGATGTTACGCGAAGATCCACGAAGGAAACGCGATATCCTCGCTACCCCGAGTCATCTCACGGTCGAATTCAAGAATAAGCTCATCTCCGCTATCGACCAATCGAAATGCGGCTCATGCCCGATCTGGGCCACGACAAGGCAGCCAACGCTGGTCGGGGCATCAAAGATGGCCTCGACGATGTGCTCCCCTCCGAAATAGGGGAAACCGTCATTCGTAAAGCGTAGCGGGCCTTGCCATGATCTCTGCTCGAAGAGGCGCTGTGATGCGGGGAGGATAGGGCCGCTACCGTCGCACTGGGTACTCGCCGTAATGCGCAAGCCACGCGGGAAGTCAGTCACAAACGTGCCCGTACTTAACTCAATTCCACGAATGATCATCGGCTTAAAAAAATTATAGCGTACCCATTCGGATCCATCTTGCCGCCCAGCGTTTGGAGACCAACGCGTATCTCGTTTATCGTCAAGCATCTGCCCAAAGATAATCGCCTCATTCTGGGCCGAGGCCTCGACCGTTAGTTCACTAAACCCAGGAGTGTGGCGCACCGATTGCTCAATCTTATCCGTCGCCGGTGAGAAGTTAAAATGGCGATAGACGTACCATGATGGAGAGACAAGCTGGGGGTGAGCCAAGAGGTATGAAACATGAGCGAGCTTTGATGGTAGATCTTTCGCCAGCAGCGGGGATGTGCGCAGTGACCCCGTGCCAAAGATGAGAGCGAGCGGTAGCACGATGCTCGCCGCATGAGGGAGACGGTTCCAGTCATTGATCAGCGCCGTAGAAAAAGATACGCAGCCCAGGGCGAATGCCAAAGGTGCTAGGGCGAAAAGGAAATGGCCGGCTAGGATTCGCCCGATCGTCGCCAGCGGAGCAACCTGGACCCAGCTCTCGGGCAGGCAGGTGTCGAGTGAGGTGATAACGAATAGGAGAAGTGCGGGAACCCAGACCCTATCGCGTTTGCTGAGGAGAAAGGCGACTAAGGCCAGGCCTAGAGCAATAAGTGCGGGCGTGCCCAGAGCCGCGCGGACTGCCCAATGGTCGATAACCTGCAGCGAAGCGTGCGCCCCTGTTAAGGGTAAGATAATTCCTGGCAGTCCGTCGTCGGGGACAACACGGGCAAATGCCGGATAGTTGGGGAAGTGTGGAATAGGCGCCGTGAAAAGCACAAAGAGCGCCGGCAAGAGAGAGATCGCCCCGAGAAAACGTAGGTACATCTTTTTGTGTTGCTCGACGAGGTCGGTGTCATGCAGCAGGGCCGTGAACCAGAGCAAGATTACGAGCACCAGGCAGGCGAGCTGATTAGCCGAAAGAGCGATGCGGCAGGCCAGGGCGAAGCTAAGAAGGGTCCACAACCCTTTTTTTTTAAGAGCGAGCAGGCATTGGCGCACACTCCACAGGTACCAGCCGCTCCAGGTAAGAGAACCGAAGATCACAGAATCTGGCCCGAATAGGTAGAGAAATAGGGCGGGAATCATAAGCGCCACGCCGACTCCAGTAGCGCTAGCTCCCAAGCTAAAGAAGAACACCACCAGCCCGAGAAAAAATATGGCGAGGTGTAGCGTGCGAGCGGGCATG
Source organism: uncultured delta proteobacterium (assembly GCA_903922175.1). Lineage (GTDB taxonomy): Bacteria > Bdellovibrionota_C > UBA2361 > UBA2361 > CAIXSY01 > CAIXSY01. Next base: position 3,171 of record CAIXSY010000083.1, on the reverse strand, counting down.
CCGGGGGAGTGTAGGTTGCTATCGAAGAGTGACTGCAGGCGTACGAGTAGCGGATCGATGCGCCATTCGTGAAAGGCATTGCTCTCCACGTTAACGATGGGGTGCCAGCCCTTGGTGTCGAGTAACTTAGCCGTGGCCGATAGGTCCGCCGGTGGAAGGGAGTATGATCGTAGAGCGACCCAGTAGAGTAGTACGAGGCTGACGGCGATGGCGCAGAGAAGGAGGGCTCTCTTCACTGATTGAGTCAACTTCATTGCGCGATCCTCTCCAATGCGTGTTTGGCACGAATCACGACCTCGGCTCCTGGGGTACAGCCGCTTAGCTTAATGAAGGTGACCTCGGGCGCCATCTGCTGTCCGGAGATGGTGCAGCCGCTTGCCTCAAGGAACGGAAGATAGTTATAGCGTAACACGACCTCGGACTGAGCCGGGCGCAGCACAACCGAGTTGCTCGTTTCATGTGGTTCTTCCCCTGTGCCCTGCACGTAAAGAGTCCCCGGGAAGCTTGTCCTGGTAAAGAGCGAAAATTTATCCCCCTGCCATACCGGCCGAAATTCGGCCGGTCGGCGCCCAAAATACTCGCGCCACTGGCGCTCGTGCGCAAAGACGGCTGAGACATTGTACAGATCGAGGTACTGGATAATACCGTCGCTCTCCATCCTCTCGATAAAACTCTTCGGGAAAACCTGCCCATAGTTCCACTGGCTGTGAAACGGACTTGAGGCGATCAGTGATTTACCCGAGAGGTAGGCAAGGGGAGCAAGGTGGCCGTTGGAAAGGTCGTGAAGCACAAATCCCGAGAAGAGGACTCGCCCGGGGCCGCCGTATCTCTTTATGGCCGAGGTCATGTCGGAAACGAGTGGCGAGGAGAAATAATACTGCTCGATAGAGTGATTATTGACGACGCCACAGAGTGTAAACGGGGTGATCAGCAGAAAACCGAGACAGAGTGAAACGGGAAGGCGGGCCAGGCTCGATGCCTGGGCCTGTGCCATCAACTGGCTCAGGGCGCGCGCTGCAGGGAGGCTTAAGAGGATACCCATAATGATCAACATCCGGTCAAGTTCAAGCTGTGGCTTAAGCGGCACGAGCACGGCCCCGAGAATTATTAACCAGCCGGTGGTAATTATAAAAAGTGAGCGAGTCGCACCACGAAGCAGCAGTAGGCCCGGTAAAGCAAGAAACAGAATCAGCGGATTGGCGCCGATGGCGTACTCGCGGAGAAGGCGCAGCGTGCCTTGGCCGCTGACGTGCGCGGCTTTCGATCGCTGAGCAACAGGGGCGCTCGCCTTCGGCTTATCGTTATGGATACTGCCCTCGCTCTGGCTCTGGTCGCTGGGCCGCTCGGACTGGACGAAGTTTCCAACCTTTGAGACGGAGACGAAGACCGCCATCCACGGGGCATTGAGAATCAGCAAGGTAGCGGCGATAGCGATAAGATAACGCTTGTGCAGAATGGAACGGATGAAAATTAATCCGAGCACCGCCGCGGGCACAAACACCAGCCCGGAGGGTGTCCAACAGAGCATAAGGCTCGTCGCTACAACGAAGATCATCGCCTCAATCCTTGAGAGCTGCTCCTCGCGCGCAAGAATTTTAATAGTTAGTGCAAAAACGATCGGCAAAAGGGCGATCGAGGTGACAAATCCCATCGTCCCGTATTTGAGGGCCCAACGGTACCATAACAGGTTTGATCCCAGGGCGAGCACAGCTGCTATGGCAGGAGTGGGGATAGCAAGCTTGCACAGGCGAGCGCTGATAAATACTGAAAATGGCAGAACACCGAAGAGGACGATGGCGACGAGTACGTTGTAAACGTCGGGAACATTAAAGGCGTAGATAATCGGCCAGAGGAGGAGGAATATATTGAGCGCGCCGGTAGCGAAGAAATCACGCGCATCAAAGCCGCCGTTCCATAGCGGGCAGTAAAAGGGGATATGCGGGAAGTTCTCTTTGAGCGCCATCAGGCGAAAAACGAAGCTTGCGTGGTCGTCCGAGATGAGCATCCGTCCATCGGCGGTGGTGAAGAAATTGTACGCCACGATGGCGATGGAGAAGAGCATGAAGGCAAAATAGAAGAGGCCGCTTCGCAAGCGAAGGAGCACAAAGGCGGCAAGAATCCCAAGAATCAGCTCACCGCGGATAACCGGTCCTTGGAAGAGGTTGTAGTTGCGGCAGAGCCAGTCGCTAAAAAAAATGAGCGCAACACCCGCCGTAGCACCCAGTGGATCAAGCTGCAGCGCCTGGCGCTCGCCTTTGGGGGCGGTATACCACAGCGCCAGGGCGCCCATAACCAACAGGATCCCAAAGGCAGTGCCGTAGGAGCCTGAAGGTAAGATCATCGGACCATCAAGCGCCCACAGCGTGGTCTTCCCCGCCAGCACCGAAAAGAGGATCAGGCTAATGCCAGCCGAGAGAAGCGGAGCGGCATAGCGCGATAAATTATTAATTGGTGTATCCGACACAGGAATCGATCTGCAAAACAAAAAGTATTACTAGTTAGCATCTCTGGAGCGGGAGAACGGAAGGTTTCACACGGAGGTCCACTGAGATCACACGGAGTTCCACGGGAGACATCGTGGTGGGGCCAGGCACTATCCACTCCGTGTCACTCCGTGAGACCTCGGTGGCTCTCCGTGTGAAACATAGCGTTCGATGAGCTCTTCCAATGGCTCTGACTAATTACTCAAAAAAGCTAATAATACAAACTATTTAGGAGCGTGTAAAGAGAGGCTTTCAGACCGGTTGTTGCGTCGAGCTGACAAAGTCAACTTCAAACCCGTCGACGGATCGCCAATAAAAGAGCTCGTTCTTTCGCCTCTGAAGTTCGATGAATACGAGCTGCTCAAGGGCTACATCGACGGCGTAGTATTTGGGCAGGCTGCGAGACTTCTGAGGAACATTTCGACCACGAGCACGACCGGCTCACGAATTATTAAGTTACCTGGGGTTATTGAGCAAATACCTACTCGATTATATATACCGTCCGCAAAAAGTCTTGACGTAAAAAACGCATTTGTGGCGGACGGAGGAGCGCGCTTCCTCCTTCGCCCGGCCTCGCGGCCGGTGCTACGGAGGACACGTCGCGCGCTCCTAGCCCACCTTCGGTGCGAGAACCTTTCGCTCCATTGCCGTGCAGACAAGCAAAGCCAAAAACTCTCTGAAAGCAGCA
>CAIXSY010000082.1 GCA_903922175.1 uncultured delta proteobacterium | reverse complement strand
GCTGACTGCATCTGATGCAGCTGCAGCTTTCGGCCGCAGCCCACGGCCTTAGCCGTAACTCCTGATGAGGCAATAGACGTTAGCGGCCACTACGTCAGCTAACTTTACGGCATCAGCACTCGGCTCAGGGCTAATGTCCAGAATTGCCTGACACTCTCGGACCGACCCAAAGGCCATATGGAAGAATCTTTTCTGGTCAGCTTTCGTCCCGCGCCCACGCCCTTCCGCCAGATTCAAAACGATGCTCGATGCCGCTCTGTCAGCGTAGCAGCGCGTATTTTAGCGGCAGCCGACTGCTGTAGCAGTGAGCTGACTGCAGAAAGCAGACAGCCGATCGCCGTCCTCACCTATAAGGGAAAGAGCAGTTAGACAGAGCGGCATCCAGCGTGGTTCTGAATTTGGCCGAGTCAACGTGAAGGTTGCTGCTGTGATAGGGCCGCGGGAGAAACTTCTTGCCCGCTTATATGTTCGGCTGCTTTTGTGCAATAATTGGGCAAGAAGTTTCTAATAAAGAGGACATTGCCATCTCGACAAATGGTAACGTCCTGTTGAATTATTCCGCCGTGTATAAAGGGATTGTGGTGGTTGTGGTTCCTTTGGTCTTACAGCCGCCTACTGGGTTAAACGTACAGAGTTGAGCTCTGCCGCAATGCAGTTTGTTCCCATCGAAATTTGAGCAGTAGTTGTTATCGATCGGGTCGGTTCCGCAGCATGGCTTGACCGCCGGAGCCTGAACCATAAACAACGCTTGTCCTTGTGGGCTGTACCCAGCGATACTTATTCCTGACCCAGGAAGGCGAGCAGTTATTCGAGAACCTACTTCGGTTCCTCGTCTGAAGCGTTTTTCACAACGCAGCGAGCCAGTTCATCAATTAAGGGGGAGGCATAAATGATATCGGTGCGTTCAGGCTGCAGGCCGATTGAGCTGCGAAGATCCTGGAGCTCCTTACGCTGTGTGTTGACGTCGGATTTGCCGTACCAGACCGTGACCCCGGATTCGGTATCGAGGATCTTCCCATAGGCGACTAGTTCTGTGGTAGAGCGCAAAGCATCGACATAGCCAACGAAGACGAGATCGTAGCCGGCATCTCGGGCTAGGCGAATCGCCCCGTAATTCCCGGTGAAGAATTCATCTTTTTTCCCAGGCCAATCCTGCCGCGGTAAAAATTCGACGATCGGTATCTGTTGCTGCTCAAGCAGCTCCGCTTGGATGCGCCAGGCCAATTGAGCATCTAAACCAGGCCGCTCGGCATTAACCGTGGCAAGATTTGCCGGAACCGTAAACGGGATCACGCCTAGTCGCACGGGGGCGTCTGAATGATACCGCTTACTTATGTAGTCAGCCAGGCCAAGGCGGATGTAAGCACGAGTTTTGCATACCTCTTCAAACTGTCCGTTTATGTAGGCACAGCTGGTGAGGAAAAAAACAAGGCACAGTGTCAGGGATTTGACGCCTGTGCGGAGACGGAGAATGTCTCTACTCATAAAAAGCCTGCGAAATTGATAAGGTACCCTATGGCATACACTCATCGAATTAGTTCTACGACCACGACATCTTCCTATCTACAAGATCTGTGCCACCTTTTGGAGGCAGGCCTTTTGATAGCAGGATTGTGCTCGGTCATACTGCTTACTCTTGGCGGTTGCAGCAAGCGCTATGATGATCTTCCTGCATACTCGCCGATTTCACTAGGCGGGGACGAAAATAAGTCGGTTGGGCGTTTCAAAACCAGCTATATGGCTGAGCAGATTGACGACTACTACCGCGGCGCCAATCCAGGACCGATCGCCATCTCCACCTTCGTCAACCTCGATGATCTCTACAACACGTCGTCGTTTGGGCGGATGCTATCTGAACAGCTTATGAGCGAGCTGGCAATGCGTGGCTTTGATGTCATCGAGCTGCGCCACTCCGATGCTCTTCAGTTTCTGGAGACTACCGGTGAACTTGCCCTGTCGCGTGATGTCGCTGTGGTGCGCCACGAGCGCCAGCTAGGAGGCGTTATCGTCGGCACCTACGTTGTCTCGCCGGTTCGAGTGTATGTTAATGCCCGCTTACTCGATCCCTCGACCTCGCGAGTTTTAAGCGCCAGCTCAGTCGAGATGGGCAAGACCCAGGAGATTGCTCGGCTACTGCGCGGTGGCGGAGTTGCGCCCAGTCTAGAGCGCATTCCTGTGCGGCATCTTGGATTCAGCACCTATCCTATGGCTGCCTTTCCGCAAAATCCGATGGCACGCGCCTGGGACATGGAAGAGTCCAGCCCGCCTGCCCCAAGTATCGGTTCATTTGCCGTGACCCCGCCGGCGCACACGAAGAAGAAGAGCGGACTTACCATCGTCATGCCGAAGATGCCGCCGCCTGAGGTGAATGAAGAGGGGAAGTAGCAGCAGCGCGCTCCGCGCGCTGCTAGTTCTCTCCTAACTATTGGCATTGCTGCAAGATTTGGCGGAAAAGAATTAAATTGCGGAAGAACTAGTGTGTTTCCTTGTCACGTAGGGCGCCAGTGGGAATTGAACCACCAAATGCCGACTGGCCCATTCGGTGGTCATTCTCCGTCTACGGATTCCACGTGACGGGTTGTTGGAATTGGAAGCTGCTGAGTTGACTTAGAGCCAGGGTAAGTAGGGACGCTACCGACTTACCGAAGATGGTAAGTAGGGACGCTACCGACTTACCGGGTAAGTAGGGACGCTACCGACTTACCGAAGATAGAGTTGATAGCGTCCCTAAATTGGTTGTAGGCGCGCTAGAGTTCCTCTGAGGGGTAGGTAGGGACGCTAGTTTTACGTTCATCGATTTGTTATTGGCAGGTCCCGGCATGGCATCAAGCGACCAATTCCCACAAAGAGAGTTATGTAAACGACGTAAACCAACACGAGTCCCCACTCCTCCGGCTCGCGGATCTCCCTGTCTAAAAGGTTTAGATGGCCGAGCAATGGGTGAAACGGAAACGATAAAAAGGACGAGGGTAAGAGAAGAAGATACAGATATGCGCCCTCGATAGTCGGTCTCAGATAAAACACAAAGAGAGCAAGGACGAGGAAGTGCAGTGTTAGTGCCCCTGCTACGGCGTATGCAGCGATTTTGATGCTTCTGCGAATCATATGTCAGCCCATAACGTTTGCCTATTGCGGGCGGGAAACTCTGTTGGCCCAAGAGCACTATGCCCCCGACCGCTCCCCAACTAGGCCTAGTTTTTTCCTATCATACTGGGCAAGTAGGGACGCTACCGACTTCCCGAAGATAAAGTTGATAGAGTCCCTAGTTTCTCGAGTTGCTTTGAATTGTTACACCAGCTTTATTTGTCCATGTGACGTAAATGCTGAGCTACATCCTCGGTCATCTTCACCACTATTGGTCTTGGCTCAGTCCCACGCTTTGCAAGAGCGGATATTGGAAACGTAGCAACCAGTCGGTTATCAAAGTCGAATATCTGTCCTACCTGAGCGCCCAAAGCTATAGAATCAAAATTAAAGTATCCTTCGTCATCGGGGTAGGCTGTCTCTTTTTCAATAAGAACCTTCGGACCAACCATCGGGCGGGGTTTCGAGATCAGATCATTTCCCTCCACTGTATCGCCCTGCTGCTTCAGTTTATCAGCTGAGATCTTTTCGATTATGCCCGGTGGAAGATGGCTAGTTACTGAGAGCAAAATGCGACCTACATAGAGCCTGTCCGGAAAGACCCTGTTTTCGAAAAGCTACTTTTCTGGAGAACGAAAAGCGGCAAGAAATTAATAAATTGCCTCCAGCAGGACAAAGCTGACGGCAGGCGCCGCCGCCGCCGTCAGTTTTCCAGATGAATT
>CAIXSY010000081.1 GCA_903922175.1 uncultured delta proteobacterium | reverse complement strand
CGTCTATTGCCTCATCAGGAGCTACGGCTAAGGCCGTGGGCTGGGGCCGAAAGCTGCAGCTGCATCAGATGCAGTCAGCGGAAAGCTGCCAGCAGATCTCTGAAAGCAGATTACAGATCAACGCTCGTCGGTCTGAGGCAGAGCCTCATTAGAACTCTATGATGCCAAGAATCAACAGCTAACCGAGCAATCCTGACCTGCAGGTGCACGGGAAAACTATTTAGCCGGACTTTTCGAGCAAATACCCGCGGACGTCCGATACAAGCCATGTAGCAGTTGCCATGTCGACAGGCGCAAGCGAATAACCTAGCAACATCAGCTACTTACATAATTGCATATTTCTTGCATACCTTTGGCCATTTCCTCATCTAAAAAGTAGAATCTCGATAATTTAGGGACGAACGTGTGCACCGAGGTTCTATCGCAGCGAACAAAGCTCACAACGATAAACGCTCAGGAGATGTGGCATGGCATTAGAAACTAAACTTCTGCAAAAACTTGGTCAGTCGCTGCTGTTGACTCCTCAGTTGCAGCAAGCGATCAAGCTCCTGCAGCTCGGGAGGCTTGAGTACAAGGAAGCGATTGATAAGGAGATGCTCGAAAATCCTATCCTTGAGGAGCTGAAAGATAGCGGTGAATCGAGCGACAACTCCAACATGGATCCCGCCGCCCTGCAATCATCCGAGCCCGGTCAAAATGGACCCCTCGTCGAGGACCGATCCCCCTCATCATCACAGCCAGACGATGCGGCGAAGTCCCGTGAAAAGACACCGATCGACTGGGAAGACTACCTCGAGAGCTATTCTGACTGGCGCGGTAGCGCCACTCCACGCGGTAGCAATGACTACGAAGATCGCCCCTCGATCGAGCAGACCCTAACACGCTGCGAGACGCTCGAAGAGCATCTTTTCGCCCAACTGCGCCTCCAAGAGCTCGGCGAACGCAATCTTGAGATCGCCCAACAGGTTGTGGGCAACCTCAACCGTAGTGGCTACCTCTGCTCCAGCTACGACGAGATCGCCGAAGCGGCACAGTGCACGACCGAACAGGTGCGCGCTATAGTTGAGGTCGTCAAGACGCTCGATCCACCGGGAATGGGCGCACGGGATCTTCGCGAATGCTTATTATTCCAGCTTGAGAATCTCGGACTTGAAAATGATCTCGAAGGCCGCATCGTGCGCCACCACCTAGATAAGGTTGAGAAGCGCAAGTATGATCAGATCGCCAAAGCCGAAGGGGTAGATCTCGAGGCGATATCAAAAGCTCTAACAACGATTCAAACGCTCGAACCACGCCCAGGCCGCCAGCTTGCAGAAGATACCACGCGCTACGTCGTCCCCGACATTTACGTCTACAAGGTTGGCGAAGAGTACATCATTACGCTGAACGAAGACGGCCTTCCCAAACTACGCTTGAGCCCCTACTATTTGCAGATTCTCAAAAGCGCCGACAAAGAAAACCTTCCCAATAAGGAGTATCTTACCGAGCGCCTCAAGGCAGCCTCGTGGCTGATTAAGAGCATCCACCAACGCCAAAACACTATCTACCGGGTCACCACAAGCATTATGAAGTTTCAGCGTCAGTTCCTCGATCACGGCATCGAAAAAATAAAGCCACTAGTACTCAAAGATGTGGCTGACGACATCGGAATGCATGAGTCCACCGTCAGCCGGGTAACGACGAATAAATACGTCCATACCCCGCAAGGTGTATTTGAACTTAAGTTTTTCTTCACCACGGGGCTAAAATCAAGCATCGGTGGGGAAGATGTCTCGTCCTCGGCCATTAAAGAGAAGATTCGATCCCTAATCGCCAGTGAAGCGCCCAATGCCGCCTTGAGCGACCAGGACCTCGTCGAACTGCTCAAGAAGGAGAACATCGATATCGCACGCCGGACAGTGGCTAAGTACCGTGAAGCGTTAGGTATCGACTCCTCCTCTCGTCGGAAAAAAGTCTTCTAAAAAAGTAGTCCCTGATCTATACTACAGATCTGCCGAATTGTGTTTGTTTTTTAAGCAGTTACGGCAGCTACAACGACCTACTTATTATTCTTTTTGGGGAATCAACCAATGACTGGAAATGCAAAGATAGTAAATGTGAACATCACCTTCAGACACACTGAAGCAACTGACGCACTGCGTGCATACGCCTCAGAGAAGATTACCCATTGCCTGCTGAAGTTTATCCATCACGACACGGAAGCACACCTCGTCCTGCGCGTCGAAAAAAATCGCCAGATTGCGGAAATTACCGTCAACGTCGACGGCGCCACGATCAATGCCAAAGAAGAGGGCGATAAGCTCTACACCGCAATCGACACTCTGATCGATACGTTGGCGCAGCAGCTACGCAAAAACAAGGAAAAGCTGACCAACCATCACTAGCAGAGCTTCCCCTGGATACCCGCATCGATCATTTTGAGTGCTTTCTTTTGCTTGCCGGCACCTCCGGTGCTGGCAAGTCGACAGCGCTGCAAACCCTATCCGATGCGGGCTTTTACACCATCGACAACCTGCCCCTGCCACTGGTGCCAAATTTCGTTCAGCTCTCTGTCACAGCGCCACCAAAGTTCGCCCGCACAGCGCTGCTCCTCGATATTGATTCAGAAGAGAAGCTCACACAGCTACTCCAGTTGATTAAGACTATCAAGGACCCGCAGCGCCTAAAGTTAATGTTTATAGATGCATCGAAAGAAAAGATTACCAAGCGCTACGGCGAGACCCGCCGCCCCCACCCATACTTCGACCCCGCCCGCGATCACTCCCTGAGCGACACGATCCAGCGTGAGAAAGAGCTGCTCCAACCGCTCAAGGAGATCGCCCACATCGTTATTGATACCAACGAGTACTCCGTGCACGATCTCCGCCGCGAGGTACATACATTTGCAGAGAGCCTCGGACCTCACGGATCGAAGCAGGTACGCATTAATTTTGCATCCTTTGGGTTCAAGTACGGCGCTCCGATTGACTGCGATCTGATCGTCGACGTGCGTTTCCTGCCCAATCCCTACTTCGTCCCTGAGCTCAAGGAGAAAACTGGGCTGGAGAGCATTATTTCAGATTACGTCCTACGCACCCCACAGGGCGAGGAGTTCATCAAGCGCTACGCCGACCTACTATCATTCCTAATCCCTAATTACGCCGCCGAAGGAAAAGCCTACATCAAGATTGGCGTCGGCTGCACCGGAGGAAAACATCGTTCTGTTGCGGTGGCTCAAAAACTATCACTTCTTATCCCCGAAGGGCCATACCTCGTCAGCGTCAAACACAGAGATCTCGGGCGAGAGTAAGCATTATTGGCTGAGATGGCTTGACGCCTAGTTGCGCTCTAAGTAAGACTAGACGGAAGTTTTTTTCACCAAGGGAGTACGCCCGTGACGTCAAAAAGTTTCATCTTCACTTCAGAATCAGTTTCAGAAGGCCACCCGGATAAGCTCGCCGATCAGATAAGTGACAGCGTTCTTGATGCATATCTGGCTAAAGACCCGAAAGCCCGCGTTGCCTGCGAAACACTGGTTAAGAACAACACCGTGGTGCTCGCCGGTGAGATTACCTCAGCCGTCAACGTTGACTACTCGGCCGTGGCTCGCGAACAGATTCGCAAAGTTGGTTACGTCGACCAAAAAGCCGGCTTTGATCACCAGAACTGCGAGATCATCACCCTCCTCAGCCAGCAGTCACCCGACATCAGTATGGGCGTTACCGAAGGCGAAGGATTGCACAAGGAACAGGGCGCAGGCGACCAGGGGCTGATGTTCGGCTACGCCTGCACCGAGACCCCAGAGTTTATGCCCTTGCCGATCTCACTGGCACATAAATTCCTACTGGAGCTCTCGCGTCAACGGAAAGAAGAAAATATCTCTTTTCTTCGTCCCGATGCCAAGAGCCAGGTTTCCATCGAATACCGCGATGGCAAACCAGTGGCGATCGATACAGTGGTCATATCGACCCAGCACAGCGACGACATCACCCTTAAGCAGCTTGAGGAATATGCCATCGAGAAGGTGATCAAGAAGGTGGCCCCGGCCGGCTTTCTAACCTCTCGAACGAAATACTTTATTAACCCCACGGGGCGCTTCGTCGTTGGCGGCCCTGTCGGAGACAGCGGACTTACCGGAAGGAAGATCATCGTCGACACATACGGTGGATACAGTCGCCACGGCGGCGGCGCATTCTCCGGCAAAGACCCATCAAAAGTCGATCGCTCGGCGGCTTATGCTGCGCGCCACATCGCCAAGAATGTGGTCGCTGCCGGCTACGCATCCAAGTGCGAAGTGCAGGTGGCCTATGCTATCGGCGTAGCCCGCCCTGTGGCCGTGTACGTTGAGACCTTTGGCACCGGTACGGTCGCCGAAGAGCGTATCTCAAATGCGGTCCAGGAGGTCTTCGACCTTAGACCACGGGCGATTATCGACTCACTTCAGCTCCTCCGGCCGATCTACACCACGACGGCAAGCTATGGCCACTTCGGACGCCAACCCGGTTCGAACGGAGAGTTTAGCTGGGAGAAGCTCAACAAGGTCGAAGAGCTGCACAAAGCGCTCGGATAACCACCTAACGCATGTAGTTGCCCAAGGACGGGCCTTCGTAACGATATTCGCCCTTTTCACGATCGGGATCGATGCTCATCGTATCGGTGTCGAGCTGCTCGCGATACTGATCTAACTCGCGCTGCGAGCGGCGAATGTCCTGGCGGTTAGCATCAATCCGACTATCGTTGCTCGCGATCTCTTCACTGAGCGCCACCTCATGCAGAATTAAACCACCTGCAATACCCAAGGGCAAACCAACGCCCGCACCGACCAGAGCGCTCATACCGATATCGCCATTAGCAATACTTGCCCCTATCGCCGCACCCGCACCTGCGCCCACGATTGGACCGACAATGCCGCCGGCTATCGCGCTATCCTTTTCCCCTTCAGTCATCCTAGCAGAGCAGCCGCTCAGCATCACAAGACACACAAGACTCAGCGCAGCGATAATAGTTCTCATAGGAAGCCCATGGTTATTATACAAAACTCAGCACTCTATATCCCGTTATGGAGGCAAACACGAGGAATGTGACTTAAGGTGACTAAGTTTCTGCTCCACGGAGAGGAACTAACAAGAAATCCCGGCAAAAGTGCATTAAATGCGAGAAGATAGATCGCCCCACTCACCATCTCAAGTAATTGCTCAATAGGTAACCTACTGAGAAGACGAAGAAATCTATCAAAACGCGGATCAAGAGGAACGCCCCCAACCTTCGAGGATCTTCGCGCGAGCTTCGTGGAACTTCGCCTAACTTGAATAGATGTTGCGCGAAGATCCGCGAAGCTCGCGCGAAGGTCCACGAAGTGGGAATTAAGGGGCGCCCTTCCGGTCCTCTCCTGAATTGCTATCCGTCCTTAACGACATGTATCTCTGAACAGACGGCGTTGGCTTCCTCATGAAAATTACTGCTCCAGCAGTACTACCGACCGCCACGATCGGGACAGCTAAGCCGATCCAGGTTCCCAACATCAAGACGGCATATGAGGCGACGAAGCAGATGCCCCCTACCCACCGCAATTTTGAATCGGTAAGGGCAGCGGCAACCATGGGAAGAATCAAAGCAATCAGTAAACTAACTACAGGCGTCCTACCAAATTCGTGCGCATAAAGACTCATCGGGATAAAGCGCGCTGCCATTGCAAACCCAATTCCGGCAACAATACACAGAACTATAACAAGTAGGTTTTTCATCTCTGGTAGATCGTTTTGTTCCACCATAGCGACCATGAAAACTTTGGCTCGTAGACCTAAATCCACCTTAGCTCCTTAAGTTGCATAACCCACATTCCAGATCCGCTGCCGTTCTCCCCGTACCGTCTGCCAATATCCCTGTCGTGGCGATTCGTAGACTTGAGGGGACGTGGTTAGATGGTAACTCCCTTTATCACCCGCTGCGCAGTTACGGCAGCGCCTATCGCCACTCTATCGAATTATTTGACCAAAGCAGTAGCTGATCATCCCGAATTGAGACGATCGATTCTCCAATGCTGTAGGCTACCTTAAAGGTCTCAAGATATTTGGCAAAATATTTCTCTCTACCGAAATGAACCAACGGAACAAAAGGCACGAGAGCAAGTGCTTTATCAGAAGACAGAGAAGGAGCAGCTAACGGGTCATCGAAGAGATGAAGGCAATGCAGAGAGGTGCCAACGAGGGAGGCGCCGGCGCTAGAGCCGATGTAATGCCTACCTTGATCGAGAAGAGCCGGCAACACCGACGAAAAACCACTGCGGTTACTCTCCTGCAAAAGATAAAAAGCGTTTCCTCCACACACGAAAATAATGTCCGCAGATGTGAGGCGATCGATAAGCTGCTGATCCTTGAGCTGGGCAAGATCGAGGACATCCAGCGTCCTTCCCGAACTAAGAACTGCTCGTCGATCCTCTTCTATCCATGGCGTCTCCCCAGCATAGGGATTTCCCGCCGTGGTGATAAAAGCCACCTTCTTGGCAGACGAAGGCAGCACGAGGTTGATCTTATCTATGACCGTAGCTGCTTTGGATGAAAGAAGGATCATATTTTTCCTAAATGGTAGCAGGAACTTGAACCTGGGGCGAGAGGTAACCGATCGTCGGACGCGGACGTCCTACGTCGACACAAGACGTCCGGCTGACGTCGGCGTCATCGATCTTTTAGTTAAATAGTCCCCCAGAGTGCTGACTAGTTACATTTTCTTAAGAACAGCATTACGAGTAGTATGGGCCATGTCTCCAGAGCCTTCACCAGCGTCTTCATTGGATCTGTTTGATATGGCACTCCGTGCCACCAGTAAACGGGGTCCCCATTTTCACCCGAACGATGCCTGTCGGGCCATAAACACCGCCGAGCGTGAGGCTGCGGAGATCCTTCACTCGGGCAAAGAGTCGCCGCTGCAGGCCCTGGTTCCTCTGGAACTCGCCCGTTTGGCAGCTACCTATGTTGACCGGAGCATAGGCGGAACCGCGCAGGTAGAGCTTAATCAAGCGTTAGCGCGTCTCTCCCGTGCCGAGGCACGAGTCATGCGCCACTGTGCTCGAGACCAGGCTCTTGGGGCAGACTCCCGTTTAAATTTCGGCTCACGCTCGAATGAGCTCCTCATCGAGTACTTAGCTAGACCATCGATAGCGTCTACGGAGAGACGCGAAGTATCGCTCGACCTCCTCGACAGTTTGCTGTCGGGGGCCGAGAGACGCCGAGAGCTTCTCCATAGCAGATCTTTGCCAAAGGGCTCAGATAATTGGTTGCGCCATTTTTTTGCTGCACGCCAACAGATCTTGCAAGCTCTCGACATTGAGCGCAATACGCCGGAGCTTGAGGGGCGCCAAGACGAGCGGCTGCAGCAACTCCAGAAGCGGCTGAGAGGTTTCGAGAAACGAGCTCTCTTTTTAGCCCCGACGCTATCCCTATTCGGGCGAGAGTTGGCTGTGCGCCAAAATGTGGCCACCCTTTGGGATGGAATGTTTCGAAACTGCCGAGCCTTGCAGTCTGCCGTCGTCAGGGCAGGAGATACGTTGGGTGTCGGTAACCTTCTTGCCCAAACATATGTCGGCTATGAATCTCTCCTCGGCCAAGTGGCACCGCTTGTCGTCAGCCAATATCTACAGCAGGTGCTCGGAGATCACGGCCGGATCGTGGCGATGAATATTCCTGTGGCAACCTGGGAGGGCGACGCCCTGCCCTTCGACATCGACCTCGTTCTGGGCATCTCGAGTAAAAAAAATGTACTTAGTCTCCCTCCCGGGATGCATCTCGTCCAGATTAAGTGCCTGGCGGGGGAACGGAAACGCGCTCTTGGGTTGGGGCAGATACAGATGCGCGAAATTCATGGCGAGCTTAAAATTACCGAAAACACCCGCAAAACATGGGTAGAATGCGGCTTCCCACAAAACTCATTTCGGCTATTTGTGGCGCTCTGGCCCGACGAAACACACATCGGCCACAGGAAAGAGATGCTCACCCCCGACGTTCCGCGTATCGACATTACCCATCCGCTGGAACGTGGGGAGGCGGTACTGCGTCCCGACGCTGCCCAGCTTCATGCCTGGGCAAATGAGCGTGCCGATTTTACAGCGATGATGGAACGCATAGACTGTCCGTAAAAAATAGCCCCGTTCTAGGGCGTAAGAATGTTCACTATAACCCAGTGATACTTCTACGATTTTACTTTTAACGCGATGGATGGAAGGAACGAAGGTAATGCATTGTAATCCTTCGTTCCTTCTCCCCTTCTCCCCTTCGCGTTAAAAATAATCCTTGCGCCCTGGTCCCGTCCTGTAGCACCACCCCCTCCTGAAGTGTATACTTATTTTAGGACCATGAAACAGATCCTCCCAAAAAGCTTAGCTACACTGGGCATCATCCTGCTCGCCTTCGGACTGTGGCTTGGATTGGCCTATCCACCAGCAGAGCTTAGAGCGCCATCAAAAGCTGTCACGACAGCCAACGTTAAAGCTACACCACAAGTAACACCTCAGCCCAAGACCATCGTAGTTGGAATTCAGCCGTTGGGTCAGGTGCCCCAGCAATATCTGACGGCTACCGCCGAAGCGCTCCACGATCTTTACGGCGCAACAACCCGGCAGCTTGCGCCGCGTGACTTGCCGCAAACGACGTGGAATCATGCGCACACCCGCTACCGCGCTGCCGATATTGTGCGCCGACTCGAAGCGGACAAAGAGGTTGGCCTAACGCACGTCATGGGGGTAACCGAAGCGGACATATCAACCCAAATTAGCCTAACATCCGACTGGGGGGTCTTTGGCTTGGCACAGCGCAATTCGAGCGGCGCCGTAATCTCTACTTTTCGGATTAAACTTGATAATCCTCCCCCAACACTCTTCCTAGCGCGCCTACGTAAGGTGGTGCTGCACGAATTCGGCCACAACCTAGGACTAGATCACTGCACCCACTCCCCCACGTGCCTGATGCGTTCGACAGAGGGGAATATGCAGGCCTTGGACACCGCCGAGGCCGCGCTCTGCGACAAGTGTGCGGCGCAGATTAGTAACCGCACACACTCTTCGACCGCGACCACGAGCACGACCACGCTCACGAATTATTAAGCTACCCGGGGTTATTGAGCAGTTACCCAGCACGTGAGCTAACCATCCAGACACACTACCCTTTTTGCACACAAAGATGCACCTCTGCGGTTAAGTACTAGCCAAAAGATGTCGATAAGATACGCATGCTATCTGGTTGTATCCGGCAAACTCTAACGATAGTGGTGGAGGAACACATGCGCAAACTGCGCTCGCTATGGCAAATGGTAAGGCGAACTAGATTCGCTAGTCGCCCGGGCTTTGAGTACGGGGCAGCCATTGTTGAATTTACATTTTCAATTGCGCTTTTTGCCGTGACCGCAAGCGCGGTGGCGCATTATACTGAGAAGTACCTCAGCACGAATGACGAAGCGATCGTGCGTCAATCGCTCTCCCTAGGTCGACTGGCAGCGATTCCAAACCTTGTGATTCGCGATAGCTCCGGCGCGGTGATATCAAATCCGCAGTTCGGGGAGTTAGTAGGCCTCTTCCTACGTCAAGCCTTTGTCACCAATACCCTCGTCAAGGGAACAGGAAGCAACTGCGTACTTGCAGGTGACTACCGCTCGTTTGTGCTCGAAATCATCCCTCCCGGACAGTCGAACACCGGCTTTGTTGAGTTGCGCATCATGAAACCCGATCCCTCGACAGCGAACAAGAACCCAACCGGGGTCTTTAACTGCCTGGGAGAGATGGTTCCAGCGCCCGGCTCCGACCCGCTGGTCCCCCTGCATATCTTCGAAATGGCCAAAAGCTACGCCAATAAGCTCACCAAAAAATGCCAGGTGCTCGTGATCTACTCAAACGACTACCAGAATATTGCCCCCTACTTTAAAGATATCAGTTGGCGAGCATTCACCACAGCGGCGGTTCCACCGCCTGCCTATGCTCGGACTGCTGCCCCTGCGAGTTGCACCGGGATACTCTGCAACTCGACATCAACAACTAATTCACCCGACATCACACTTAGGCAGGACAAACTCTTTTTCATTGAGGCTAGTTAGTTTTAAGGCACTAGCTGTAGCACGATCCATGAAGAACGCTAAAAAAAACACACAGGAGATAGACACGCGGCGGGCTTGTTCACCGATGCGATACCAATTAGGCGGAGCAATGCTTGAGGTGAGTCTAACCTTGACACTTTTTCTAGCAATAATCTTCTTTCTCATGTACTCAGGTTTATGGCTCAACGCACGTGTAGCGGTGATTCACGGTGTTGGTGAGGGTCTGCGCTTTGGCATCACCCGCGGCGACCTAGGATCGGTTCCTGCGCTTGAGGCCTACCGGGGCGTGGCAGGGTCTTCGGGTGACATCTCCCTTGCTCATAAGCTGCTCTACTATCGTGGCCGTAGCGCCACAGAGAACGCGGATGATTTTAAAGCGGACTTTGTTGAGAACTTCGCCTTGCGCCTGTTTACTAACCCCCTCGGCACCCCAAGTTTTGCCAAGGGGAAGTTACCGGCGCAGTACCTGTACGCGCTTGCCGCGGTGCATCAGGAGATGCGCACACGTATAGGGACGGCGATGTTACGTTATCCCTGTAACGGCGAGGCCAACTGCTTGGGTTGTTTTTTTCTTAACCCAAAAAGCGCTCTCGATCCGACGGTCTCTCCGTATAAAGAACTTGAATCAACTGATATTGTCGACCCTGACGTCATCGGCATGGAGTGCACCTATTACGCTGATTTCGGCATAATGAGCCTACTTGGCTCACTCCTCCATGGGAAAAGAGAGCCCTTCCCCATTCGTCGCACCTTTTTTGCATCGAGGTCGCATGACACATAAGAAACATCTAAACAATGCTAAGACCTCCGCAGAAGCCGGGGTCTATCTTCCCATAACAGCCGTGGTACTCCTTACCGTGGTCTCTCTAATTATTTTCTTTGGCTACCGCAACGTGACCCTGCAACGCGGAAAGTCAGGAGTGCAGCGGCTCGTCGATGATGTCTGTTACGAAACATCAGTCGGCGCTGATCCGATGCTGCAGAAACAACTTGCAGCGCGTTTTGCCAGTAGTTTAAACAACCTGATGGCACACCGCGACCTGTACCAGCTCAAGGCAGCCAAGATAACCTCCGCGCGCCTGATTGCACCAACGATCGGCGGGTTTCCAGGAACTACATTTGAGCCAAGAAGCGCCCCTACCTCCTTCGGCAGCTTGGGACTGCCGATGTGTAAGCTCGACCAAAATAGTGACTGCTTCTTTGTGGGTAACCCGAAAGAGGGGAGCCTGACGGCAACTTTTCCAGATAACGTATGGAACCAGACAGATGACGCCGGAGTAACCTTGGGGTGTGAGATAAAAATCGAACTTGACCCAGGCTTTGGTGGCAAGCGTGAATATGTAGCCTCAGCCATGGAGACGCTGCCGGTGCGCATGCTCGGAGGCTCACGTCATGACAATGGCAAAGCGCGCTTGAGCATTCTTGTCTCTCCGGTGATGCAAACCAATGCTTTAAGTTCACGCTTTTATTTTCAGTACCCTAATCCTAGCTTCAAAACGGATACGGGGTTCGCCTACAGCGACCTTTTCAAGGCGATGTCTGATTCATTTTTCGCCTCGGAAGGGATACCGATGCGGCAGACGGACTTCGATAATAGCTTCATGCCGGTATATCCACCCTCGTCGTATGGCGCGAGTGGCGTCGCCGTATCAAAAAACTTAGGGACTGCGTCATCGCCGAAGCGATTTCTGGCTACGGTCGCACAAAATAATAAAACCGTGACTATTTTTCAGGGCATGATCACTGGCCCGGCGCCACTGTGGGTACCATCGAGGTGTGTCGGGCTTGTCGCCGAATATGATTACAACATCAGCGTCGCGAACGGCTTTTGGACGGCATGCACGGATCTGGCGGGAAAAACGATGGTAAAGTTTCCGCTCGCAACCGATGACGAATTCCTGCCCTTTCGTGGCCGCTCGGAGGGCG
Source organism: uncultured delta proteobacterium (assembly GCA_903922175.1). Taxonomy (GTDB): domain Bacteria; phylum Bdellovibrionota_C; class UBA2361; order UBA2361; family CAIXSY01; genus CAIXSY01. Next base: position 2,372 of record CAIXSY010000081.1, on the reverse strand, counting down.
GGGCTGCTGGCCTGGTCATCGAGCATGATTTTCAAGACGTGGAGTTTCCTAAAGCACTGCGTGGATTTAATTATTTTGCCGCAGATAGTACGATCTGCATCAACGATGCCACGGCGATCTGCCGCGATGAATGTAAAGCCTCCCTGACCAGTGATACACCAGCCGTGTCCGGCTGCGCCGATGCCTGCCCCGCAGCCTGCGATCTCAAATGTCAGGTCACGGATTATGATGCAATCACCGCCAGATGCAGTAACGCCATCTCTTCAATGCGCAGCGACCTGATTGTCGGCTGCATGAATCCGGCGATCCTCGTGCGCAATCTATTTCTGCAGACGATACTAGAACTTTCCGCGCGGCACGCACAGCTACAGACGAATACGGAGTTTCTCCTGCTTAATCCGCGTCACAACAAAGCAGCTCAGCTTCAGATGCGTAACCGACCAACCTTATTTTTCAAACCTCTCTCTGGCGGGAACTTCCCACTTCACTTTGATTTTATAAACCAGAACTTCTTGCGTCTGCCGCAGCTAACGTACCGAGTGCGAGAGCCTCTCGCCTATGAAATTAGCCAAGATGAAAGCACGACGAATATCTTTGCTGATACCGGAGCAATAAGTTTTGCCGATCTAGCCTATCGCCTTTCGCCGTGGATCAATACCTTCACCTCTTCGTCCTTAAGCGACCCCAATGTAAACACGCGCATCAGTAATCTCGCCGGCATAGCCCGAGATAGCGGTGATTACGCTACTGCGTTGAAGTATTCCCTAGCGCAAGATGCACTGCACAAGCTGTCCGAACAGGAGGTACTGGTAGCCAATCAGTTGCGCAACTGCCAACATCTTTATCGAGGCTCATCCCTGCGTGGTAATGTAACCTTGAACAATGGCCTGATCGACAAGATTCCTGCTATTGGCGTGGCGCACTGGAATCCAACCACCGCGGGAAATTTCTTGGCGGCCGATAAAAACCCTAATGTGCTTTCCTGGCCGAACCTTGACTTCGAGGAACCGAAGATGTTTGACGTTGCCAACGACGACCGCTTAAGTCCGGCGCTACGCAATACATCCACTGAATGGGGCGGAAGTCTTGATGACTCAGACCCAGTGCAACTGAGCGGCATTGAGGTTGCGGGGATGTTGGGCTCGGTGCAGGACGTCCCCGCCACATGGGAGCGGCCGACCGCATGGACACACCCGTGGTGGCGATTGAATAAGCCAACCCTCGATCATGAACTATCACCCGAAATTATCTCCGGATTATGGTACCTACATAAGAGTGCAGACAACGCCGATTATGGTGTCTATGGGGGAGATGGCTCATGGAGCTCCTATACCCGTAACAACCTTTTCCCTTTCTATTTTGCACAGGATGCTTCAAATCCCTACAATCCACCTCCCATTGCAGCAGCGGTCGGAGGTGGCGTTTTTCCTACTGCGCAAGAAAACTCTCCGCTCTCGATGAGCAGCCCGTTTGGTCCTGCGGGCGGCACCCATCTTCTAAGCACTACCGGCTCTCAGGATTCTCACGTCCTGATCGTGCTCCATCGCCCGCCTCACCCTCAAGATATCTCTGAAATTCACCAGATTGTGAAACAGATGTACATAGCCGGGCGAGAGATGACGGTAGTTTATATTCCGACCAACGACACCGATGCCAGTGAGGCTGCGATCGGAGACCTGACCTATGCGTTCTCATCCGAGACAGGCGTTGACCATGGGCAAACATTGATGTTTGCCCCGCCGATTATAGTCTTCTCTCCCTATGTAGAAAACAGCCCGCTGGCGGATAACGATCGCCGATTTGGACCAGCTTACATCAAGCCATCCGCAAGCGCTGACAAGCTCTCAGAAGACCAGCAGTTTTCAAACTATTGGAACTACCTCTTAGACTTCGAGAATAACAAAGAGGGTAATATCGTGAGCGAGGCAAAACAGCTCTTTCGTATGCGTATTCTGACAAGAAATAAGAGGTTATAGCGTACCAGGAGTGATCATGGGCAACAGAGGCATGTATTCGAAGAGTGAACGGGGAGCCTCGCTGATCGAGTATTCGATCATGCTCGCCCTGGTAGCTCTTGTTCTTCTTACAGCATTTCCGCGAATTCAGAGCCAGATCTCGGAGAAGTCAGCCCAGCACGGATCACCCCACGTCGGTCCCTGCGGAGATCTCCTGCAGCCACCGGATTGCTACTAGTACCTCGTCCAATAAGTTTTTTCACTCAAAACTAATGCTTCTCTATTGGACTTAGCCTTGAACTCCCGCTCGGCCTTGGTCAATTCCCCTTAGATTTAGGCTTAAACGTCAAAGTCGAGGTCGAAGAGCGCAAGGCCATGGCCAAGCGGGAGTTCAAGGCTAAGTGAAAAAACTTTCCG
>CAIXSY010000080.1 GCA_903922175.1 uncultured delta proteobacterium | reverse complement strand
TGCCTCTGTGAGCCTCCCAGCGGCGCGCCATAGCGCGACGTACCTGAATACACTCAGCACATCGTTTCGACCATCTAAAATGGCCACAGAATTGGCATGGGCAAAAACCACCGCGCCGCTCACAGTTGTTTCTTGCGCAAAAGGGTAGAGCAATCCCCTGCCAAACCCCTTACTCACCTGTCCGGGGTTGGCGGGGGATTGCTCGTAGTATACTCGTTTATCAAACACGGTCATGTCATGGTTCGACAGGGCTACGTTAGCCTCAAAATTCACTAGTCTGTCCTATTATAGCATGTCTTTTTCGGGCATAACCTTGAAATTGGCCACTTATACTACTCTACTATTTCACTTATTTCTCCCGTCCTATCGCGCTTTCGCTATTTCCGGACAGGCTCTAGTTACTTGAGAAGTTACCTTTACCGCTTCCCGCCTTTTAAGTCATACTAGCTCTGCTCCAGCTAAGTTTTTCCAATGTGTGGGGTGATTTCCCCTCAAATTTCTGAAGAAAACGCTTCGCCTGAGTAAGTGAACTTATTTGGAGTAGAACTAGATAAATAGGAGGACTGCAGATGCTGATATTTTTTACCACTCGCCTTAAAATTTCCGTTAGTCTTGCCCTGCTGTGCGTTCTCTGTGTGGGTGCAGGCTATGCCCAGGCCCAGGAAGCGATCCTCGTCAAGGACATCAATCAGCATCGCCGTGCACTTATATCGGATAGCGCCTGCAGCTTGGGTTCAACACAGCTGCTTGTGATCGATGACGGCTTGCGTGGGCGTGAGTTGTGGGTCGGTGACGGCTTCGCCGGATCGACGCATCTGGTCAAAGATATTTATCCTGGTCCCACGGCATCTTTGTATAGCAGCTCCTGTGTGGTTCTTAACTCCGTGGCCTACTTCACCGCCAATGATGGAGTGCACGGCGCCGAACTGTGGCGTACCGACGGAACGGAAGCGGGGACGTACATGGTGGCTGACATTGAGCCAGGCTCGGAGGGGAGTAGTCCGGGGAGTATTGTTGTCGTTGGGTCGGCACTGCTTTTTTCTGCGCGTACGACGACGTATGGGATGGAGCTTTGGAAAACTGACGGCAGCGAAGCCGGTACGGTCATGGTGAAGGATCTCGCTTCTGGAAACACTGACTCCTTCCCGGGGGATATCGTTAAGATTTCAGATACGATGGTGCTATTCGGAGCAGGCACAAGTGCTACGGGAAGGGAGTTGTACCGCACGGATGGTACGCAGGCGGGCACCGTGTTGGTTGCTGACATCGTCCCTGGTGGCTCGTCTTCAAACCCAAGTGATCTGGTGAATGTCAATGGTGTTGCGTTGTTTGTCGCTGGAACGGCTGCTGCCGGGCGCGAGCTGTGGCGTAGTGACGGAACGGTCGCTGGCACGAGTCTGGTTAAGGATGTCAAGCCAGGCGTCGATAGTGGGGCAAGTCTTATGTGGCGAAAAGTGGTGAATAACCGGCTGCTATTTGTCGGCACAACTGTGGCAGAGGGGGCCGAGCCATGGGTTTCCGATGGAACGACAGCAGGGACGACGATATTGAAAGATATAAATCCAGGCGTTACCGGCTCGTCGCTAGCTAGTTTAACTCTTTTTAAGGGGAAAGTTTTCTTCGTCGCCAAGTCGGCGGCATCTGGTGACGAGCTATGGAGCACCGATGGCACTCCCGGTGGCACGCTGCAGCAGAGTGAGATCGGGCCGGGGAGCACAGATGGTGTATCTCCATATTCACCGATGACGGCGACGCTTGATGGCAAAAAGCTTCTCTTCGCGGCCTCGCCTCTTTTCGGCTCATCGGGGAAGCTCTTTGCTACGGAAGGCATTCCCTATAGCTATGAGGAGCTGCTTGATCCCGTGCCTGGGGCGGGAGGGGCCTATGTTTGGCTTGGAGATCTTCAGACGTCTTCAGGAATCGTCGTTGGCGGCCCTGTCCCGATCGAGTCGCTTTCTCCTACGACGATGTTTATATCAGACGGCAGCCCCAGCGGAACCAAAATTCACCCTGGAACTATGCTCGGGTACAACTCAAGCTCCACACCGATTATTTTGGGAACATTGGCGGGCAAAGTTATATTTGCCGCGGATGATGCTGACCATGGCTATGAGTTGTGGTCGAGCGATGGAACGGAAGCCGGCACGCAGCTGATTAAAGATATAAACCAGGGCTTGGCCTGGTCGGTGCTGCCGCAGCTCGGAGGAGCAGTGTTTGACGGGCGGCTCTTCTTCGTTGGGACGTCGACAGAGTTTGGGGCGGAGCCTTGGGTGACCGATGGAACCGCTGCAGGGACGATGATGTTTAAGGATATTGAAAGTGGCGCTGGCTCATCTTTTTACGGATTTGGCAGCGCCCGTCGCCGGTTTTATGTACTACCGTTAGGTGGAAGTGGGCGTCTTATCTTTCCGGCAGCGACGTCGACCTATGGAACCGAGCTTTGGGTAAGTGATGGGACATCTTCCGGGACGACTCTGCTAAAAGATATCTTCCCTGGGACTGATGGCGGGATAGGTGAGGATTCGTTCGAAGCTGCGATGGGGACAAATGGAGCCAAGCTATTCTTCGCTGCTGCTGATGGCACCAGCGGCACGGAGCTGTGGGCAACTGATGGCACTTTGGTTGGCACACAGAGGGTAAGTGACATCGCCGCTGGTGCAGAAAGCTCTAGTCCAGTCGCCATAACGACGGTACCGATTCCGGGAACGGCCCTGGTAGTATTTTCGGCGCAGACTAGCGCACATGGACGCGAGCTCTGGTATTATAATGGTACCTCATCAATTGAGATAAGGGACATAAACCCCGGGGCTTCAGGTTCGTATCCATCATCCTTGGCTTTTATTACGTCACCTGCGGTGCTCGTGTTTTTTGCAGCTGATGACGGGAGTCATGGGAAGGAGCTTTGGTTAAGTACTGGCTCTGGCGCGGGCACGGCGATCCTTAAAGACATCGTCCCTGGGGTGGGTGGCAGCTACCCTGATTCAATAACGGCGGTCAATCAGGGGACGGTGATGTTTAAAGCATGTTCGCAGACGAGTGCAGAGGACTGCGAGCCATGGAAAAGCGATGCGACGCTGTCGGGCACGGTGCGGCTTAAGGACCTGGCGACGACGAGTGCCCAAGCATCGTCTCGACCGCGCAACTTTACGCCACTTGGTGCAACTGGGCAGATCTATTTTATGGCCGATGTTAGTACGACCTCGTATACTCCAACCATATTTCGCACTGACCTGAGTGAAGCAGGAACAGTAGCGCTTGCGCTGCAGGGCAGCGATGCCTTCAGCGATACAGCAGTTTCGAATTATTTCTATCCCTATCAGCCTATGGGGGGGGATCTAACCTTCCTATTCCAGTATACCAGTTCGGCCTACGGGCTAGAGCTTTTTAAACTCGGTGCGGATCAGTGCCCGGCGGATAATGCCAAGATCAATCCCGGACTGTGTGGTTGCGGCGTGGCTGACGACGATAGTGATGGTGATGGCGTTGTTGATTGCTTCGGCAGTATTCGCAGCCTTACTCCGACCCGTCCCAAGTTTACGGTAAAGAAAAATAAAGTAACTATCGTACTGCGTGCTCGTAGTGACGCACAGTATGTTTTGCAAACGCGCACCTATCGCAAGGGATCTAAGCCGGGAAAGTTTCGCAGCCGTACGCTTTCTAAGCCGTCATATAAGATCACCAAACCTAAGAATGGATACGTTCTTGAGGCTAAGTATCGCTATCAGTTAAAGAGTGAATCGGCGCTCAAATCGAAGATTAGCAAGGTCGCCAAAAAGAAGTTTTGAGGTGAGTGGCAAGTTTTAGGATAATATCAGCGTCATTTTCCCGTAATATCTTAAGGTCTTCATGCCTATCTGCCCCATAAGTGAGCAGCCCTTTGATGTCAGTCCGGAAGACCCGCAATATTTTACAGCCAGGAGTGCACGAACTGTAGCTTTAGCAGATATTAAAGACGCGCTCAATACATTGATATTATTAGGCCTCTGTTGTATTTGAGTAGCGATGGCTGGAGTTATATCATTGGATACCATTAATATCAGGCTCAGAAGGAGTCTGGTAATGTAATCGTTCTACGCCCATTATGGACACTATTATTCCCATTACAGCCGTCGTGCTGATTATTATGTTCTTCAATCTGAAGATCGCTAGAGAACAAGAACGCTTTGCTCTATTTACTATCGGCAAGTATAGAGGACTTAAAGGCCCGGGGCTTCACTTCGCACTTCCTGGGAGTGGTACGCAATGGATACGAGTAAAGCTTGGAGTACGGGGCGAAATGGTTTCATCAACGATAGTTCGGTTGGGCCAGCATGAGCTACCTGTCGCCGGGATGAATGACGGATTGCTTGGAAAATACGTAAAGATAGTTGGCTTCCGTGCTGACGCGGTTCTCGTCCAGCTTGACCCAGAGCAGCGACGCTCGTTCAAGTGTGCGAAGTGTAGTCATGAAAATGTTCTTTAGCGTTCGAAGTGAGAGTAGATCAAGCGCGAGAACCTAATTTGCGCGCACTCACTGAGGTAAAAAGCCAAAGTAAAAAGCCGAAAGCAAAAGGCGACAAGCTATGCTGGTGAGGTTATAGAGCCAATAAGATTATAAGGAAATTTAGTGCAGCTCATTAAAGTCGGTGCCGCGGTGCTTAATCAGACGCCGCTTGATTGGGACGGTAATAAACGCAATATCCTCGCGGCGATCGCCGCGGCCAGGATTGACGGCGTGCAGCTGCTCTGCCTACCTGAGCTTTGTATCACTGGGTACGGCTGCGAAGATATGTTCCATAGCGCTGGGGTGCAGCGTATGGCGCTTCGCGTCCTGCGCGAGATCGCTCCGGCCACAGCCGGAATGGCGGTCAGCGTCGGCTTACCGCTTCTTTTTCAGAGTACACTTTTCAATACGGCATGTCTGATCGTTGATGGCCAGGTTCGCGGCTTTGTGGCTAAGCGTTATCTGGCAGGTGAGGGGATTCACTATGAGCCACGTTGGTTCAAGGCGTGGCCGTCGGGGCTCGTAACTAGTACTGAGGTCGACGCTGTGGCGCTCCCCCTGGGGGAGATATTTTTTGACTTGGGTGGAGTCAAGGTTGGTTTTGAGATCTGTGAGGATGCCTGGGTGGCGCGGCGTCCGGGAGCCGATCTGGCGCTTAAAGGGGTCGATATTATCTTAAATCCCAGCGCCAGCCATTTTGCTTTTGGCAAGTTTGAAGTGCGCAAGCGTTTTGTGACTGAGGGCTCGCGTGCTTTTGGGGTGAGCTATGTCTACGCTAACCTTTTGGGTAACGAGAGCGGGCGTACGATCTATGACGGTGGCGCGCTTATCGCTTCGGCTGGAGAGCTGATGGCGGTCGGGCCAAGGCTTTCGTTCGCCGATTTTGTGCTCACCAGTGCGCTGATTGACCTCGATATTACGCGAGGCGCGCGTGCGCGCTCGGGCAGTTATGCGCCGCAGCTTGAAGCGATCGGCGCTCAGTGCGTTTACGTGCCCTTTACCTTCGTCGACCTAAAAACGGCGGCAAAGCCAGTGCCCCAGAGCACTTGGGAGCAGGGTCCTGATGTCAAATGTGAGGAGTTCTCTCGCGCTGAAGCGCTGGCGCTTTACGATTATCTGCGCAAAAGCCGTTCGCACGGCTATGTCGTCTCGATTAGTGGCGGGGCTGACTCGGCGACGGTGAGCTGTTTGGTGCACCTGATGGTGCAGTTAGGCACGGCAGAGCTGGGGATGAGCGGGTTTCTGGCGAAACTTCCCTGGCTTAAGCCGCTTCAGGAGAGGAGCCCTCGATCTCTGGTACAGGCGTTGCTGTTGACGGTTTATCAAGCGACCGCCAATAGCTCAAAGGTGACCCACGATGCTGCCCAGGGTGTGGCCCAGGCAATCGGTGCCGAGTTTATCAATCTTGAGCTTGAAGAGGTTGCGCAGAGTTATCGCGTCCTCATCGAAAAAGCGATCGGACGGCATCTTAGCTGGGAACAGGATGACATCGCTCTGCAAAACATTCAGGCGCGGGTGCGCTCGCCCGGGGTGTGGATGTTGGCTAATCTGCGCGGAGCACTTCTGTTGGCGACGAGTAACCGATCGGAGGCAGCGGTAGGTTACGCCACCATGGATGGCGACACCTCCGGCGGCTTAAGTCCGTTGGGCGGCGTCGATAAAGCTTTTATTCGTCGCTGGCTCTGCTGGATGGAGAAGATCGGACCTCAGGGGGTGGGACCGATTGTGGCACTAAGCCTCGTTAATGCGCAGCAGCCAACGGCGGAGCTTCGTCCCGCAGGTTCAAAGCAGACCGATGAGGCAGATCTGATGCCGTACGATATTCTGGATCGTATTGAGCGCGCCGCAATACTTGATCGTCAAACACCGGGCGAGGTTTTCGAACGTATGCGTGTTGAGTTTCCGCACCACCGTGCTGCTGATCTTCGGCTCTGGGTGGAGCGCTTCTTTCGATTGTGGTGTCGTAATCAATGGAAGCGTGAGCGCTATGCGCCGTCATTCCATCTTGATGACGAGAGCCTCGATCCTAAAACATGGTGCCGTTTCCCCATCCTTTCCGGCGGGTTCGAGCGCGAACTCGAGTCTTTGCGGAGTTTGGTTCCCGACGGAGCCAAATAGCTGATATGAATGGCGCTAAAACCATCATCGTCTTTGGGGGCAGCTTTAACCCACCGCTGTTAAGCCACCGCCGCATCGCCGACGAGCTTAGCCGACATTTTGATGAGGTCGTTGTTGTTCCTTGTGGCCATCGTCCAGATAAGTTGAGTGTTGATGGTATCGATGCCCGACACCGTGCCAGGTTGGTTGAGCTTGGTTTCGAAGGGTTGCTGCGAGTGCGAGTTGACCTCTTCGATTTGAGTTTGCCCGAGTTTACGCGTACCTGGCAGCTCGATCGGCGCTACGACGAGTGTGGTGAGGTTTGGCACGCCATAGGCGCAGATCTTTTTGCAGGAGGAGCGCGCCAGGCATCGCAGATTCAATCCACGTGGGAGCGTGGAAGTTGGGTATGGGGTAACCTGCGCTTTGCGGCGCTAACCCGCCCGGGGGTGGCTTTTAACCCAGCCGACCTGCCGCCGAGGGTGAAGCTGATTCAGATTGAAGTTCCAGGCGCAAGCTCAGAGGTGCGCGAAATGCTTGCGCGGGGTGAGCCGTTGGAGGGCTGCGTTTTACCGAAGGTGGAGGAGTATATTCGGCGGGAGGGGTTGTATTTACCGTCCGCAGAAAATCTTAACGGCCCCCGAGGAACGGGGGCGGCCGGCCTGTCC
>CAIXSY010000079.1 GCA_903922175.1 uncultured delta proteobacterium | reverse complement strand
CGTCTATTGCCTCATCAGGAGCTACGGCTAAGGCCGTGGGCTGGGGCCGAAAGCTGCAGCTGCATCAGATGCAGTCAGCGGAAAGCTGCCAGCAGATCTCTGAAAGCAGATTACAGATCAACGCTCGTCGGTCTGAGGCAGCGCCTCGCTAGATAATATCGTGCTGAATACCTCACGTTGTGGCCGCGCTAAGTATAAAAAAGGGTAGAATTAAAATCCCTTAAGCGCCAGCATCTCCTCGACGCGATCGCGGTTGCCGTTGCAGGCGATGCGTCGCGGTGCAGAGAGCTTACGAATGCGAAAGCCGTTCTTGCGGTAGAGCCGCAGGATGCGGTCGGTTGCTTGATTAGAAGCGATAACTGGTCCTTTCGCTCTGCTCAGCCATTCAACGAGGCGTTCCTGGTCATCCCAGCGAAAGTCATTTTTGGAGTATTTGGTAAATTCAACATCATACGGTGGGTCGGCGTAGATCACGTCGCTTGGGCGTAGGCGCAGCTCCTCAAAGTCTCCGCAGCAAAACTCCCAGTTTTTTAGCAGCGGCTTGTAGTGTCTGAAATCTTCAACGTAGTTGATCTTGCTATAGCGGCCAAAGGGAACGTTGTATCCGCCCTTACTGTTGAAGCGGCATAATCCGTTAAAGCAGGTGCGGTTAAGATAGTAGAAGAGTTCAGCCGCCGTGCGGCTGGTGCTTTTCCCTGTTCGCGTGAGTTCGTTAAAGCGTGCTCGTGCCTTGTCGAAGGCTTGGCGCTCGTTTCTCATCTCGATATTTATCTGCAGTCCCTTCTGTAGCCAGAGGAAGAAGTGGATCAGGTGCTGGTTGTTATCGTTAAGTAGCGCCGATTTTGGGTTTAAGCCTAAGGTTACGGCCATACCGCCAACAAAGGGCTCAACCAGGCGGCGCGAGGCGAGTGGAGCGAGTATGGTGCGCAGGGTCGGTACGAGCCAGCGCTTGCCACCGGCCCATTTAAGCGGCGGTGTAAACGTAGGATTTTTATCATCGATACTATTGCAGGTTCTATCTTTTTTCATGTTCAGGGACTTGGAGCCGTTGACGCGACTCGAACGCGTGACCTGCTGATTACGAATCAGCTGCTCTACCAACTGAGCTACAACGGCATGGGGAAGGTCGTACTACCTTGATGACTATACCAAAGTCAGCAATAACTTCAACTCACGGCGGGGGCTTGGCAAAAGTGCAAAAAGGGGCAGAATAGGGGGACTTAATCCTGTTGACAACGTCCGTATCGATGGAAAGGCAATATATGGTCCCAATGCAAGGAAGATACCTCGGAAACAAGAAGATAGAGATTTCGCATGGACCATCGGGGGCCAAGATCATCACGGCTGCCCCAAAGGACAATAATGGCGATGGCTCCTCGTTTTCGCCAACCGATCTCGTCGGGGCGGCGCTTGGAGCCTGTATGCTTACCGTTATGGGGATAGTAGCTGAGCGCAGCCAAATCGACCTGAGCGGAAGTACCTTCAGTGTCGAAAAGCATATGAATGATACGCCGCGGCGCATTGGAAAGCTGCCGCTGACGCTGCACCTTCCCAAGGGGATAGCGGCCGATATGCGGACGAAACTCGAACGTTCTGCGCACACCTGCCCAGTGCACCATTCTCTTCACCCTGATATCGAGGTGCAGGTGCAGTTCTTGTATGATGTGTAAGGCTAGCGAGGCTGAGCCTAGGACCTGTAATCCGCGATCTGTAGTCAGCTTTCTGCTGACTGCATCGGCCGCAGATCCAGGCCGCAGCCGACTGCCTTAGCCGCCCGAACGTCAGCTAACTTTACGGCATCAGCACTCGGCTCCCTTCGACTCGGTCGCAAGCTCCCTCGCTCAGGGCCAATGTTCAGAATTGCCTTCCCCTATTTCACTCGCCGAAAGCTGCCGATGACCGCTGGCTGTGGTGATGCGCAGGGCATAGGCGATATCTTTTAAGTCCCCATTTTGGTCATATTCGATAATACCTTGTGAGCCGTCTGCCTTGTAGGTTTTTAGGTACTCTTTTACCTTTGCTGGTGAGGGGCCGACGGCTTCTATGGAGTCTGTGATTGACTGGATGGCGTCGAAGGTTGAGCGCACGAGTGCCTCATAGCTTGGCCCGCTGGGGTGGCGTCGCAGGAAGGTGCTGTAAAACTCTTTAAAAGCAGCTGAGCTGTGCTCAACGTTTGGTGTACCGATGAAGATCACCCCTTCGCCGTTTTTGGCGGAATGCTGACTTAATTGTTCCTGCATGACGCCTGCTGTTTGGGTGATGTCATCGCCGCGATGTGACAGAGAGCCGCTTAAAGGGATGATAACACCGATCTTGACGCGCTCTTTCTGGGCTAGTGCCTGGCGGATAGGTGCAAAAAGACCAAGGAAGAGGGTGAGGCTTAAAAGGAGAGAGAGTCCTTTGATCATGGCAGCTAAGCATATTCTGGGGGTATCGGGGCGTCAAAAGGAGCTGCGGCCCGGAGCTGCAGCTGATGCAGTCAGCAGAAAGCCGACTGCAGATCGCTGCTTACGGCAGGCAGAGATCGAGCTGGCGGTACCAGTGTCTTCCGCGCGAATGCGCGGGTCGCCCGAGGATAATGAGCAGTTACTATTTTTCACATATCCCCTTTTGCACCTCGCACTCTTATGGTACGCCAAGAGCAGACAATAAGGGATTCATGAAAGCAGCAACACTCAAGACGCCGCCGTATAGCGAAATTACCCACCAGATTCGTGTCAGCGTTCGCCCCAAGGTTATTAAAAAGGACTCAGACCCGCAGAATGGGGTGTATGCCTTTGGTTATACTGTTAAAATTGAGAACTTAGGCTGTGATACGGTTCAACTTTTGGAACGGCACTGGAAGGTGACCTCAGCCGAGGTGCAGATAGCAGAGGTGGTTGGCCCGGGAGTTGTTGGCGAGCAGCCTGTGCTTGAAGCCGGTCAATCCTTTGAGTACAGCAGCGGAACAGTTATCAACGACCCCTTCGGTTGGATGGAAGGCACCTATACCTTTCGCGCCAATGGCGGAAAATTTCTGCAGGTTACGATCCCGCGCTTTGAGCTCTTTTATCCGCTTGTGCTGCACTAACTTAATTTTTATCGTCAGCAGCGCCTGCCACTACCGCGTCGTCAGCATGAAGCGCGCCATAATGCTCGATATCTCTTACGGCGGCCCAATAGCCTTCGGCCAGCTGAATGCGCCAGATGTAGACAAGCGCTGCTTACCTCGGCGCTTCCAGCGGAGGGTAATAATATTCTTTGCGAAGAGTGTTACCAGAAAGAGGTGAATAATCTGGCAGGCTAAGGCGTCACCCTCTGTGGTTGGCGCGCACTGCTTGGCTATCCGAAGTTCTTCGGGTGTTGCGTTCTCTGCAGCATAAAAGTTCACGCTGAATTTTATTACATGAAACCAACAATTTAGATACGCACTATTTTTCCTTATGCTAGGCTGCTTGCGTGAGTATTTGACCTGCTTGTCGGTACACTATTTGAACGAATGGTCCTCGGTCTACCCTTTTTGTGGCGTTATCAACGGCTGTAGCATGGTGCAAGAAAAGGGTAGACCTCCGTCCGCCACCAATGCGTTTTTTACGTCAAGACTTTTTGCGGACGGTATAGGCAAAGAATGGACCCCTAGGGGTATGCGGACCAACTCGAAATCATTGCCAAAGTATGTTTTGGAGATACGCCAGCCCTGGGCAATATTATCTCTAATAGCGCAAAATGGATGAGGAAACCTGGCTGTAAAATTTCAGGTCCTCGTCTTTGACCTGAAAAGTTTGGCCGGAGATGCGGCATTTTCTGGGTAGGCTCATGGAGATAGCTTAGGGAAAGTCATCGCCGGTGTCCATGTGGTTTTAATTGCCAGGTCTGTTCATTCCCGTAACTGCTCGTTGAATGTGGGTTTCCCGTGCAACGTTCGGCTGAGCTCACGTCGAAGCCTGCACGTGCACGGGAAAAACCTGTTAGTCCACAACGCGTACCAGGCTAGTACCTATAGTGCTCCGGCTTATACGGCCCTGAGACCGAGATGCTCAAGTACTTGGCCTGCTCGGCGCTGAGCGTCGTCAGCTTGACGCCCAGTTTGGCGAGGTGCAAGCGAGCCACCTTCTCGTCGAGGATCTTGGGCAGGGTGTGCACGCCAACCGCGTATTTGCCACGCTTGGTGTAGAGTTCAATCTGCGCAATCGTCTGATTGGTAAATGAACTCGACATGACGAAGCTTGGATGCCCAGCAGCGCAACCCAAATTGACCAAGCGTCCGCGTGCAAGCACGATTAACGATCGGCCGCCGGAGAGGATGAAGCGATCCACCTGCGGCTTAATGTTGACCTCGCGTGAGTTCTTCTCCAGCCAGGCGATACGGATCTCACTATCAAAGTGGCCGATGTTGCACAGGATGGCCTCATCTTTCATCTTGGTGAAGTGCGCTTCGGTGATGACGTCGATGTTGCCCGTAGCGGTGACGAAGATGTCAGCCAGCGGAGCGGCCTCTTCCATGGTCACAACTTGGTAGCCTTCCATGGCGGCTTGCAGCGCAATAATCGGGTCGATCTCGGTGATCAGCACGCGTGCGCCAAAGCCGCGCATTGACTGCGCGCAGCCTTTGCCGACATCGCCGTAACCGGCAACGCAAACTACTTTACCGGCGATCATCACGCCGGTGGCGCGTTTTAAGCCGTCAGCCAGTGATTCGCGGCAGCCGTAGAGGTTGTCGAACTTGGACTTGGTGACTGAATCGTTGACGTTGAAGGCAGGGATTTTGAGTTCCTCCTTGGTCATCATCTGATAGAGGCGGTGCACCCCGGTTGTCGTCTCTTCGGAGACGCCAAAGATATCTTTGAGGAGTTCGGGGTGCTTTTGGTGCACGTTGAGGGTAAGGTCGCCCCCATCATCGAGGAGCATATTCGGCCCTTTGTCGCCGAAGAGAAGGGTCTGTTCGATACACCAGTCGGCTTCTTCGAGTGTTTCACCTTTCCAAGCAAACACCGGGATACCGGTCTTGGCGATAGCGGCGGCGGCGTGATCTTGGGTGGAGAAGATGTTACAGCTCGACCAGCGTACCTCGGCCCCGAGTTTGGTCAGGGTTTCGATCAGCACGGCGGTTTGGATGGTCATGTGCAAGCAGCCGGCGATGCGCGCTCCCTTAAGTGGCTGGCTTGCTCCGTATTCCTGGCGTAGGGACATAAGGCCGGGCATCTCGTTCTCGGCGATTTCAATCTCTTTTCTGCCCCATTCAGCGAGGGTGATGTCTTTTACTTTGTAATCCATAAGATCCTGTTTCATTGGTCTTTTCCTTGTTTAAGTCGCCATTTTAATGTTACTCGCCGCAAGTGTGCCGAGGGCAGGATTGTTACATTACTTGGTCTAGCGGGCAAGAAACTGATCTGGGAACGCTTATCTATGCCCACGGTCTTTGTCGAAATGTCAGTATTATTAGAAAGTTAGCTCGATTCGGCGTAACTGCTTATTCAGTCCCGGTAACTTAATAATTCGTGCTCGTGGTCCTGGTCGAAATGTCCCTCAAATCCCCCAGTTATATCGACCACGAGCACGCTCACGATTCGCCTACCCACACTTATTGAGCAATTACGATTCCTCCTTGTACGTAACTTTATTTATGGGCAAAAGGGGGGCTGTTGTAATATATAAAGTATTATTGCCGCCGAGACCGGCGAGCGATGTACTTGTATCTCAACCGTTCGGCTAGAAAGAGTTCGCAGGGTAAGCTTTTTGCTCGTGGCCTCTCTTCCTGGTCCGCTAATTCGAAGGAGGCTTCATTGGGTAGGAAACTTTACGTAGGAAATATATCTTTTAGTGCTGATGAGCAGGCTCTGCGCGACCTATTTAATCAGCATGGTGTTGTTGACACCATCAATATCATCAAAGACCGGGCATCGGGTCGTAGTAAGGGTTTTGGATTCATTGAAATGGCAACTGATGAAGATGCGCAGAAGGCGATTGCTGCCTTAAATGGCCAAGACCTGGCTGGTCGCGCATTGACCGTCTCCGAGGCTCGTCCTCAGCCGGATCGTGAAGGTGGTGGCGGTGGAGGCGGATTCCGCGGCGGCGGCGGAGGTGGTGGTGGAGGCGGTTATCGTGGTGGTGGAGGAGGCGGCGGCGGACGTGGTGGCCCGCGTGGCGGTGGCGGCGGCGGTGATCGCGGCGGTGGAGGAGATCGTGGGGGGCGCTGGTAAGGTCGCGATCCCATAGGCATTTCTATGATAAGGGCCATCTTCACATGTTTGAAGGTGGCCCTTTTTGCATTTTGCAGTCGCGAAGGATTTGTAGTCGTGCGAAAATGGAGCTATGAGTCCCAAATTAACCAGAGACAGGCAGCAGTCCACACCTCCTCCGGCGGCAGAGCGCCCTGCTACAGCGAGGGAGCCAACGCCTGAGGATAAGCTCCGTGCGGCGCAGGAGCAGGCCGCGCGTGAAGCTGGGCTGCGTGAGGCGCGCGCGCGTCTTGGCCAGTCGTATCACGCCTTTCTGAAGCGCATTGATCAGGTGCAGAAGCTTAAAGGCGCACAGCTCCAGGTAAAGACTGAGGCGGACTACCAGGTCTGGGTCTCTTTTTTCGAGATGATGAAGCGACAGTTTAAAGATCTGTGGGACTTTCTAGGCCTTTTGGATCAGGAGGTGACGGATTGGTACCGCGTTGCTCCTAACGGTGGGCCGTGGGATTTTCTCGGAATCTCGCGTGAAGGGTATAGCTTTGCCGCCGGCATCGAATTGAACCGCAAACGCAATGCGCCCTTTCCACGGAAATGGCTCACCGTATGTCTCGGACACTCCCTCGGGGGGCCGAACGGCATCGGTGATGAACGTATGCTCGGACGCAAGGGAGCGATGGACGGGAAGCTTGTCGGCCTTGAGCATTGCCGAGCAAGTGATCCAGAGAAGCAGGCAGAAGCTGCCGCCGAGCTTCGCCGCCGCGCATTTGAGACACCACTCGTTTTTGGGATGTACAGTGAAGGGGTGGGGCAGGAGTTTACCAAAGTTCCGGTGACGGTTTTGGCCGAGCACTCGCTCGAAGAGTTATTTCAGGTGCTCTACGCGGCATTAAACCGTGATGCACTGGCTGAGCTTCCCAAACTCCTGCCGCAGTGCGAGCGGCTGGCGATTGATTATGATGGGCGAAAGAAGGGTAGATCCTGAGTTGAGCGGTAAATACTTGTTGTTGAACCGATCCGCGCATTCGCGTGGAAGAGAGAGTCGAGCATCCTGCATACTATCTGCATCCTGTAATCTGCTATCTGAGATCTGCAGTCAGCTATCTGCTGTCTGCATCAGCTGCAGCTACGGCTGCATTCGGCCCTGAGCGATGGAGCCTGCGACCGAGTCGAATGGAGCTCAGCCCAACGTATCTCCGTGTGAAATGTAGCGTTTATTGTGCCCCCCCCGGCAGGGCTGAATAGTTTAAATTCTTTTTTACTTGCTTAAGCCCGCGTCCTCGTTATACTTCTCAAAGCCAGATTGGATTGCCTACTGAGATCGTTCACAGTAGACTAGTCCTACTCCAAATAAGTTCTTTCCCATGCACGGTGCGTTTTCTTTCAGAGATCTCTGGAATGTTGTGCAGTGCCTTGGAAATACTCATTTGAGAAAGAACGAGCCTAGTAAATCTGTAGCTGTAGGAGTTTCTGATGTACCCGACGAATCCCGCCAAGCCAAACGTAACCCAGAATGGGCAACCCCCAAAAGGTGAGCCCTCTAGATTTTCTTCTAACCTTAGACGCTTTTGTAACGTGCTAGCTCTGGGTACTCTTACTGCCGCACCAGATGTGTTTTCGCAAGACAAGAGTGCTACGCCCCCGGCAAACGGATTCGAACCGACAACGAAAATGCTTGAACGGTGGGAGCCTTCTCCGGCACTACTCGGTAGCATGACAAGTGGAACGTTCGACACCATCTCCGAATTTGGCAAAAATCTTGGCCTTGGTCCGCTTAGCTCCAGACCTGGATTTCAGGGAACCGTTTCGTTTCAAGGAGGACCAGCGGAGGTACTTGATGGAGGCAAGCCGGGTCAAGGAGTTGGTTTCACACGCGGGCGCTGGGAGGTGAGCTACACCACCGATAGCGGAAATTGGGCTTTCGTGACTGAGCATTTGGGGGATCATATACACGGTCTTGACGTTCCGGTGAGTATCTCACTTTATGCGACTGCGCCCGATGGAAGCAAAATTCCGCTTGGTCCACCGATTGTGGTAACGCCTGAGGTTACTCAAGCTAATTCACGTACCCTTTTTGGAGCTGGGACAGGGCCGGCAAGTGAGTTTCCTGGCATTTTTATAGTATTCGGAATTTGGTCGTCGTTCAATAATACTTCTGAACCTCATTCGAAGACACTCGACCCATTTGGCGAATTGGGCGGCGGGGTTGCTGCTTCGATTCCGTTTCCGAATTGTAAGGTGGAATTTTTAGTGGCCTCAACCAGCGATAATTCGCTTCGAGCGGATGTCAATGTAGATTATAGGGTATTCGGTGGCTACCTGGTAGGCACCCTTTTGGGGGGCGTAAGGTATGGTCGTGTGAACGGGGATAACGGGATTGGTGGTTCAGCGCAGCTCGGTGTAAATTTTTCAAGATTATGGAGCGAGCATCCTAAGTTCAACATTATTGGTGGTGTCTCTTTCTCTTATTTCGACGATTACTGGGAACAGTCGTCAAGCCCGAGCACTCCCGCTCTTCCCCCGGGCATAGAAGCCGAGGCAAAGGCGCTGGAGCCAAAGAAACTATTCGGTCCGTACTTAGAAGTGCAGTATAAATTCTGAAGTGTATTTAAAAAGCAGCTGCGAGTGGAACTTACGAGAGGCGTTCAATAATCGTCGCCGTTCCCATTCCTAGTCCGATGCACATTGTGATCAGAGCGTAGCGCTTCGATGTGCGTTCGAGTTCGTCCATGGCCGTGCCGATAAGTATGGCGCCGCTTGCCCCCAGAGGATGGCCAAGCGCAATTGCTCCACCATTGACGTTGACCTTGAGCGGATCGATACCTAGTTCGCGTATCGTCGCTAGTGGAATAGGGGCAAAGGCCTCGTTTATCTCCCACAGATCGATTGCTGCTGTAGGAAGCCCGGCCCGTTTTAGTACCTGCTTGGAGGCTTCGATCGGTCCGGTAAGCATGAGGCGCGGATCTGAACCGATGACAGCGGCTGCGACAATGCGCGCGCGCGGCCGAAGGCCAAGCTCTTTGGCTTTGGATTCACTTGCTAAGAGGAGTGCGGAGGCGCCATCGACGATCGCTGAAGAGTTCCCGGCCGTGATAAGACCGTTCTCTTTGAAGACCGTTTTTAGGCCACTGAGTGCCTGCATGTTGGTTTCAGGGCGCGCGCCATCATCAAAATCCAACGTGGAGGGGGTGCCCTGTTCGTCGGTGTAGGAAATGGGGATTAAGCTTCGGCTAAAGCGTTTTTCGTCTCGAGCCTGCTTGGCCTTGCGTTGCGACTGCACTGAAAACTCGTCTAACTGCAGACGGGTAAATCCATATTTTTCGGCTACCAATTCGGCAGCCATACCTTGTTGGACAAGGTCGGGATGATGTTTTTTAAGGAGCGGGCTCTCTTGTCCACCGCTGTCGGAAAACATCGGCACGCGGGTCATGTGCTCAAGACCACCCGCCAGTGCTAGATCGTAGGCGCCGCTTTGAATTCCTTGGGCGACGAAGTTAGCTGCCTGCTGACTCGATGCGCAGAGCCGGTTGATCGTTGTGGCCGGGACTGTGTATGGCCAGCCGGCAGCCAAGACCGCGGCGCGGGCGACACACCACGCTTGCTCCCCACACTGCGTGACGCAGCCGATCACCACATCCTCGATACTGGCCGGGGCAACGTGGTTACGCCCAACGATTGAGTTTAGCGGGTAGGTGAGCAGATCGACTGGATGCACGCCTGTGAATTTGCCCTTCCTGCGGGCACGAGGGGTGCGAACGGCGTCGATGATAAAAGCGTCCCGCATTGGGCTACCTCGAGATATAAATATCCACGCGGCGATTTAGCTGGCGGCCAGCCTCGGTGCTGTTTGAGGCGATCGGACGTTGAGCGCCGAAACTCTTGACTCGAATCTGATCCATGCTCATCCCGCGTGCGGCAAGGTAGGCGCTGACCGAACGTGCGCGGGCCTCGGCTAAGCGATCGTTGTACTCGGGTTTGCCGGAATCGTCTGAGTGACCAACAACGTTGACGATCGATGCCGCGGGGCTCGCCTTAATAGAATCGGCGATAACTTCGAGGTTGGCGATCGCACCGGCGCGCATGCTCGTGGCTTCCGGATCAAAGAACACCTGGTAGACGCCGCCGACAGCGTTAGTGGCGATGGCGTTGTCGAGCGTTGCTTGGAGAAGTTCAATACTGCGTTGATTGGCCAAATTTTGCATCTTAAGCGAGGCCAACATCTTTTCTTCGTGCACTTGGGCTGCATCGGTCGTATCGAGGCCAATACCGGCCATCACGCCAGCGGCCGCACCTAACCCAGCGCCTACACCAGCGCCCGCTCCAGTGTTGCCAACTTGATGGCCGACGACAGCTCCGGCACCAGCACCCCATGCGGCGCCAAGCACAGCGCCGCCTACGGTTTTATCAGGTCCGCCTTGTGGCTGACTGCAAGCACCGAGAGAGAGTACGAGAGAAAGGGCAAGAAAGATCTTTTTCATTGTTATGTCTGCTCCAGCATGATGATGAGAAGGAGATCGGCATTTAGGCAGATTTTTTTCCTCTGCATGCAGAAACCACTAGCATGCAGAGGGTCACCAACGTGAGCCCCCACCAGATCCGATCCCCGATAAAACGGGTATAGATAGTTTTATAACTAATTAGATGCACCTTCGCTAGGAGTGTTCCTTCTGAATATGGGGGTAGCTGAGAAACTGTTTGACCCAAGGCGTTGACCACCGCGGTCAGGCCGCTATTGGTCGAGCGTACCAAGTAGCGCCGGTTCTCAATCGCCCGAAATGAGGCGATAAGATGGTGCTGACGGGGGGCGACCGTATTCCCAAACCAGGTATCATTCGTAATATTAACTAGCAGTTCTGCTCCCTTAAGGACGGATTCGCGGGCGGGGGCAGGGATTACATCTTCATAGCAGATAAGCGGCGAGACCTTGACGTCACCTAGTGAAGGTTGGGCAATGCTGGCTGGGTAGCTAAAGACTGCAGCCTCGGAGCCAGCGTTGAATTCACCGGCGCTGGCATTAACCTGGCGAAGCCAGTTGCGAAGCTCTTTGGGGAGTAGCGTTGAGGGGAAGGTATCGGACGTGAGAGGTGTGAATTCGCCAAATGGCATAAGAATGCGCTTGTGATAGGGAGCAGCGATGGAGCCATCAGGGAAGATTCCGAGGGCGCTGTTATAAAAGTGGCGAGAACGATCAATCATAACCGTTCCTACGAGGAGTGGAACATCGCTGGGGAGTTTGCTTAGTTCGCTCGACTCTGCAACTGAAGAAACAAAGTTCGGGATCAGGCTTCCATGTCTAAAATCAGGCATGAGGGCACTCTCCGGCCAGATTATAAGCGTATCGGGAGCCGCGATTTTGCGGCTCATCTCGAGATAGCGTGCCGTGTCTATCGAGAAATACCTGACGTTGTCTCTCTCTTGGATGTCAATAATATTGGCTTGCAGCACGGCTATTTTAAGGCTCGGGGAGGTAGCCTCAGCGCTTGTGAAGGTATTGATGCGCTGCATGCCGAATAGGCATGCTATGCTAAGTGCAATCAGGGCTAGGCACAGTGATAACTTAAGTCTGCTAGAGCGACATGATTCATACAGCTCTTCGGCGACCCAAAGCACAAGAAAGGTGATCATCAAAGGCCCCCCGAGCTCGGCGATCTGGGCTAGTTCACTGAAGGCAAGCTGCGTGTGCCCAAGACACCAGGGGAAGATGCGTGGGGTGATAAACTCGCTTACGGTCCATGCGAGTGCGAGGCGCGGCAACCCAGCCGAGGGAAGGCGCTGAAAGAGAAATACCGTAACGACAAACTGCAGCGAGGAAGCGGCGGCATAGAGTAGGAAAAGCAGCGCGCCAATGATCGGTGGAAAGCCCCCGAAAAGAACGATGGTGTCGTTTAGCCAATAAAATCCGATCAGGTTGAGAAGCATGCCGCCGACAAAGGCGGGGAGGTAGCGTTTCTCTGAGCTGTGGAGGAAGACGACATAGAGAAAGGCGCCGAGCCAGCCGAGCAGTGCACAAAGAGTGCTCCCTGGGGTCAGCCAGGCGCAGGCGATGCAGATGTTAGCTGAGATCGCTGCGAGGTATGATCGCTGTGTTGGGGAGAGGGGCATGGGTACTAGTAAACGGGGAAGGGGAGGATTTGTCAAACGGGTGAAATGATGTCAGCTGGAATCCTGGAATGAATAAAGTTATCGAAAATGGGCCAGTTTATGATTTATCCCTAAACGTACAGGTGCAGGTGCACGGGAAAACAGTACTCATTTCAATGTGTGTTTCGCTAGTACCTCGTCCAATAAGTTTTTTCACTCAAAACTAATGTTTCTCTATTGGACTTAGCCTTGAACTCCCGCTCGGCCTTGGTCAATTCCCCTTAGATTTAGGCTTAAACGTCAAAGTCGAGGTCGAAGAGCGCAAGGCCATGGCCAAGCGGGAGTTCAAGGCTAAGTGAAAAAACTTTCCG